>NZ_JADWYR010000002.1:354459-708918 GCF_015831355.1 Panacibacter microcysteis
AACAACATCAACCTGTACCAGGGCATTATTGTTACCGATGATAAACTACTGACATGGAATAATAGCGGCGGCATAATTGATATGCCTGCAACATATACAAACAGTTTTATTGCCACCTGTAATCAAACAGGCCAGGCACTTGGTATTGCTGGTGTAAATGCAACTACAACTACTGCTTTTACAGGTAACTCAGGATTTCGTATTAAAAATGTAAAAGGTTTCTTCTATTCCAGGTTTCCCGTGGCTGCGGATTTTTCACGACCTAATAAGATAGAAATTAATCCCGGTAATAACACACCCACTGATATAACAGTAGTAGTGGGCAAAGGAGACATCCTTTCCACGCCGCAGCCAAGGGTAAACAGAATATGGTATGTGCATGCCTCTAACCAGGCAAATGTGGCGCAGAGTGGTATCAGATTGTACTTTACAAAGCATGACTGGAACAGCCTTGCTTTTGGCATCCAGGATGAAGTTGAAGACGGTTTTATACCGACGCAGGTATATGTGGGAAGAAAAGATTATTTGGCAACCAATTTTTTGAACAACAGGTCAGTTACGCCAAGAAATATTGGCGCTTTAGATGGTTTAGAAGGGTATGCTGAGTATATTCTCAATACAGGAATTGGATCTTCCGTGCCAGCCTACTATAAATTCAGCGCTGGTAATTTTGCAACAATCATATTGCCAGTGACCATAACCAACTTCCATGCTTACCAGAAAAATAACAATGTAGTGTTAGGATGGACGGCAGTAAATGAAACAAATGTTGATTATTACGAGGTGGAGCATTCGGCAGATGGTATTAACTTTTTGCCGCTACAACAGGTAAATGCATTGAACAACGGAAAAAATCAAAATGATTATACCTGTGCACATCAGCAACCGCAAAGTGGCAGGCATTATTACCGGTTAAAGTTTGTAGACAACGACGGCACCGCAAAATATTCCGGGATTGCAACTGTTGATATTGAACCTGGCGGCAAAGCAATCCGTGTTTATCCTAATCCTGTTGAGAACAGGCAACTGAATATTCAGCTAAATGATATTGCAGCCGGAACATACAGTGTTGTATTTTATGACATGAATGGCAACCTGATTTATACTGCTTTTATAGCCCACGCAGGAGGCTCAGGAAATTATAGTGTGCACGTACCGGCAAGATTTATAACCGGGACTTATACACTTTCCATTAGAACACGGGAGCAGCAATTCAGGCAGGTAATTTTGATCCGTTAAACAGCGCATTACTGCCTATTTTGTTTCGCAATTTTAAGTTTTGAACTATACTTTGTAAAGATGATGACTAACCCGCCTGCAGGCGGTTGTTACTGTCATGTGCCATCAAACACTTCCTAATTTATTCTTATCGATAAATTCTTGGTAATAACACCCGGAAACCGAAACCGGATCGCCAAAGATGCCATACGTTATACAGTTGAAGTGATTGCGATGCAACCGGGATGCCATGAAATACAATTGCCGGTATCAAATACCCTCCAGGTATGAAAAACAAAAGGGCCATTTTTAATTAATACATATAACAGTTTTATATAATTTAGTCTGACTGGCAGTATCTTTTAACTGCAAAATAACCCTAATATTATGAAAACTCGTTGTGTTTTGCTTGCATTGTTTGTTGTTAATTTTCAAACGTTGTATAGTCAAATCTGGAGCAACCCGATAACAGGTAGTAACCCCAATACTGTAAATCCATACACAGCCGGCGACAATGTAGTAGCCAACTTATCAGTGTCGGGCATTGGAAGAAGTGCGGGAATAGCCGGTGCCAATGCTAATAACCGCTACAACGCCAACAACTGGGGTACGGGGACAAGTATAGATCTCACTAAATATTTTTCATTTACCCTTACACCATCTGCCGGTTACGAGATGGGACTTAATGACCTGATCATTAACCTGCAGACATCCAGTACAGGACCGTTATCTTTCTCGCTGCGTAGCAGTTTAGATGGTTATACTACCGATATTGGAACCTTTACCAATGCCGGCGGCTCCACCACGAATTTTAGCATAGATCTTACCGCTACACTTTTCCAGGATTTGACCGCACCGGTTAGCTTCAGGCTTTACGGCTGGAATGCATCTGGCACAACAGGTGGTTGCAGTATAAATGATTTTGAGTTTAATGGGTATGTGGTACCTGTTGGAACAATAACACTCAATACATATTATTTCAGATCGAAGAGCTCCGGCAACTGGAGTGATGCTGCATCGTGGGAGGCTTCTGCGAATAACATTATTTATTCAACCAGTAAAAGGGTACCAGATGAGAATGCAGCCGGTGTCTTTATCGAAAATGGCCATACCATTACTATCAACACGGCTGCTAAATCTTCGAACCTGGTCATTAATAATGGCGGTGTTTTAAATCACCAGTTGAACAAAACACTGACGATTTATAATGGCTCCAATGCTTACGATTTTGTTGTGAACGGAACCTATGTTTTAAATGGAACGCAAACCTTATTTAATACAGGAGCACGCGGCCTTGTGAATAGTCTTGTACGGGCAGACGATAACACTACCGGGCAGAGCGATGATTTTGCAAGAAATACCAATGTTGATTTTGCCGGTGGTTCAGTGTTTCAATGGAACTCAACCAACATTTTTACTTCCGGTAATGCAATATATTTCCCGAATGCAGCGGCGGGAACAGCAGCCATCTTCAGGGTTACCAAAACAACCGGAAACATTGGAGCTGCTGCGGCCACAACCTTTAATGGTAAGTTTGAAGTACAGGGCGCCGGGGTATCCGTCAATTTTACCAATGCAGGTACCAAGACTTTCAGGGATGGGATGGGAGGCAACGGAACAATTACAAGGGCTTCATCCTGTGGTACTTTTACGATTACCGGTAATACTGCGGTTATTGACGGGAGCATAACTTTAAACCTGAATAAAGGTGTTTCAGCAAACGACTTCACTATCTCTTCTGCAGCGTCGGTTACCATAAGCGGATCACCCACCATAAATGTTGGAACCGCGGTTGCTACGGGTGCAATCCTCAACGTTGCAGGCATCCTTGACCATAAAGGATCGGTAAGCATTGCATTAAATTACGGTAGCCTTACAGTAGCCGGTAAAATAGGCGGTACCGGTAATTTTACCTGCAGCAGCAGCAACACGGATATTACAATAGCCAGGACTGCAGCAGGCACTGCAGGTACATTAACATTGTCGCCCACCGCTAATACTATCAAAAATCTGACGATGAATGCATTGGGAGCAGGTGGAAATATTGCCCTTGGAGGATCGATGAATATCAATGGTACTTTCAATCTTATGAAAGGTGTAGTTATTACGGGTGCAAATCTTTTGACTGTTAACAGTGGTGCCACAATAACTTATCCGTCATCTCCATACGACAGTTTTGTGGCAACATGTGACGCCGGAGGAAACCCCCTTACGGCAGCAGGTCTTAGTGCTACTACAAATACAACATTTGCCGGAAATGTTGGTTTTAGAATGATGGATGTGAAAGGATTTGCCTATACGGTGTTCCCTGTTGGGCCAGACCTTGCCAGGCCAAACAGGATGGCGATCAATCCGCAAAACGCTGCTGGTACAGCTATAACGGTAGTGGTAGGAAAGGGTGACATACTGAATACGGCCCAGCCTAAAGTGAGCAGGATCTGGTATGTGCATGCATCCAATACTGCAACCGTAATGAGTAGCGGTGTGAGGCTTTATTTTACCAAGTACGACTGGAACAGCTTTCATTTCGGTTCTGCGCAGGATGAGATAGAAGATGGATTTATTCCTTCTGCGGTTTTTGTTGGCCGTAAGGATTATACAGACCTGGAACATCTTACGCACCGCTCTTTTGCTAAAGATATTGGCGTACTAAATGGAGCGGAGGACTATGCAGAGTATGCAGTTAACGCGGGTTCATCTGTGCCTGCGTATTATAAGTTCAGCGCCGGAAACTTTGAGACAATAGTGCTGCCGCTTCAGGTAAGCAGGATAAAAGCTTCCGTGGAAAACGGAACTGCAGTGATAGAATGGTTAATGACAGATGAAACGAACGTACAGAAATATGTTGTGGAACGTTCTGCAAACGGCCATAATTTTTCGGGTATTGCCCAGCTTGCCGCAAATGCTGTTGTTGCACCTGCAGGAACTTATGCGACTACTGACCATTTTCCGCTGCAGGGAAAAAATTACTATCGTATAAAAATCATAACACGGGATGGAAAAATAAGTTATAGCGCCGTTGTGGTGCTGGATATCAATACGGGTAGTTCTCGGGTTGTAATGCTTCAAAATCCTGTCAAAAATCACTTATTAAATATCAGGTTTTCAACCATTCCTGCCGGAAAGATTCATCTTTCGCTGAATGATCTGAATGGTAATCCTGTTTTCCGGCATATCATTTACCAGCTTCCTGCCTCAGGGCCGGAATCAGTTGTACTACCTTCTGCCTTGCATGGTCTTTATATTCTTCGGATCGGTTACGAAAACAGGTTCTCGAGCTACAAAGTACTGGTTGAATAAATGCGCGACTCTTTTACGGATTTTATAATGTCATATATTTTTTTTTATTATTAATTTAGATTTTTATAAGTCCAATCCGATGTAAAGCGCCGCAGCCAACTGGTATCCCTTGTAAAGCCATATTGTTTCATGCCAAACCTTGCTTATGAAATTAAAGCTTTACACTTTTTTATGCCTGATGCTGTTGTTTAATCTAACAGCTTTTACTCAAAAAACACTTACTATAACTACTGCAACAGCCACTGTAAACTGGTCAACCGCAGGGTGGTCGCCTGCAGGAATACCCGGCCTTACGGATGACGTGATTATTAATTTCAACAGAACTGCAAGCGGCAATGCAGCTGCAACCGTTAATATTGATGTGCCTGTTAGTATTAAAAGCCTAACCATCAATGGAAATTGGGGAAGTACAGGTGTTTTGGGTAGTACCGGTACTAAAACACTCCGGGTAGAAGCGATCAATAATCTCACAACGAGCGGTGGCCTTACAATGAGCTCAACCGGGGGCAACGATTTTTCTTCTTCCCAGTATGTTGAATTAGTTGGCAGAAACGTAACAATCAGCATTGGGGGCACAACCACAATAGGAGGGACAACCAATACCAAATACTGCTACCTGGGTGGTGCATCCGGGTACCTGCCCAATATCAACTTTGGTAATGATGTTACTTTCAATGCCCGTTCCGGCACACGCTCTAATGCTACTTTTATATTTTCAAAAAATGGCAGCCAGGTTTTCACAAATAACTGCACTTCTGGTCTTTCGCAATATGTTGATTTTGCAAACATGCAGGTGGGTAACGGCACCAGCACTACAAATCTTAACATGGCCGGCACTGCAACTTACAGCACAGATATAACGGGCGGCAATCTGACCGTGAAGGCAAATGCAACATTGAATATACCTGAGACATGGACCTTGAATCAAATCAACTCTCCCGACGTTGGGACATTATTACTTGAAAACAACAGTACCCTAAAATTGGGAGATGACGTGGGAGGCATAGACATCTTTGGAAATAATTTTCCCGATGGCTTTTCCAGCTTATCGCTGCAGCCGCTTAGTACGGTAGAGTACAACGGCAGTTCTTCTCTTACACAGTATGTGTATGAGGGAGCAGTTTATGGCAACCTGGTATTATCGCGTGGCAGTGGTACAGGTACCGCCATAAAATATCCGGGAAACAGCAGCAACTTTTTTGCGCCCACTACAGGGCAAATAAACATTATCGGTAGTCTTACCATTGGTGCCAATACTAACCTGAACATTCGCAATACGGCATTTTTCGGTACCTACGATTATCCGCTGCTTGTAGGCAATAGCTGGACCAACAACGGCACATTTACCCAGCAAAACGGAACAGTAACCTTTAACGGCACCTCCAACGGAACGATCGGCGGTACTGCTGCTACCACCTTTTACAACCTTACCATGAATAAATCTGCGGCCAACAACCGTATGGTCTTAAGCAATAATGCTACAGTTTCCAGGAACCTCACCCTTACCAATGGCAGGCTAGCCACAGGTAATAACCTGCTTACGTGGAATAACAGCGGCGGTACCTTGTCTAACCCAACGCCGGCAAACAGTTATATAGCAACGTGCGATGCCTCCGGTAATGCACTTACAGCAGCAGGTTTAACGCCATCTGCAACCACGCCTTTTGCAGGCACAGTTGGTTTTGCTATAAAAAATGTTCTTGGTAATACTTACATCACCCTGCCGGTTGGGCCTGATTTTGTAAGCCCCAACAGGTTTGCCATAAACCCGGGTATTACCACGGGACCCACAACAGACCTTACCGTTGTAGTAGGGAAAGGTGATCTCTTAAATACACCGTCGCCAAGAGTAAACAGGGTTTGGTATGTAAGGGCTTCCAACACTGCAACGGTAGCCGCCACAGGTGTAAGACTTTACTTTAAAAAGTACGACTGGTTGAGCCAGCTTTTTGGTATAAACCAGGATGAAATAGAAACAGGGTTCGCCCCGGGTAATGTAATGGTAGCAAGGCGTGACTACTCAGCCGGTAATTTTTATACGCACCGCTCTCTTCCGAGAATTTCCGGTACGCTCGATGGAACAGAAGGCTACGCAGAATACACACTAAGCACAGGTTCTTCCGTGCCGGGCTACTACCGCTTTACCGCCGGTAATTTTGGCGCTATTGTGCTGGCGGCTGATATCGTAAATGTGAAAGCGTTACAGGAAAACAGTAAGATAAAAATTCAATGGACTTCGCTGAATGAATCCGGGGTTAATGCTTATGAAGTGGAACATGCAACAGACGGTATAAATTTTCTGCCGGTTGCAAAGCAGCAGGCGCTTAACAATGGAAAACTGCAAAACGATTATGCTGCTTATCATTTGCAACCGGTCAATGGCAAAAGCTTTTACCGCATAAAAATGATTGATAAAGATGGCTCCCTCCACTATTCATCAATTATATCGATCACTGTAAACAACGCGAAAACTGCTATTGCCGTTATTCCCAATCCTGTACAGCAAATGCAGGTAAATATTCAATTGTATAACCTGCCTGCGGGGCGTTATAACATGGCATTATATAATAATGGCGGGCAGGCGCTGTATGCCGCCAGTATCAACCATAACGGTGGTTTTGCAACGCACACTATTTCACTGCCGGCAAATACAGCCAGAGGCGTGTATCATTTAAAAGTAAGTAACCAGTCTCAGCAGTATATACAAAAAGTTATAGTAGAATAATGCACATGCTTTCATGTAAAACACCAGCCGCAAATGGCTGGTGTTTTTATTTTATTGAACCAGGCAGCAGTACTACTATCGGGCTTTGCTTGCGTCGCACACTTGTGCAGCAACACTATATGCAGCAGTTTCGGGCACAGTCTTCTTTATACCTGTTTTTACTGCTGCAGGTAATTGGTCAACCCTGCGAAATATTGCACTGATCGCTACAGTTGCATGAAGGGCTAAGCGTACAAGCGTGCGACGCAACGAAGCATCATCCGTGTTACAAAAGCCGGGCTCATAACTTATCTTTATTAAAAGAAACCACATGTTGCATACGGTAAAAGCATATTACTTTTTTGCATTGCTCTTTATTAGTTGCGCTGCAAAACCGCCCCGGGAAACAGGTAACTTTAAACCAACCGACCTTGTTGAAATAATAACCCTTGATTCTACTATAAAACTTGATATACGCTATGCAACCAGCAACAACTTTGTTGGCAGGCCCGTGTACCAGGAGGCCCGTGCTTTTTTACAAAGACCTGCAGCAGAAGCGCTGGTTAAGATAAACGCATCGCTGAGGCCGCTTGGTTACGGTTTGCTGGTTTTCGATGGCTACAGGCCATGGAGTGTAACGAAACTTTTCTGGGATATAACCACGGAAGAAAACAAAAAATTTGTGGCAGACCCAAAAAAAGGATCAAGACATAACCGTGGCTGTGCAGTAGATCTCAGCCTGTATGAATTGTCTACAGGTAAAGAAGTAACAATGACAGGCATATACGATGAAATGAGCGAAAGATCTTTCCCTGACTATAAAGGTGGCACCGCGCAGCAGCGTAAATTGCGTGACCTGCTAAGGGAGAAAATGGAGTTGAACGGGTTTACAGTTTACCCTTATGAGTGGTGGCACTACGATTTCAATGGCTGGCAACAATACCGCATCAGTAATATTCAGTTCTCAGAGATCAGGTAATACCATTAGTGGTCTGTTATAAACAACAATGGATAACGACACGTTATCCATTGTTGTTTCAGGCGTAGTTGCTTATTTATAATTCGGGTGAAAGATATTGTGCATAGGCATATCCCTCTTCACCATTATCAGTTTTTATCAGCCACCACAGGTCGCTCGATTTGCTGATGAGTGTAACCACTTCATGGTGCGCCGCTTTGCCAACGATCGGCTGGTCTGTTCCCGGCCCTTTCCTGATGTTAAGGTTAGATCTTTCTGTGATCACTTTAAGTTTGCCACCATCCACGGTTCCGCCAACATTCACATTCAGTACAAGATCTCCGCTGCGAAAGTCGGGGTCTATGGTATTGTATACGTCCCAAAGCTGATCTTTTACCGCACCGGCAGGTGCGGTGCCATCTATATACAGCACATTATCCTGTTCGCGTACCTGCAGGTCTGTAACACCGGCCGCAGTTGCAGCATCTGTAAGCTGTTTGTATTTATCGTGTAAAGACATATTGCTTGTTTTTATTTAATAACGAGTTTGTTTTCAACTTTTTTTGGTTTAGATGCCATGATGGCCTGCATCAGTTTGGGCAGACTGGCTTTTTTTATTTCGCCGGTAAGCGTAACAACGCCATCATTTACTGTTGCTGTAACGCCGGTAAAATCCTTGGTAGCGTCAGCTACTGCTTTTGTTAACGGGTCGTCTGCCGTTATCTCTACCGGTGCAGCCGGCGGTGGCGGGGGCGGTGCAACGGTGATGTTGTTAACCACAGATTTTACACCTTTGATGTCTTTCACTGTTTTTTCGCACGAAGTTTTACAGGCATCGTCTTTACATTCACCGCTCAGTGTAACTACTCCGTCTTTTACCGTGGCCGCAATGCCACTCATTTCAGCTGTGGAGCTTATCTTTTCACTAACGGCTTTCTCAATGTCAGCATCCTTTACACCACACGATGCAAATAAAATGCTCATACCCAAAATTGCAAAGCACAATGGCAGGCTAATGATTTTCTTAAACATAATAGAACTTTTTTATATGATTGAAAGATAGGTAATTTGGCCTGTTGACGAATGAACAAAAATTTACTTATTGGTTATTGCAATAAAACTGTATAACGATTTTAACGGATAAGCAGGAACGTTGTCGAAAAAATTAATGCTATACTAATTGCAGGATATCTGTATTTCCCCTTTTTTTGCGGCTTAATTTTTAGAGAAAACAATCAGTATTAAGCCCTTAAACATTATCATTTCTACCGGTTTATGCTACCACTCTTCTCTAAACTCATTAAAAAAACAAAGATTCATTATGAAAAATTTTACCAAAGTTGTTTGTGCAGCCCTGCTGGCTGTATCAGTTATTTCCTGCCAGAAAGATGCCAGTGAACCAAATGTGAATGCATCAGCTATCCAGGGCACGTGGGATTTTGTGTCGATGAGCCTGGATTTCACAACCTCCAATGCTTACACCATTTCCGGTGTTAAAACAGAGTCTGTAGCTTCCGGCAATTACACCACAGAAAATAATACAGGCGTTATAACCATAGATGCTTCCAACATGACATCTGCCAACCTTTCCTACACCGTAAATTCCACTGTAAACGCAGCCATTTACGAAGATGGCCAGTTGATTGAAGAATTCGAACAGCCCTTCAATGTACCTGCCATAACATCCAACGGCAGCGCGGCTTATCGTGTAGTAAGTGCCGACTCATTGTATTTTGAAGGCGGAACCGTTTTTACCAATGGCGTAACACAGGCATCGCAGCCCTCCGGTGCAAAATACAGGGTTGAAGGTAACAGGCTTTACATTACGCAAATTGTGAAGCAAACAACAACGCAAAACCAGGCGGGCATTGTTATTACTTCCAGCGCAGATGGAACAGCAGAAATAACACTGCAAAAGAAATAGATACTCGTTAATAATTTTTTCAACGGGCAGTAACCGCAGGTTACTGCCCGTTTTTATTTTCAATACAGCAATGTTGTTTCAGCAGTATTACTACTATCATCACCTGTTGTGTCACTCACTGCATCGTTCGTCAGGCTATTCAGCAAGGGTGCGGCCTTTACCCATTTTTACAGGCAGCTTCAACGGCAAAATAATTTAATTCAATACCGCTAATTGCGTTAAATTGCCTGATACCACACTACTGTTTCCATGAAAACTTTACTGACCGTTTTTGCCTGCTGTATAGCAATGATCACCGTTGCACAATCCAACATATTAGACAGCCTGGACAAACTAATTAAACAAGCCCCTTCAGATACAGCAAGAATAAATTTGCTCAACCGGAAAATGGTTTATTTGGCAAATCAAAATCTGGACTCTGCCATCAGCCTTGGAAAGATGATCCTGCAAGACGCGGTAAAGGCTAATTACAAACTTGGAGAAGGAATAACAAGGATAAGACTGGCCAATAATTATTGTTTCAAAGGAGATTATGCGGCTGCAGCCACAGACCTCGCAGCCGCTTCAGCCATCTTCAATACCCTTAATGATTCGGCCAATATCAGCCGTGTTTTTGCGGCCTATGGTATGATGAATGGAATGCAAACCCGTTACGATTCTGCCATATACTTTTACCAGAAATCAATTGCCATCGATGAGCGCAATAACTTTAAAGAAGAACTATCGCGTTCATACAGCAATATTGCAATTTCCTTTCAAATGCAGTCAAATTTTACCCGTGCCCTGCAATACCAGCAAAAGTCGCTTCAACTTGCCGAAGAAAGAAAGGATGAATCTACCCAGGCAAGAACACTGGTAAATATCGGCATCACTTATAAAACAATAGGAGACCTCACCCGTGCAGAGCAATCACTGCTTAAGGCAGAACAACTGGCAAAAAAGAACAATATAAAAGTTGTAGAGCTTTATGCCTATTCAAACCTTTCTACGGTTTATCAAACCCGCAGGCAGCATGAAAAAGCGTACGCATATGCCATGAAGTCTGCAGAACTGGGCCTGGAGATGGGAGACCAGGGGATACGGTCAACAGGTTTGTCAAAAGCTGCCGCTGCACTTGCAGAACAACACAGGTATGCAGAAGCTGAGAAACTTATTGAGCAGGCCGTTGCAGTAGCAGACTCGTCCCGCCAACCATTGAATATTTACCAGACGAACAACACCTTCGGATCTATCAACAAAGCGCAGGGCCGCTATAAAGAAGCAATCAGGTATTATGAAAAAGGGTTTGCGGTAATGTCTTCCACAGATATCTATGATGAACAGATCGGGGAATCTTACAAGGAGCTTTCTCAATGCTACGAAAATACCGGTGAATATAAAAAGTCTCTTGAAGCATTTAAATTATACTCGCTCATTAAAGATTCAGTGATAAGTAAAGAGAATGTGCGAAAGGCCACGGAAACCTCTATGAACTTTGAATTTGAGAAGAAGCAGCAGGCCGCTGCAGCAGCGCAGGAGCAAAAGGATGCTGTTGCCAGCGCACGGCAACTGGCATTGATGATTGGTCTTGGTTGCGCACTCTTATTGATCATAGGCATTTTTGTGGGCTACAGGAATAAACTAAAAGCCTATGCTATGCTGCGCAGGCAAAAAGAGGAGCTAAATATAGCATTTACCAAACTGCGTCAAACGCAGGCGCAACTGGTACATGCAGAAAAAATGGCCAGCCTTGGAGAACTTACCGCCGGTATTGCGCATGAAATACAAAACCCCTTAAACTTTGTCAACAATTTTTCTGAGGTTAGTGCAGAAATGGCCGATGAGATACAGGAAGCTATTACCCGGAATGACTATGAAGAAGTACAACTGCTGGCAAAAGACATCAGGGAAAACCTTGATAAGATCGCTCACCATGGAAAACGTGCAGATGCAATTGTGAAGAACATGTTGCAACATTCCCGAACAAGTACCGGTACCAAAGAAGCTACTGATATTAATACATTGGTGGAAGAGTATATGCGGCTGAGCTACCATGGTGTAAGGGCAAAAGAAAAATCATTCAACGCCACACTCAATACAAATTTTGATGCCGGTGTAGGAAAGGTTGATATCATTCCCCAGGATGTGGGAAGGGTAATACTTAATCTGGTCACCAATGCGCTGCATGCAACCGGTGAAAAGAAGAAGAATGCCGGTGACACCTATGAGCCCGTTGTGACTGTAGGCACCCAAAGGCTAAAAGATAAAATACTGGTAACTGTACAGGACAATGGCAGTGGTATTGCGGATGCCATTAAAGAAAAGATTTTCCAGCCATTCTTTACCACAAAGCCAACGGGGCAGGGTACCGGGCTGGGTCTAAGCCTGAGTTACGACATCATAAAGGCACACAACGGCGACATAACTGTCGCTTCAGCCGTAAATGAGGGAACCACGTTTACAATAGAACTTCCTGTATAAGGCTTGTTTTAAACCCACATCGATGTATTGATTAGTATTGTATTTTGCAGGCTGTATGGAATTCTTACTCATATATTTTGTTTGCCGTTTTGTGTACAAAAGCCTGCGCAGCGAAAATATTGAACCGCAGTGGGAAAAGCGGTTAAAGCTTGCATCCTATATTACCATGGGCCTTTTCGTGGCATCCATTGTATCTTATAAGTACACCATTGTGTTTGTTATACTGGGGCAACTGGCAATTATCGGGCTTATTTACCTGCTGTACACACAGCCGGTATTTAAAAAGGTTAAGTCTATTTACCTGGCTATTGCACCTTATATTATTGTTTCTATCATTATCAACATCATAAAGGCGGTAATGCCGTCCTTTTATAAAGAGTGGGACGATTTCCTGGAAATGATCCAGGTATTTACGATCATTTGGGGGGTAGGGGTATGGATTGTTACGGTGAGGCAGAAAAAAGAACTGGATAAGGCAAAGGCCAAGGTTGCCGAGGAAGAAAGAAACAATAAAATAATGTCTTCCATGAAGGCTGAACTGGAAATACAGGTGGCCGAACGTACCGCCGCCTTAACCAGGCAGAAAGAAGAGCTTGAGGTGGCATTGAATGAATTAAAAGCGACACAGGCACAACTGATACAAAGCGAGAAAATGGCCAGCCTTGGAGAGCTTACAGCAGGCATAGCTCATGAGATACAAAACCCGCTGAATTTTGTAAACAATTTTTCAGAGGTGAGCAAAGAGTTGCTCGATGAAATGAAAACTGAGCTGGACAATGGCAATACAGGTGAAGCCAAAGAACTGGCCGATAATGTAATACAAAACCTTGAAAAGATTAACCACCATGGCAAGCGTGCAGACGGCATTGTAAAAGGAATGTTGCAGCACAGCCGTACCAGCAGCGGGCAAAAAGAACTTACCGACATAAACGCCCTGGCAGACGAATACCTGCGCCTTTCTTATCACGGCCTTCGTGCAAAAGATAAAACCTTCAATGCCCGCTTCGAAACTAATTTTGACACATCGGTAAGTAAAATAAATGTGGTACCGCAAGATATTGGCCGGGTCATACTTAACCTTATCAACAATGCATTTTACGCTGTTTCTGAAAAAAAGAAACACCTTAAGCCGGTGGCAGGAGAGGGCAGTCCGGTTCATTTTGAACCTACAGTACAGGTGATTACAAAAAACCTGGGCGATAAAATTGAAGTAGTAATAAAAGATAATGGCAACGGTATACCGCAAAAGATCATTGATAAAATATTCCAACCTTTCTTTACTACCAAACCTACCGGGCAGGGCACGGGGCTTGGCCTTTCTTTGAGCTATGATATTATTACAAAGGGGCATGGTGGCGAGTTAAAGGTTGAAACAACAGAAAATGAGGGCACTGCTTTTATCATTACTTTGCCGGTAACAACAGCGCCTGTTATACCCGGAAGCTGATGCCATGAAATACCATCAGTACAGGAGTGCGACGCAACAGGCGATGCCACGAAGTACAGGGGACCGGCTCATAATTATTAATATATAACATACGCTATGAAAATTCTGGTTGTTGACGACGAAACAGATATACAAACGCTCTTCCAGCTAAAATTCAGGAAAGAAATAAAAAATCATGAGATGGAGTTTGCCTTTGCTTTCTCCGGCGAAGAGGCATTGAATTATCTCAACCACCACATGCATGAAGCTGTGTTGATATTATCTGATATTAATATGCCCGGCATGAGCGGGCTGGAATTGCTGAGGGTTATAAAGAAAGATTATGAAAACCCGCCGCCCAAAGTAATGATGGTTACCGCGTATGGCGATGAAGAAAATTACAACCATGCCATGGAGTATGGCGCCGATGATTTTTTGACCAAACCGCTCGATTTTAATCTGTTAAAAGAAAAACTTAAACATATCAACTAATGGCGAAAATATTGGTGGTAGATGACGAGACAGACCTGGAAGCGCTGATCAAGCAAAAATTCAGGAAGCAGATCAGGGAAAACCGCTACCAGTTCCTGTTTGCAGTAAATGGTGGCGATGCACTGGATAAACTGGCCGAGCATAAAGACATAGATGTGGTGCTCAGTGATATTAACATGCCCATTATGGACGGCCTTACCTTGTTATCTAAACTGCATGAAGTAAGCCCGCTTATAAAAGCAGTCATCGTATCAGCTTATGGAGACATGGACAACATTCGTACTGCCATGAACCGCGGTGCATTCGATTTTGTAACCAAGCCGGTTAATTTCGAAGACCTCGAGATAACCATGAATAAAACCATTGATTATGTAAACCAGTTGCACAAAACCATGCAGGCTATCAAGGAAAATAACATCCTGCGTATGTATGTAGATGAAACGGTACTCAAGTTTATGAACAAGCAGGAGTTCGAGTCATCCCTCATGGTAAATGATACCATAGAAGCAACGGTTGCATTCCTGGATATCTGCAGCTTTACCGCCATTACAGAAACAGAACCCGCTGATGCAGTGGTTAAACTGCTCAATAAATATTTTGACGTAATGGTAAAAGAGATCATTGCGCAGGGCGGCCATATCGATAAGTTTATTGGCGATGCGATCATGGCTGTTTTCCGTGGAGATTTTCATCTCGATCGTGCTATTGAAGCATGCCTTACAGTAAGGTCATCTATAGAGAAATTACCGGCAGAAACAGACGGCATCAGCTTCAGGCCAGACGTAGCCATTGGTATACACAGCGGCGAACTCATCTCCGGCAATATTGGTTCGGCAACACTGCGCCGCCTCGATTATACCGTAATCGGCGATGTGGTAAATACAGCAGAACGCCTGCAGAGCGTTGCAAAAGCAGGCCAGTTGCTGATTGCCCAATCTTCTTACGAGAAGGTAAAAGAGTCATTCAACTGCAAGCCTTTGGGGGAGGTAAGTTTAAAAAATAAGAACGTACCAGTTGCCATATACGAAGTAATGGATTAGTTTTTTTTAATGATGTACCCGGCTGCAGCAGAAGCATTGGGCTTCTGTTGCGTCGCACTCTTCAACTGCATCAACCCGGCCGGGCAACGCGAAGACCGAAGCAAAAGCTCTTATATTATCTCTGCATTGAATACCTGCACGCCTCGTTTACACATACACTATAGCGTTGTAATTACTGCACCCTTATTTTATTGCTGCCCGTTGTTTATCTACCGATCGTTAGTTCTGTAAAAAACTTTCCACAGATTGTAATTAAATCACATCTGTTAATAATTTTTTTCGCTTATTCTGATTTTTTTTCAAAAAAAATTTCTCTGAAAGCCGCATTTGGATTGGTTTTTGCTTTTCGCAAAACAAGTTTTACAAGAGGACTGCAGCCCCCAAGTAACAGTTGTCAAAAGAATCTATTCTAATTTAAAACCCCCATCGTAATGAAAGTTCAATCATCCCATGATTGTAAAGGCATACTTATGCCTACTGTAAAATCATCTTTTCTCATCATTGCATTATTTGCGTTAATTACAAGTTGTAAAAAGGAAATTGCTCCCTCAGAAGAAGCGCTTGCTGCTACTGAAGAATCAGCTTCAGCCTTGTCTGCCATGTCTGCAAGCAATGCAGTTGCGGCCGGTACAGACTGGGGTGCACTTATTGCAGATGGCGAAATACCAGATAAGATGAATGTAATGGATATGTTAGGTGTTGGTACAGTGCGTTATGCTATTGTGCTTGAAAGCCATATATCTGAAGACAAAGGTTATGAAAGATGGCGCGATGCCGGTTACAAAATACTTTGCAACCTGAATTGGGGCCACGTTACCAACAACAAAGGCAATAAAAAGCCCGTTCCCTTTCCAACAGATCTTAAAGAATACCGCATAGAGCTTACAGCCATTTTAGACAAGTATCACCCCGAAGTTGCGGTAATTGAAAATGAAGAAACAACAGATGTATTTCACAGCGGCCCTATAGAAGATTACATAGAAGAACTTAAAGTTGCCGTAGAGGTTTGTAAAGCCAGAGGCATAAAAGTAGCAGATGGTGGTCTTAACCTGGAACTTTGCCAGCAGGTAATGAATGGAACTGGTCGTGGTACAAACTACGAAGAAACAAAGAAGCTGATAGAAGCGTTCAAAACCATAGACCTCGACTTTGTAAACATTCACACCAAAGCACCTTTTTCTAACCAGCGTAATGGCAATATATTTCAACCAGGTGCTGCAGAATCTGTGGCAGACTTCCTGCGCCAGGAAACAGGCAAACAGGTAATGTGTAATGAGTATAACAACGAGAATACATCTACATCACTCATTTCATCTGCCACACAGGCCTTTGAAAATGGCGGATACAAATATTTTGTACCGCGTTCAGATAATTCAGGCAACGGCTCTTACCCGCTTGCTAACACAACCGGCACCAAACTGACCAGTCTCGGTGTTTCTTATAAAGAGGCTATTAAGTAGTTACATTTTTATTTGTTTATAATAATATCCGCAGTGAAGATGCACTGCGGATATTATTTTTTTATAGCGTTCCCATGCGCTGTATACTTTCGGCCATGTATTTTTCTCATATGTTTCTAATAACACCTTAAGATTTTATTTTTTATAAAAATAGCACCCATAAAATGCCGCTTTGGTTTATTTTTTGTCGGCTCACCGCGTCTTTACGTAACAGGCAAAACCAAAAGGAATCTATTCCAGCTAATTTCAAAAACCCCAAGTAATGAAGTTAAGATTGAACCCCCAAGGTATCGGCATTGCTATGCCGTTAAGCAAATCCGTGTTATCAGGTGTAATGTGTTTAGGTATTTTTTTCTCCTCGTGTAAAAAAGAAGTCACCTCTTCTGAAAGTGAATTAAATGAAGCCAGTGCGTTGAGTGCGCAAAGTGTAAGTGCGTTAGCTGCATCTGCCCCAACAGAGTTTGGTGCACTCATTTCAGGAGGTACTATAGATCAGAAAATGAAAACAATGCAGTTGCTCAATGTAAATGTTGTGCGTTATGCAATCATTCTCGAAAGCCATTTTCAAACAGATAAAGCGTATGAAAAGTGGCGGGATGCTGGCTATAAGATTCTGCTCAACCTCAACTGGGGCCACGTTTCAGGGCCTGCCGGTAAAAGAAAGCCGGTGCCTTTTCCTACAGATATGAAAGAATACAGGAAAGAACTATCTGCAGTGTTAGACAAGTATCATCCTGAAGTGGCGGTCATAGAAAATGAACCAACGACAGACGTGTTTCATAGTGGCCCGATTGAAGACTACATAAACCAGCTTAAAGTGGCAGTGGAGGTATGCAAACAAAGAGGTATAAAAGTAGCAGACGGCGGTCTCAACCTCGAATTGACAAGACAGGTGATGTACGGCACAGGCAGAGGCACCAATTATGAAGAAACAAAAAAACTAATCGAGGCTTTTAAAACAATCGACCTGGATTTTATCAACCTGCATACCAAGGCGCCATTTTCTAACCAGAGAAATGCTAACCAGTTTCAGCCAGGCGCTGCAGAAGAAGTGGCGGATTTTTTAAGACGCACAACCGGCAAACAGGTAATGTGTAATGAATATAACAGCCACAATACATCTGCAAGTTTGATGACGAGTGCTGTAAATGCTTTTAAAGCAGGTGGCTACCGTTATTTCATACCGCGTTCAGATAACAACAGCAGCGACTCTTATCCGCTGGCAAATGAGCAGGGAACAAAACTTACACCTTTGGGCCAGGCATACAAAAATGCTATACGTTAGCATAAAGTCAATACAAAAGGGTTACAAAGTATGTAACCCTTTTTTTATAATAGCGGGTCGTAATTATACCTGGAAAACGCCGGTCTTAAAATCACTCATAGAAGGGTTATGGTTAGCAGCGCTGATGGCTTCAGCAATATGTGTACGTGTAGAGGCAGGGTCAATAATATTATCTACCCATAGCCTTGCCGCAGCGTAGTATACGGCCGTTTGTTTTTCGTATTTCGTTTTAATGTGCTGCAATAAAGTTGTCTGTTCACTTTCACTCACGGTTTTACCGGCAAGTTGTATTTGCATCAATGTTTTCGCGGCCTGTTCGCCACCCATTACGGCAATCTTTGCCGACGGCCATGCGTAAATAAACCTTGGGTCATACGCCTTACCGCACATTGCATAATTGCCGGCGCCAAAACTGTTGCCAATTATGATTGTAATTTTTGGCACAACGCTGTTGGCTACCGCATTTACCAGCTTCGCGCCATCTTTTATAATTCCTGCATGCTCACTACGGCTGCCTACCATAAAGCCGGTTACATCCTGTAAAAAGACCAGTGGAATTTTTTTCTGGTTGCAATTCAAAATAAATCGTGCTGCTTTATCAGCACTATCATTGTAGATAACGCCACCCATCTGCATTTCACCTTTTTTACTTTTTACTATCAGGCGCTGGTTGGCCACTATACCTACGGCCCACCCGTCTATGCGTGCGTAGCCGCAGACAATGGTTTTGCCATAATCTTTTTTAAACTGGTCAAAATCAGAATTGTCTACAATACGTTCTATAATGTCTGTGATATCGTAGGGCTTGCCATTGTTTACATGCATAATACCATATAGTTCTTCGGTATTTTTCAGTGGCAGGCTGGCTGCCACGCGGTTAAAACCCGCATTTTGCGGCTCACCTGTTTTGGCCATTATTTTTTTGATTTCGTCCAGGCACTCCTCTTCAGTATCAAATTTATAATCTGCAATCCCGCTGATCTCTGTATGTGTTACCGCACCGCCAAGGGTTTCTGCGTCAATGTCTTCACCAATGGCAGCTTTTACCAGGTAAGGACCGGCAAGAAAGATGCTGCCATTACCCTGCACCATCAGCGTTTCATCACTCATAATGGGCAGGTACGCACCACCTGCAACACACGCACCCATTACAGCGGCAATCTGTGTAATGCCCATAGCACTCATGCGTGCATTGTTGCGAAAGATGCGGCCAAAATGTTCTTTATCAGGGAATATTTCATCCTGCATAGGCAAAAAGACACCGGCACTGTCTACAAGGTAAATTACAGGTAAATGATTCTCCATGGCAATTTCCTGCATACGCAGGTTCTTTTTGCATGCAATGGGAAACCACGCGCCTGCCTTTACAGTCTGGTCATTGGCCACTACTACGCATTGTTTGCCGCTTACATATGCAACAACGGCAACCGTTCCACCCGATGGGCAACCGCCTTGCTCTTCATACATTTCATAGCCTGCAAATGCACCAATTTCAATAACAGGTCTGTTCTTATCGCAGAGGTAGGTAACCCTTTCCCGGGCAGTAAGCTTATTTTTTTCGTGTTGTTTTTCTATGGATTTTTTTCCGCCGCCAAGTTTTATCGCATCCAGCTTCTGGCGTGCATCACTCCACAAAATTTTCATCCAGTCTTCATTCCTGTTGAATTCTATATTCATAGCAAATCGTTATAAAACAAAGATAGGGTAATGATAAGGCGGTAGGCGAAAGGAAAACGTGTGTTGTGTAAACTGAAGTTGTGGTTTAGCTATGCAAATTAACGGCAACAGGTATTACCTGCCTGCCCGGTTGTGCTAATGCCGCATAAAACGCTCGAGGTTTTTCCGGGCCTGCGCAGAAACTTTGTTGTGCAAAAAAGATGTCCAGCCAAGCAGCTTTCCTTTTGTTCCCAAAGCCTGGCCTGCCCAGGTACGAAAATTAAATGTATCTGTATGTTGAAGGATTTTTCCATCACCAAAAACAAATGATGCTTTAATATGATTGATTACTTTATTTCCGGTACCTGAAAACGTGTATTTAGCTGTCCATTCGGCACTTCCGTTATGCTCGTTTGCAGAAATGTTTGCATATTCGATATGTAAATCCGTAGCTTTTGTTAGCAACATCTGCCACATTGCTTTAACTTGTTCTGAATTTAAGTCTTTAAAAACCGGATCCCTGAAGGTGGCATTATCTGCATAACAAGCCTGCATGGTTTTGTAGTCTTTAGTTCGAAAAGCCTCGTAAAATGCTTTGATCAGTGCTGTGTTTGAAGACATACAATAAATGTATTATTTAAAGTTGAAGTGATCACATAAAAATTTAAACCCTGTTATATGACCCGAACAAAGATTGCCGGTATAGGCATGTATGTACCGGAGAATATTGTAACGAACGACGATCTTGCTGCCATAATAGATACTAGCGATGAATGGATCAAAGAACGCACCGGCATCAATGAACGCAGATACGTAACACGTTACAAAGAGTCGAGCGCCACCATGGGTACAAAGGCCGCGGCTCAGGCAATAGAAAATGCCGGACTTACGCCACAGGATATTGATTTCGTCATTTTTGCCACGCTTAGCCCCGACTATTATTTCCCGGGCTGCGGTGTATTGCTGCAGCGCGCTTTACAAATGAGGGAGATAGGCGCACTGGATGTACGCAACCAATGCAGCGGTTTTGTTTATGGCCTTAGTATTGCCGACCAGTTTATTAAAACGGGTATGTATAAAAATATCCTGCTCGTTGGTGCAGAAGCGCATTCACTCGGCTTGAATTTTAGTGATGAAGGCAGAAATGTATCTGTGATTTTTGGAGATGGTGCAGGTGCGGTTGTACTGCGGCCTGCAACCAATCCCGGGCAGGGAATTCTCAGCACGCATTTGCACAGCAATGGGGCAGATGCAGAAATGCTCGCCATGATCAATCCCGGTTTTCACAGCGGGCTGTACAACAATAACCGAAGGCCGCCCGTGCCGGGTAAACCATATGGCGGCATGTTTGTAACGCCCGACCAGGTGGCAAACCACGATTTCTATCCCACCATGGATGGACAGGCAGTGTTCAAAAAAGCCATTGAAAAATTCCCCGAGGTAGTAAACGAAGCACTTACCGCAAATGGCTACACCGTCAATGATCTCGATTTGCTCATACCACACCAGGCAAACCTGCGCATCAGCCAGTTTGTACAAAAAAAACTACAGCTTCGGGGCAACCAGGTATTCAATAATATTCAGCAGTACGGAAACACCACCGCAGCATCCATTCCTATTGCCTTATACGAGGCATACCAGGCCGGCCGTATTACCGAAGGCAATCTCATCTGTTTTGCAGCTTTTGGAAGTGGCTACACATGGGCCAGCGGGTTAATAAGGTGGTAGTTTTTTATGGGCCCGGCTGTTGAACACGCATTAAGCTTCCGTTGCGTCGCACTCTTGTACTGCAGGATCTGTGTTGAGGCTTGTGCGTAGACATAAGCGAAGGCCATTACCGCTGGTGCGGCTGATGCATCTACGGTCAGCGGGATTTTTTTAAAGCTTTATTGACAAAAAGCGGCATTGCAAATGCTTTTATTTGCACTAATGAATACCAGCTTATTTTCAAAAATTTCCGGCACAGCATTATTGGTTTTATTTGCTGTTACAGCAACTTTTCCTGCATGTGCGCAAAGACGCGTGGCATCATCTGTTACCAGCCAAACTTCAACTGTTGATATAAAAGCGCTGCAACACGATATTCTTGCGCTTGTCAATAAACACCGTGCATCACTTGGTTTAAAAGCCCTGCAGATGAATGAAGTTGCCAGTGCGGAAGCTACCAGGCATAGTGCAGATATGGCTAAAGGAAAAGTGGGTTTTGGTCATGGGGGCTTTAGCCAGCGTATGCAGTCGCTGAATAAACAACTTGGCGGTTTACGCGCCACAGCAGAAAATGTGGCTTATGGAAAAATAGGCGCAGCAGAAGTAATGGACATGTGGCTGGAAAGCAGCGGCCACCGTAAAAATATAGAAGGCAACTTTTCCATGATGGGTATTGGCATTGCCCAAAGCAGGGATGGCTATTTATATTTTACACAGATATTCATGCTTAAATAAATTAGCGTTGCTTTATCGTATTCTCTGTACTTTGTCTGTACAAATGATTAAGTATGATAGAAATTATACCTTACTCAGATGAATATGCGGCAGTATTCAAAGTGATGAACCTTGCATGGCTCGATCATTATAATCTTACCGAGTCTCATGACCTGCTTATTCTGAACAATCCACGTAAAACAATTCTCGAAAGTGGCGGTGCCATTTTCCTGGCAAAAGCCGGAGATGAAATCGTTGGCAGTGCTGCCATTATCAACGAAGGCGAAGGTGTATTCGAACTGGCTAAAATGACGGTGACTGCACCATTCCAGGGCAAAGGCATCAGTAAAATGTTATTGGAAAAATGTATTGAGACAGCCAGGCTGCTGCATGCTACCAAACTCATCCTGTTTTCCAACAGTCAGCTAACAACCGCAATAGCATTGTATAGGAAATATGGCTTTACGCATGTATCTGTTACCGATGCGCCTTTCCTTACGGCAGATATAAAAATGGAGCTATCTTTATAGCTCATTACGCAGTTATGGGCAACACGATTATTTCGGTAAAAAACCTGGTAAAAAAATACGGCGATTTTACAGCAGTCAACGGCATTAGTTTCGATGTGGAGGAAGGTGAAATATTTGGTTTGCTTGGCCCCAACGGTGCCGGTAAATCTACCACGCTGGAGATCATAGAAACCTTGCGTGAAAAGACCAGCGGCGAGGTGATCGTGGATGGATTTAACCTTGATACACAACCAAACGATATAAAAAAGATCATTGGTGTGCAATTGCAAACCGCAGGTTATTACCCGGGGTTAAAACTCACAGAACTCATACATCTTTTTGCAGGTTTATATAACCGCCCGGTGAATGTAAATGAGTTACTGGATACCGTAAACCTGCGGGACAAAGCGGGCAATAAATTCAAAGAGCTGAGTGGCGGACAGAAGCAACGTTTTTCAATAGCTACCACGCTTATCAATAACCCAAAAATCATTTTTCTGGATGAGCCCACTACCGGCCTTGACCCGCAGGCACGCAGAAACCTGTGGGATCTCATCCGCAGTATACGCGACCGCGGCACAACGGTGATCATTACCACGCATTACATGGACGAAGCCGAGATATTGTGCGATCGTGTGGCCATTATTGATACGGGCAGAATTATTTCCCTGGCCTCGCCTGATAAACTGATCGATGATCTTGTTGACACAGGATTTGAAAGACCAAAGCAGGTAAAGAAAGCCAACCTGGAAGATGTGTTTATACAGCTTACAGGTAAGGAGTGGAGAGAAGGATAATAGTGCGAAGAGCGGGCAGGCGCGGATGGCAGCACTGTTGATGACAACCACCAGATCGCTGTAGTCGCCATATAAACCGAACGCACAAGTGAGTGACACAACAGGTGATGCCACAACGTACTACAGCCGGTAACCAAATAAAACAACATGTTTATGCAAGATGATCTGCGCTACCCGATTGGCAGTTATACGCCGCAGCCTTTTTCGCACAGGCAAAAAGAGGCCTGGCTGCTGGACATAAAATTTCTGCCCGGCGAAATGGAGATAGCCGTACAAAACCTGGATGAGGACCAGTTGCAAACGCCTTACCGGGATGGTGGATGGACGGTGCACCAGCTTGTACACCATGTAGCAGACAGTCATATGAATGCTTACATCCGTTTCAGGCTGGGGCTTACTGAAGATAACCCTACTATAAAGCCTTATGATGAAAATAAATGGGCGCAACTGAATGATGTAAAGACTTTGCCCATCAACATTTCGCTGACGCTGCTGCATGCGTTGCATCAACGATGGTACAATACCATAAAAGAGCTAAGCGAAGATGAATGGGAGCGTACCGTTGTGCATCCTGAACACGGCAGGAAGATGAGCCTGTGGCACCTGCTGGGTATGTATGCATGGCATGGTAAACATCACCTGCGGCACATAACTGCACTGCGGGAAAGAATGGGGTGGTAGAAAGAGGCAAGGTGAGAAGTGGCAAGAGGCAAGAGGCAGTGAACGGAGACAGCTATAAACATTGATCAACAATAAAATCCTTTTTGGGAACGGAGGTAACAACAGATGGGTGATTTAACATGGAAGACATTATCATCGGAATATTTGTTCAGGGAGCAATGGTTTACCGTTAGAAAAGATACCTGTGAGAAATCGGATGGTAAGATTGTAGACAATTACTATGTGTTTGAATTTCCTGAATGGGCAACGGCAGTGCCGGTAACAACAGAGGGCAAAGTAATTCTTGTAAAACAATACAGGCAGGCACTGGGAGAGGTTTGTATAGAGATACCCGGTGGCTGCGTAGATGATACAGACGCAACGCCGGAAGACGGTATACGCAGGGAACTGCTGGAGGAAACAGGCTATGCTTTTGAAACCGTGCATTACCTCGGGCGTATTTCTGCCAACCCCTCTACCAACAGCAATTTAATGCATATGTTTATTGCACTTGGTGGCAGAAAAATACAGGAACAGGTGCTTGACCATAATGAAGAAATAGAAGTATTTGAAGTGACGATGGAAGAACTTTTGCAACTGGTGGAAGAAAGACGCATTGTACAATCAATGCACCTCTCAACAATTTTTTATGCGCTCAGGTACCTGGATAAATTGAAATACACATAACATAACACTAACAATGTTGAAAGGCTGCACCGGCAGCCTTTTTTTATTTGCCTGACTGCTCAAAATAATACACGCCTTTTTTATTGGAGACAATGATATCCGGCAGCCCGTCCTTATTCAGATCTGTAACTGCAAAGCTGTTGCCAATACCGGAGTTATTGTCTATCTCATGTGGTAGCCACCTTGGTTGCCGGCCGGGTATGTATTCAAACCAGTACAACACGGCCGGTTCATCTGTACCAGGGTCTCCGCCGTTGTGTGCTTTGTAGCGCTTGCCGGTAATAAGATCGGGGTTGCCGTCTCCGTTTATATCTTCCATTGCCAATGCATGCGACTGCGAAAACTGTTTGCTGATGAGGTGCGTTTCCCATACCGTTTTACTGTCAGATCTTTTTTGTTCATGCCACCATATACCATAATTGTGCGTAGATGAAGTGATCACATCCATATCGCCATCTTTATCGGCATCGAGCACAAACATGTTGGCGCAGTCATCTCCAAAATCGGCGGCGGTAAAAGTCCAATCCGGTGTTAAAGGATTAACAGGTGATTGCCACCACCCACTTTTCAGCAATACATCTTTTTTGCCATCCTGGTCAAGATCTCCAAAGCCGAGGCCATGCGTGTAACGGTGGGTGCCCAGGTTTTTGTTACGGCTTATGGCAGTGCGCTGCCAGGCCGTATCTCGTGGAGCAACAGGTGCCCTGAGCCAGATCACTTCTTTTGCGAGGGTATCATTGCAAATAATATCATTCCGGCCATCACCATCCACATCTGCAAAGGCAGGGTTTTCATTGCCGGCACCGGCAAGGATCAGGTGTTTTTGCCAAAGCCCCTGTTTGTGTTGCGGGTTTTCGTACCAGGCGCATTCGGCTCCCGGCTGATCAAAACGGATAAGATCTATCCAGCCGTCATTATTTACATCCAGTGTATAATTTAAAAAAGTAGTACTGTAAGAAGGTACAGGGTTTACGGTATCTGCATGTAACATGTGTGGTTTAAAGGAAGGAGCCTCGTACCAATAATTGCCGGCCAGTATATCTGTGTTACCATCATTGTTTACATCACCCGTTGCCACACCTTCGGATACAAATGTTGCACTAATGATGTGTTTCTTAAAAGTGATGGCGGGCTGACTGGTACAGGTAACCGTAATAACTGATGCAAGTAAAAGCGTTATAACGTGGTTTCTTTTCATAACAAAGCAGATCGATTGATTATTCAAATATATCTGATGTGCCCGAGGTATTGGTACAAATAAAAAGATGGGCTTTGATAGCCCATCTTTTAGCAGAATGTTTATAGTTTAATCTCTCCCTGTTTCATCTTTTGCCAGTATGTAATCTTATTGGCTTTTACCTGTATCAACACGATGCCCGGTGTATCTACGCCGTCTTTAAACCATTCGTTCAAAGAATCAACCCAATGCTCCTGCATTACTGTTTTAGATTTAATGAGTTTTGCTTTGCCGGAGACTGCGATGTACATATTGTCTTTGGTGGTAAAGCCAAGATTTACAGCATTGTCTTCCTGTATGTCTTTAACCTTTTGCGATTCCTGGAAAGTGAAGAAGAACGAATTGCCATCGTATTTTACGTCACCGTTATTACTCATTGGTCTGGATAATAACCTGCCTCTGCCGCTTTTGGTGGTAAACATACAGATGTCAATGTTTTTCATCTTGGCACTGATATACCTTAATGTTTTCTGTTCCATATCTTTTTTACAGCCTATAAAAACAAAGCGCAGACCAGTTTTTTATAAAGTATACAAGATGAAAAAAACCTGCACGGTTAGCACAGGTTTACATACAAGAGTACGGGCTAAATAATATGTATATAATAGAAAGATTAAGGGAAGATATTTTCACAGGTACGTGATTAATTTGCTGTGCAAACATACTTACAAACATTTCCCCCATCAACTACATGAACATGTAGGTCGGAAAACATCCGGCATATGCAATTGCTATATTTTTTAGAGAAAAAATATATACATCATCACGTATGCGGTATAAAATGCAGTATAGTGGCACAGCCTGTAAGCCTGTTGCTGCAAGCGGTTTAGTGGTATTTATTTTCTTTGAGGTGTAAAAATGATCAATACATTTCAATTGTACTATGGAGCAATACTGTAAGCGGACGCAATATTGGTTTACATAAAAGACGCCATCATTTTTACGCTCTTACGTAAAAAACCGCCAAAGCTGTTATTGCTGTAATCTGCTGTATCAACAAATTCAACATTTTCCATTTTAACGGATAACTGAGAATTTTCTTCACTTTTTTCCTTCATGGCAAAACCATTGGCTGTTAAATAAAAAGGTTTGCCCTTTTTATAGAAAAACAACTCCACAGGAAAAACAGATGTAGTAATATTTTCCTCATATTGGGAACTAAGCGGAATATGTAAAAGGCCATCTTCGTCTACCTGAAATTCGTTTTTAATACCGATAGCCTGTTTGCGGTCGTTGCCGAAATTACGATAGATGATTAACTGGCCTGTATCTGATATTGACCGGGTGATGAATTGAAGGTTTTTGTCATTTTTCATAGTAAATGTTTTTGATTGTAATGAAAATAGTGTGCCCATTTTTTGTTTTTATTTTTCCAATGCCGGGCCCGGCTTTACTTTCCGCGTAAACTCAGTTGCTCTTAAACGCACAGTAAAATTGAAGGGTTGTAAAAACCGTACAAATGGTTGCGTCTGCCATTATTCATTACACTGAGTGCTGGTAAAATTCTTCTTTTGGCGGTAGCCTGTGCCTATGTTGAAAATGAAATTAATGATGGTGTCATGTATAGCATTTCATGGCATCGCCTGTTGCCACGCTCGGTTCAGGGTTCCTCTTTTATGGCGGCTGCGGCGTTCCGGCTGTTTAACGGCGTGGTAATGCCAGCCGTATGTGTACAAGACAGTTCATTTTTTACCGGCACAGGTTTATAACAACAGATCGCACAAGCTGCCATAAAAACGGTACGCACAAGTGAGTGACACAACAGGCGATGCCACATGTACCAAAGCCGGTAACGTACTATCCTTTTATCCTGATATCGTATTTGCCCAGTAAGGCCAGCACAGCAGGCGCAGAAAAGCTTGCTTTTTTTATTTTATTCTTTTCGGGGTCAAAAGCATAATTGTAAGCGGTGGTGAGATCAGCTCTTTCAAGAATCGTCTCGTCAAAATTTGCATCTCTAAAATCGCATTCGTTGAAAATACATGCTGTAAGATCTGTGGCTGTAAAGTCTACCCCGTGCAGTTGCGTGTGTGAGAAATTTGTTTGTTTAATCCTGGTTTTGTAAAAAGAAGAGTGGTTAAGCAGGCAGTGATCAAACGAGAACTGCAATCCAAAAGCGTTACAATCGTCGAACCGCAGACCAAACATCTTGCATGCCTTAAATACCACATCCCTGAAAATGGTATCACCCAGTTTGGCAAGGCTTAGGTTGCACCCGTCAAAAATACAATCTATAAAAAGGCTTCCGCTAAGATTTGTTTCAGAAAGGTCGCAGTTATTAAACACACAATTATCATACTCCGCCCTGGTAAAACCGGTTTCTTTAAAAAAGATCTTGTCAAAAGTTTTGTCCTGGTATTCCATAAAAATCCTGTGTTAAAGCCGGTATTTTTCCCGCAAAACGTTGATGTGGTGCAGCTCGTGGCCAATGGTTGCTTTGAGAAAATCTTCTACTGTAAGCTCGTATTTCCAGGCTGTGCCGGTAAGCTGCAATTGCTCGGTTGTAAGCGAATGGATAAAGCTGTTGGTTGCATTGCGTACATTCTCCAGGTCATCTACAATATGTTCAAAAGCCAGCGCATTGTAAGAGCTGTTTGCTACAAAAAGTTCCTGGTTGTAGCCGGCCAGCAGGGTCTGGTCTTTACGGCTAAAACGCAGGGCGCGGTACATCATGATGCGTTCATGATCTGCTATATGACCAATGATTTGTTTTACAGTCCATTTGCCAGGCTCGTACGTGTATTGAGACTGCTGTTCATTGATCGTTCTAAACCAGTGTATGCCCGTTTTTTGTGCAAATAATTTTTTATAGTCTTTGCCTTCCACCAGTTCTATATAGTAAGGAAAGCCATCGTTTATTGTGTATTTCATAAAGGTCTTTTTGGTATGTTTTATACTGCTTTACAAAGCATGGTAAAGAGGCGCGGCAGGGTAGTGCGGTCGTTGTTGTCGAAATACTCATTTATGGTAACAATAGCCAGATTGTTTTGTACTGCAAGGCTGGTAAAATCTGATATGTTGTGGTTATAACAGTTTACTACCTGCACACCATCGGCTGTTTCAAACCTTGCCTTGCTGCCTGTATATTGTTTAAACGGGTGCAACTCGCTGATGTAAAGATGCCCGCCGTGTTTCAAATGCCTCCGTACTTCTTTAAAAATATGGCCCAGCTCTTCAATATGCTCGAGTATAAGGCTAAACCCAATAAGGTCAAACTGTTTATTGGTAAAGGTCCACGGTTTGGTAATATCAGCCTGTATAAAAGTTACGTTGCTGCTGCTGATCTTTTCCTTTGCCTTCAGCAACATGGCTGCTGAAAGGTCTGCGGCAACTATTTCAGAAGCTTTTGTAACCAGCCATGCTGTATTTTTTCCCGTACCGCAGCCAATTTCCAGGCAGCGCTCAAATGCAATGCCGCCAAGTGTTTCGCGCAGGGAAACAGCTTCGAGGTCCCGGGTTTTATTGTCATTGCTGTCGTATTGCGAAGCCCAATGATCATAAGCATCCTGAACATTCATAACATTGTTTTTACCAGCGCAATTTATTGAAGTAATCTACACAAAGAATCATGAAAACGGAGATCAGAAAATATTGTTGATGTCATCATTGTTCAGCTGTATAATATCGGGCGCTTTTACATAGCTGTTGTTATAACGAAACCTGATGTTTGCCGCAATCGTTATCCTGAATGCTTCTTCATTAATCTTTCTGGGAAAATAGGCCAGCCTGAACTCCACAGTGTTAAACACGAGGTTCTCGTTACGTATGCGCATGCCCGATCCCAGGCCGTAATACAGGTCTGTTTTTGCAAAATTTTGTTTTTCGGGTGTAAGGGCTGCAGCATCTGCAAATGCAAAAGGGGAAAGCTTAAAGCCGAAGATCTTTGTGTTAAGAAAGAAAAAGGTTTCTGAGTGAAAGCTGATGCGCTGGTCACCCCTTGCAGAATCGGAGCCAAAATAACGCAGGCCAAAAGGGTTATTGATCGTAAGCGGGTCAAGCCCCACGCGGTTGATTTGTTTGGTATAGCTTAGCCTTACATACTGCCTTATCTTCATGTGCCTGAAGTTGAAAAGCGGGCTGAACATACTGCCACCGGCAAGAACGCTTGCATCCTGCATACGGCCGCCATTTAAAAAGCCACCCGTACGCAGGAAGTACTGCGTAAAAAATCCGCGGTCACTTGCTATATACCGGTTGGCATCTATACCAACATATGGCCTTGTAAGATCATTTTGTTTATACCAGCCCGCAGTAAAAGCAATGTTGTAACCATAAGGTATGTCTTCTGTGGTACCAAAGCCAAATATGTAGTTCGCCTTGTAAAAGTTCTGCCTGAAGAATGTAAACTGGGCCAGCATTGCCTGCCTGTTATCGTACCTGAAATTATATTTCTGCCACACGGGCAGTGGCCTCTGGTCGAAGTTGTAATTGAAATACCTGCCACTTAAAAAGAACCGGTTTGTATAGGCTTTGTTTTTTGGGTATGTTTTTATGCCAAGGTTGTAACCAAGCCATGCATCGTATACGTTATAGGTATAGCCATAAAAAGAGCTGTCCGGGCGCTGGTAAGCGTTTTCGCTCTGGTTATGCCCCACCGTTACGGCGCCTGCCATGTGCGAATACTGCGATACCAATGGTCTTTCGATATTAAACAGCCACGCATTTTCCGATTCAAGCCCCTGGCTGAGATCTGGTTTTATCTTACTCAGTATGGCCGTGGCATTGATAAACGTATTGGCAATATTATTTTTCCTGTACAGTACTTCATAACCAAAGCCCGGCCGGCGGTCTTTAGACCATAGGGCCGTAAACTGCACACGCTGGCCCATACCCGCAACATTTGCGTCTGCAATACGAGCTTTAACTTTACCGGTGCTCAGGTCATTCAGCTCGCCGGTAAGACTAAAAAAATCTTTGGTGATCACGTAAACATCCACAGAATCTTTTTGGTGTGGTATACGCCGCACAAAAATGCGCACGTCCTGTATAAATTCCAGCGAACGCAGGTGGCGTTCATTGTCTGCCATGCGGTAGGGGTCTATTGCGGTAGATTCTTTTATAAAAAGATTGTTGCGTATTACCCAGTCTCTTGTATCGTGGTGCAGGCGGTTGAGCAGGCGGGTGCCGTAGTAGTCAACCGGCTTCGAGGTGTCGGCGAAATTTCTTTCAAACCCGTATGTATTGATGTAAATGTTCCTGATGATCTTGCCCTGGTACGGTAAAAACTGCAACTCACTACGGGCATTTAATACATTGCTTTCTTTTGCAGAATCCGGCGATGATTTTTTTACGGCATTCAATGCAAGCCTTAAAATGTTCGAGCTCCTCGGTTGGGTACTATCATCGTCATCATTGTCTTTGTCCTGCGCAAAACCGCTTTCACAACACAATAAAACAGCAAACAACACAAACCATGTGTGCAACATTTGTCTTAAACCAAAGCTACCGTAGCAACCTGCTGTCTTCATGTGGTGTAAAGTTCATGAAAACTATATGCAATAGAAAAGCCAAATTACAAAGGCAATGATGTACCCGGCTGTATTACTACTATTATACACCTGTTGCGTCGCACTCTTGTACGGCAGAATCTTTATGCAGCAAGGGTGCTGCCCGGCTGCATGGTACCCGGGCTGGTTATTCGTGCCGCTTTTTTTTACTGGATGTGTAAATATTGCTACAGCCACTGTGCAATGTACAGGGAAGATTGCAACAAGCGTGAGACACGCATTTATAAGACGATTGTAAAAGTGCAGCCCTGCAGTTGCCATAAAAACGGAACCCTGAAGTGAGTGACACAACAGGCGATGCCCAATGAATAATTGCCGGCAAACAAATGCATTTACCGGCCTTGCTACGCCGTTACATTTTGCAAAACGATCGTAAAGGTGCTGCCTGAACCAAGATCGCTTTCTACCGCCAGGTGCCCGCCCTGTGCTTCTATAAATTCTTTGCTGATACTGAGGCCAAGGCCGGTGCCTTCTTTTTTGCTTCCCGGCACTTTAAAGTAGCGGTCAAAGATTTTGTGTACATACTGAGGCGGAATGCCCTGGCCGCTGTCTTTTACAACAAACTTTGTGGTGCTGCCTTCCTGTGTTACATTTATAAAAATCGTGGCATATTCGTACGAGTAGCGAATGGCATTGGAGATAAGGTTATTCAGCACCCACGCGGTTTTTTCTGTATCGGCCAATACCTTTTTTGCGTCAGCCGGTACGGATACATCGAGCTTTATATGCTTTGCATCGGCGGCTGTTTTGTTGGCATTTACTGCATAGCCGATGATCTCGGCAGGTTCGCCCGGCATCACAGACAATTGTATGCTGCCGCTTTCTACCTGTGTCATGTTTAGCAGTTCACCTGTTATTTTTAGCAAACGGCTGGCATCATCTTTTATGCTTTCCAGCAGGCTTTGCTGTTCTTCGTTTAGCAAACCAACCTGTTTATTTTCGAGCAACTGCACACTCATTTTTATAGCAGAGATTGGTGTTTTTAATTCGTGCGATACGGTTGCAATAAAATTTGTTTTGGCAAAATCCAGTTCTTTATAAGGCGTTACATTGCGGAGCATTATTACATTGCCGATCAGTTTTTCTGCCGTTTCGCCGGTAGGTACAATGTTGATGGGAATAATCTCTTTTTCAAAATAACTTTCTTTATTATCGGCGAAAATCTTTACCGGCGCAGTGTGTGGCAGTTGCTCACTGCTAAAAAGGTCCTGGATCAGTGATCTCACCAGGTCGTTGCGCACGGCTATGTCCTGCGCAGGTTTGCCCAGGGTGTCGGTATTTTGTAAACCGGTAATCTGCAGGGCAACATTGTTCATAAAAAGAATATTCTTTTGTTCATCGAGCCCAATTACGGGGTCCGTCATATTGTTGATCAGTGTTTCAATCCGTTTCTTTTCGATCATCAGCTTTTCCAGGTTGCTGGCTTTGTATTCTTCCAGTTTTTTGGCCATGGTGTTGAAGGCACGGGCAAGATCTCCAAACTCGTTTTGCTTATCGAAATGCACCCGGCGGGAATAATTCTGCGCAGCTATTTCCTGTATGCTTTCAGTCAGTTCTTTAATGGGGTCTGCAACATTACCAGGCAGGTTAATGAGCAGTGTAAACGCTATTAAAAAACAAATGCCGCCCGTAATGCCGATCCATACAAAGGCATTGTCAACTGTTTTTTCTGCCACGTTACTTTTACGCTGAATGGCTTCCATGTTCAGCAACATAATATCTGTAACATCTTTGTGCAATGCTTTTTGCAGGCCGCCATCAGCAAAGTTTTGCAGCAGTTGTTTGTAGTGTTGCGTTAGCTGCATGGTTAGTTCCTGCTCGCCCGGTTCTGTTACGTTGGCCTGTTGTTTTGCAAGGTTTTCATAGAAGGTGGCTGCATTTGCCGGATCGGTAAGATCGTTGTTGAGCGCAATCAGCATTTTGCGGGAGTAGTCTATGGTGTTGTAATTGGCAACAAGAATATTTTTGGTATCAGCAGACAACCTGTTTACGAAAATGGTACTTAGTATGGTAAGCAACGTTATCATGGTAAACAATATGCCCAGGCCGAGGAAAAGTTTTATTTTGATCTTCATATTTCTGCGTTGTGGCTGCAACAAAGTTCTGTTAACTAAGTATTACAAGGTCAATATCTGTCAAAGAAAGCTTTCTCAATAGTTCATTGAATACATTGGTGGCTAAGATCACTTTCAGCAGGTTCAGGTGCGGTTTGCCAATAGAAATGGTGGTGATGTTTCGCTCTTCTGCCTGTTCAATAATGGCCCTTGCCACATTGGGGTTTTCTACTTTAATAATTTCTGCGCCAAGTTCTGTGGCCAGTTTAAAATTATTGATGAGGTACCGCTGTTTATCCAGTGCAATCCTGTTTACACTTTCAGCAGGCGTTTGTACATACAGCACGTACCATTTGCTGTTATAGTAATTAGCCAGTCGCGCTGTTTTACGGATGACTGTTTTTGCAGTCGTTTCATTGCTGCTGATGCAGGCCAGGAAACGCTCGTGTTTTACAGCATAATTTTTTGTAATCTCAGTTTCAACCTTTCGCTCCACATGGCCCGCCACTTCTTTAAGTGCCAGTTCTCTTAATTGGAGTATGTGTTCACTTTTAAAAAAGTTGCTGAGTGCAGCGGCAATCTTGCCGGCTTCGTAGATCTTTCCTTCCTTCAGCCGGGTGATCAGTTCATCGGCGGTAAGATCAATGTTCACCACTTCGTCTGCCTGGGCCACCACACTGTCTGGTATGCGTTCTTTTACTTCTATGCCGGTGATGTCTTTTACTTCATCATTCAGGCTTTCGATGTGTTGTATATTTACGGCACTGATTACATTGATGCCTGCTTCAAGAATGTCCAGCACATCCTGCCAGCGCTTTTCATTTTTACTGCCTTCAATATTGGTATGTGCCAGTTCATCTACAATAACCACTTCAGGCCGTAAACTAATTACGGCCTGTACATCCAGTTCCTCCAGTTCTTTGCCTTTGTAAAATAATTTCCTGCGGGGTATCAGGGGCAGCCCATCGAGCAATGAATGTGTTTCTTTCCTGTTGTGTGTTTCTATGTACCCGATCTTTACATCTATGCCATTGCGCAGCAATGCATGTGCTTCCTGCAGCATGCGGTAGGTTTTACCTACACCTGCACTCATGCCTATGTAGATTTTAAATTTGCCTTTTCTTGATTTTTTTATCAGCTCAAGAAAATGCTGCACGTTGTTTTCTTTGTCGTTTGTCATTTTGTTACCAGGCTTTAGTGGTACTGTTAAGCGGTTGTTGCGTCGCACTCTTCAACTGCAGGAACCATACTCAACAAATGCGAAAACCGAAGTGAAGATTGACCGGTAATCTTCTCCGAATTTGCATCATATAATAAAACTGCCCTTTCATGGAAATGAATACGCAGTAGTAGTTTCAAACCAAAATTTTTACGCAGTTAAAAACCAACGCAAAGGCTTGTTGTTAAGAACAAGCTGTTGTTTGTAACCTCGTTGTTTTGTTTAATGAAATAGTTGTCTTTGCCATGCAGGCTGCGCAATTCAATACGCCATAATGCATTTTCCAATAGCTTTCGGTCGTAGTTAATGCTCCACCCGAAAGTCCGGAAGCCGTTGGGCGTATTGCTTGGCACGATTACGCCGTTTACATCGCGGTAATATTCTCCTCTTAGTGCGATGGCATTTTTTTCATTTGGTACAATGCTCACAATAATTACAGGCGAATACCAATGGTTCATTTCTGAAGTGCCTTTTGCTTGTTGCTCCATGCCATAATCGAAACCTGCTGTTATGCCTATTTTACCTGATAGCCGGAAGATGCCATAAAAGTTCTGGAAATAGCGCATTTGTTTTACACTATCCGGCTTGTCGTTGCCGGCAAATGTGCTGTAATTGAGTGTTACTTTTTCAGAAGGCTTGTAAGTAACCTGTGTGCCAAAAGCCGGCGTTGTATTACCATCTACGCGCTGAATGCGTTGCCAGCCGTTCAGCAACAAAGCACTCAGAAACCATTTACTGTCTGGTGATGTATAGCCAAGCTTTGCACCCGTTTCAAAATATGGAGAGTTTTCTGCCAGCAGGCTCCGGGTTAGTGTTGGGCAGTCTTTGCCAACGGCGCTCTCAAAGCCAATATGGGAACTGAAGATGCCTGCATCTAACCAGAGCTCGCTTTTCTTTGACAACTTAATACCTGCATTGGCTTCATAAATGTTTTTGAGTACACCCTGTTCTGCTGCATAATTGGCATTTACATATGTTCCGGCAGCCAGGGCAAGATTTGCACGCACGCTTTCGGTATTATACGCGGCTTTTATGAAACCTATATTCAGGTTTATTTCATTGTTCCTGTTGTAACTGTATAGAAAGCCTGCCCCGGTATTGTTGACCGGTTTATTAAAGTCATAACTGTAGTAAACTTCTGTATAACCGCTTATGGTAAGCGGGTTTGTTTTTGTGCTGTCCTGTGCAAATACTGATGCTGAGATGGCAGTGGTGACTGCGGTAATGAGTAGTGATTTCATGATTTTGATCGATTCTTTGTGTTAGCTATACAACATGATCTGGTGCGCAGTAAGCATCATAATGTTTACATGTAGTTTTATTGTAACTGATCCAATGCCGCGTTTAGTTTAAGCACATTTACTTTAGATGGGCCGAATAATCCTAACAATGGTTCTTGGGTTTGCTGATCGATGAGCCGGATGATTTTCTGTTCATCTATCTTTCTTGTTGCCGCGATTCGTTTTGCCTGTATTCTGGCCGCAGCAGGCGAAAGGTCAGGATCGAGCCCGCTGCCCGAAGCAGTAACAAGCTCTGCGGGTATCTGTTCTTTTTGTACACCGGGATTATGTGCCAGGAATGTATCTATTCTTTCGTGTACAGTTTGAAGGTAATCGGGGTTGCCCGGCCCTTTGTTGGAACCTGCTGAACCTGCAGCATTGTAATCTACAGCAGAAGGCCTGCTCCGGAAATATTTGTCCGCGGTAAAGCGCTGGCCAATATTAGCGTAGCCAACTATCTTCCCGTTCACTGTAACGGTTTCACCTTTGCCACCACCGGGTGCGAATTTTGCAATGCCTGCAATGACCAGCGGGTAAACAGCAGCACACAACACAATCATTACTAAAGTAAGCTTGAGTGATTGCATTATATATTTTTTCATGGTTCTATTTTTTTAAATGTTGAATGCATTGCAGCAAGGTGATGAAGACCGTGTTTAAGCGTTTTGCCGCATATGCAGTATCGTTGTTGAATAAGGAGACAGGCGTACAAGTGAGTGACACAACCACAGCCCAATAGTACCACTGGCGCCTTGGCCACACCTATAAAATTACATTACCAGTGCGAGCAGCATATCTATCAGTTTTATGCCGATAAACGGAACGATAACGCCGCCAACACCGTAGATCAATAAATTTCTTCTGAGTAAAGCGCTTGCGCCGATTGGTTTATAGCGCACACCTTTCAATGCCAGCGGAATCAGTATCGGGATGATGATGGCGTTAAAGATGACCGCAGATAAGATGGCGCTTTCAGGGCTTTTCAGATGCATGATGTTGAGCGCCTGCAACGCCGGTATGGATGTAATGAACAATGCCGGAACGATAGCAAAATATTTTGCCACATCATTGGCGATGGAGAATGTGGTGAGCGTACCGCGTGTCATTAATAACTGCTTACCGATCTCAACCACTTCGATCAGTTTTGTGGGATCGTTATCAAGGTCTACCATGTTGCCCGCTTCTTTGGCAGCCTGTGTGCCGCTATTCATGGCTACGCCAACATCAGCCTGTGCCAGTGCAGGTGCATCGTTGGTGCCATCACCCATCATAGCCACCAGTTTGCCGCTATGCTGCTCCTGTTTAATATAGTTCATTTTATCTTCAGGCCTGGCTTCTGCAATAAAGTCATCCACACCGGCTTTGCCGGCAATAAATTTTGCGGTCAATGGATTGTCTCCGGTAACCATGACGGTTTTTACACCCATCTTGCGCAAGCGTTCAAAACGCTCCTGTATGCCGGGTTTGATGATATCCTGCAATTCAATAACACCAAGAGCGTGGTTATTGCTGCTTACCACCAGCGGGGTGCCGCCGTTCTCTGCAATGTCATTTGTCTTACTGAGTATTTCTGCAGGAAAGTTGTTGCCTGCTTTTTCTACTTTGTTCCTGATAGCATCGTATGCGCCTTTACGTACCTGTACGCCCGCAATGTCTACACCGCTGCTTCTTGTTTCGGCAGTAAAGGGTATAAAGTGTACTTTATGCTCCTGCAGGGCAGGTTTTTTAAAACCCTGTTGTTCTGCCAGTTCAATAATTGATTTGCCTTCGGGTGTTTCATCTGCCAGCGATGAAAGTACGCAGGCTTCTATAAACGCTTTAGTGTTTGTGCCGGATGCCGGCCAGAAGTTGGTAGCCTTCCTGTTGCCGATGGTTATGGTGCCGGTTTTATCAAGCAGCAGGGTGTCTATGTCACCGGCAGTTTCTACTGCTTTACCACTTTTGGTAATAACGTTTGCCCGCAATGCCCTGTCCATACCCGCAATACCTATTGCACTCAGCAAACCGCCAATGGTCGTAGGAATCAGGCACACATACAAAGACACAAAGGCCGCGATGGTAATAGGTGTATTGGCATAGTCGGCAAATGGTTTAAGGGTAACACACACGATCAGGAAGATCAATGTAAAGCTTGCCAGCAGTATAGTGAGCGCAATTTCATTAGGCGTTTTCTGCCTGGATGCACCTTCTACCAGCGCGATCATTTTATCGAGAAAACTTTCGCCGGGTTCTGTTGTAACACGCACTTTAATATGATCGCTCAATACTTTGGTGCCACCGGTCACAGAGCTTTTGTCGCCACCTGCTTCTCTTATCACGGGTGCACTTTCTCCGGTGATGGCACTTTCATCAATGGTAGCAAGTCCTTCCACGATTTCACCATCCATCGGTATTGTATCGCCGGCATCGCACACAAAATAATCTCCTTTCTTTAATTGCGAAGAGGGCACTTCTTTGATCTCGTTGGTAAACATTTCCCCCACCACGAATACTTTTTTTGCGGGTGTATCTTCCCTTGTCTTACGCAGGCTGTCTGCCTGCGCTTTACCCCTTGCTTCGGCAATTGCTTCCGCAAAATTGGCAAAGAGCACTGTTAAGAACAGAATGGCAAACACCACCAGGTTGTACGCAAGGCTACCCTGCGATTGCTCACCGGTAATAATCCATACACACACCGCCAGCATTACAATAGTGCCCACGTATACGGTAAACATCACCGGGTTTTTGACCATGGTGCCCGGTTTTAGTTTGATAAAAGATTCTTTCAACGCATCTTTTACAAGAGATGCTTCAAACAATTTCATTGTTTTGTTATGAGAAGACATGATAATTTTTTTATTGTTCAACTGTATTACTACTATCGGCTGCTGTTGTGTCACTCACTTGTACGTTCAGAACTTTATTCAGCAAGGGGCGGTCATCGCACCAGTTCAATAAAGCTTCAGGCGCTGAAGAGTGCGACGCAACGGAAGCCTCATAGCAGTGCTGTTGCCGGGTTCATAATGCTTTTATTGCATACTAAAATATTCTGCTATTGGGCCTAATACCAGCGGCGGGAAATAAGACAACGCTGTCAGGATGATCACTACCGCAAACGTCATTAAACCGAATGTGAGCGAATCAACTTTCAATGTGCCCGAAGACTCCGGTATGTATTTCTTCCTGGCCAGCAGGCCTGCAATAGCGATGGGGCCAATAATTGGCAGAAAGCGACCCAGAATCATTACGATGCCGGTGCTTACATTCCACCATATATTGTTGTCTCCAAGACCTTCAAAACCGCTGCCGTTATTGGCATTTGAAGAAGTGTACTCGTAGAGCATTTCTGAAAAGCCGTGATAGCCCGGGTTATTCAGCCAGTTAGCAGGTTGTACGGCCCAATCAGCACTGCCATGCTGTGTAAAAATGTAGGCTGCCAATGCCGTTCCGCCTTTGATAAGAAAAGCAGACAGTAGCGTTACCAGTGCCGCAATCTTTACTTCCCTTGCTTCAACTTTATGACCCATAAATTCGGGTGTGCGGCCTACCATAAGCCCGGCAATAAATACCGCTATAATGATGTAGATATAATAGTTGAGAATACCTACACCACAACCACCATAAAATGCATTGATGAGCATACCGAGCATCTGCATCATACCGGAGAGCGGCATAGCGCTGTCGTGCATAGAGTTAACCGAGCCTGTTGAAATGATGGTGGTAACAATACTCCAGTAGCCCGAAGCTGCAGGGCCAAACCTTACTTCCTTACCTTCCATTGCGCCGGTTGGCTGTGCAACACCAAGGTGTGCAATTGCCGGGCTGCCCTGTATTTCCCAGTTGATAGTTGGCACCACGAGTATAAGCATACCAACAGTCATTACTCCAAAAATTACATATGCCAGCTTTTTTCGTTTGATGTAAAAGCCCAGCGCGAAGATCATGGCCATGGGGATTAACACCTGTACAACCATCTCCAGCATGTTGGTAAAGTAATTGGGGTTTTCCAGCGGGTGCGCAGCGTTTGCACCAAACCAGCCGCCACCATTTGTACCAAGGTGTTTGATGGCAATCATGCCTGCTGCAGGGCCACGTGATACGTTTACTGTATCGCCCTGAAGTGTGGTGATGGTGTCTTTGCCGTCATAGCTTGCAGGCGTGCCGTTGAAGGCCAGTAGTATTGCCACCACAAACGACAGCGGTAATAAAAGCCGCGTAATAGACTTTGTAAAGATGCTCCAGAAGTTGCCAAGGTTATTGGTCGTTTTCTCCCTTATGCCGTTAAATACGGCCACTGCACACGCTATGCCTGTTGCGGCACTCACAAACTGCAGGAATGTTATTACAAACAATTGCGTAAAATAGGTAAGGCCACTCTCACCGGAATAGTGTTGCAGGTTACAGTTAACCATAAAACTGATGGCCGTATTGAATGCGAGGTCAGGTGTCTGATCAGGATTGCCATCGGGATTTAACGGCAAATGTGATTGAAACAATAACATGAAAAATGCATAAACAACCCAGAGCATATTGATGGTAAGCATGGCTTTCAGAAACTGTTTCCAGTCCATGCTTTCGTTGGGGTTTATACCACAAAAGCGAAAAATAAAACGTTCGGCGGGCGATATAAAGTCCAGGAGCGTTTTTTCTCCGCTGAACATTTTGGCCATGTATTTCCCCAGCGGAAAAGCCAGCAACACGGTAATGAGAAAGGTGACAATGACTCCTGTTAATTCAGTATTCATAAATATAAAAATGTAAGATGTGTTATATAGGATTGTACCATGTATGCAGTGACGGTGGTTAGAATTTTTCTGGTTTTATCAGCACATACAGAAGGTATATAAACACAGCAATGGATAAAATAAAAAGCACAGAGATCATAATGTGTAAGTTTAAAATGCTTATATCTTCTCAAAAAAATCAATAGATCTGAAAAAAATGATAAAGCAGACGATAAGCGCTGCAAGAAGGATAATTGTTAACATGGTGTTTGATTAGTTGATTAACCTGAATAAAATACCGGCCAACGCCATTAGCATAAAAAGACCATGTACCAGTTGCGGAGGTTTCAGTTTCCTGCGGATGATTGTTGCAAACTTTGTCATAAAATGTATTTGCAGCTTAATGCCAAAACCAGTGCCGCGCAGAGATAGCAGGGGAGTGCACGGTGTTGAAATGCATGTACAGTAAGGGTTATGTGTCTTTTTTACATGCGTAGTTAAATTTTGCAAAAAAGAAAACCCTTTCATTTTGAAAGGGTCAATACTATCGTTTTGAAAGCCTAACTGATCTTGTATTCGTCCAGCTTGCGGTACAGGGTGGTAAGTGCAATGTTCAGCAACCGGGCTGTTTCTGTTTTATTGCCATTGGTATAATTGAGTACTTTTTGTATGTGCAGTTTTTCGGCACTTGCAAGATCAAAGGCAGACAATGTTTTGCCCGTTGTGGTGTTGAACTGCTTAAACTCCGGCGGCAGCGTGTTACTTTCTATTTCGGCAGATGTGGCCAGTATAACGCTTCTTTCCACTACGTTTTTCAATTCGCGTATGTTACCGTTCCAGTGGTGTTGTTTTAATGCATCAATGTAAGCTTTTGAAAAAGTCAATGCTTTTTTATTGGCTTTGGCAGTAAAAAGCTTCAGGAAATAATTTGCCAGTTCTTCTATATCTGTTACACGTTCTCTCAGTGCCGGCAGCGCGATGGTAAACACCGCAATCCTGTAGTAGAGATCCTGCCTGAAATTGCCCGATTCTATTTCTCTCAGCAGGTCGCGGTTGGTGGCAGCAATAATCCGCACATCTGTTTTCACCGGTTTGCTGTCGCCAATTTTCAGGTATTCGCCGCTTTCCAGTACGCGTAATAATTTTGCCTGTAATTCCAGTGGCATCTCACCAATTTCATCAAGGAAAACAGTACCCTTGTTGGCTTCTTCAAAAATGCCTTTTGCATCTTTGAGTGCGCCGGTAAAAGCGCCGGCCTTATGGCCAAACAATTCGTTTTCGAGCAGGTCTTTTGTAAATGCTGCGCAGTTAATGGCAATAAAGTTTTGTTTGCTCCTGTTACCAGCATTATGAATGGCCTGCGCAAAAACCTCTTTGCCTGTACCCGTTTCACCCGTAAGCAAAACGGCTGCATCTGTGGCCGCTACTTTTTCTGCGGCATCAATAGCCGCTTTTACCAGCTTTGATTTTCCAAGTATATTGCCAAATGAATATTTCCTGCCCAGTTGCGCTTCCAGTTGCGCCACGCGTTTGGTAAGTGCTGCTTTCTGCATGGCGTTGTGCAGCAGCGGAATAATTTTATTGTTATCGTCTCCTTTGGTAATGTAATCAAATGCACCGTTTTTTATAGCCTGCACGCCATCTGCAATATTACCATAAGCAGTAAGCAGAATTACTTCTGAGAAAGGGCTTTTGTCTTTTATTTTTTTTACCAGCTCCACACCGTTTTCATCGGGCAGTTTTACATCGCACAACACTACATCTGCCGCACTTTGTTCCAGTTTTTTTAAACCTGTCCTGGCGTCTGCTGCCTGTAATACTTCAAAACCTTCCAGGCTTATAATTCTTGCCAGCAGCGTTCTTATTTTTTCTTCATCATCTATGATCAATACCAGGCTCATGACGTTCTTTTAGTAAGACAAAACTACAGCATTTGTACGTCGTTGATAATGCAGTTTTTGTAAATCAGCTAGCCAGCTGTGGTTTTATATGGCATCGCCTGTTGTGTCACTCACTTGTGCGTTCGGTTGTTATGGCGGCGGCTGCCGCGCATAAAAGCCGGTATTTTTTCGCAACGCTGCGGTTAACTTACCATACAGTCATTTACTGTAAAACAATACAACGTTGCACCCTTGACGCATCATGATATGCCGTACAAGTGAGTGACACAACAAAAGCTTAATAGTAGTAATGCAGCTAAGTACATGCATAAAAAAGGCCCCATTACTTCCGTAATGAAGCCCGAGGTTTGCTGGTCGAATTAACGCTCTTTAGCGTGTACCGAGATTGGTTACGTCATCAGTTGCCAGCACAACATCCCACTCTGAAACAGCCGATGATGACCAGTCAGGGTTACCCACATTATAAGTTGATTTTCGTCTTACCGTTTTATCTTTTGCTGCGCTTATATCGCCTGAGATTGTCCAGCTGGTTCCCGGATCAGTTCCTGCAGATCCAAATACATCTGTAATAATACCATTTTTTTCGAGTGTAACAGCATCGTTGCCATTAAAGTTGCAAACAGCCGAATTGTATGCGTTTATGCCGGCGGGCAGTGTTAACGATGCACCCGAGTATTTTAATACAACAATGCTTTTGGCAGGCAATGCAGGCAAGCCGGTAACTACATTGAGCACTGCAGTGGAAGACGCTGAACTGCTGCCGTTTGTATAAAGTTTCAGTGTGTATTTTGACAGGTCTGCGGCGTTTGTACCGGCATTGTACAGCTCAAGATATTTGTTGCCCGATGAACCTTCCACATATTCTGAAATGATGATGTTATCGTCAGATGGTGTAACTACACTGCCATCCGTAACATCGTTTATGTTCCTGATGATCATTTCCGCAGTACTGTTAAACATGAGGCAATAGCCGGTATATGTTTTTGCTTCAGCAGGCGTGGCATTGCCTGCAAAAGATGCGCCTGTGAGGGTGTATAAGGTGAGTGAGCCTGTTGCATCTGTCAACTTTTTATTACCGCTGAAAGTACCGGGCTCTGACGTTGCATCTTTCACGGTAACGAGTGTATATTCTATGCCGGGCAATTGCTCTTTTACCTGTTGAACTGTAAGTTCTTTTGGCAGCACGGTTTTGCCTGTGGCCAGTGCAGCAGCAGGTAAGTCTGACGCTGACAATGAAATTTCCATGGCGCCATTGTATTCCTGTAGTACGCCGCCGGCAACATCAATTACAAGTGAGTCCCCGGTATTAAATTTTGACGTGGTGGCACTGCTGCCAAAGTATAGTTTGATGCCGGCATCTTTATCCTGTACCACAATATTGCCGGCTGCTATATTTTTCGAAGTTGGATCAGAAATTACCACGCCGCTGATTTTATAGGCGCCCAGGGTAAGGCTGGTACCGTTGTAAAAACTTTTCAAAGTTTTGAGGTCGATTACTTCTCCCGTGCCGCCGGCGCCGCAACGGTTGTTATAAAATTTAACGTCAGCAGAATCACGTACATACAGTTGTTGTGTAGAGCCAAAAACAGTAAATACCGCGGTAATGGTGCCGTTTCCGTTGGGCACGTTGTACCCTGCAAAATCTGCGTAGCTGCTGTTGCGTAAGACAATAGGTTTGCCGGAGCAGCTTTGTAAAGTGAAATTAACAGCGCTTGAACTGAGGTCTGGTTTAGCAAATGTTTTTGCGGTATCTGTACCTGCAAATTCATAGTTGTCTAACTGTATCAATGTGTTCTGGTCTGCGTAATTATCCAGCTCTTCCACCTGTATAAGCTTTGGCGTAACTACGTTGTCTACGGTGCCTTTTATAAGATGCTCATCAATTAATGCGGAGGGAATATCATCGAGCCTTGGCGAAAAGCCGGAGTTGTCTATTCCACCGCCCAATTCAATGAGTTTATTATTGTCGCCCAGGAAAAGACCTTTCACTTTTATATACACCTTTCTGCCAACCGGGTAGCTTGTATAAAGGTCGTATGCATCCAGTTTAATGCTGATGCCGGCTGTTTCATCCTGTATCACGATTGTTTTGTAGAACTGGCCGCTCCTGTCATCAGCTATTACGATACCGCCAATTGTTTTGTCTTCGGTTATCTGTTCAAAACGGCCATAGGAATGCATTGCTTTTAGCTCGCTTATCGTAAGATCGGGTGTAATGTCTGGTGCTTTATAAACAGGTGGTTCATCAAACTTTTTATTACACGCAAAAGTGATGATACAGATTGCTGCAAGCAGTGAAGTTGCAAGTGAAAAAGATGATCTGTAATATTTCATATAAAAGGTTTAGAAAGCGTTTGCTACAATCTTAGTGCAACACTGGTAAAGTAATTAAGGCCAAATGCATAATAATATTTGGGTGGAAACTGGTTTGGATCTTTGGTGTCAAAATCAAACCGCAGTTGCTCGTAACCGCCGGAGATAATATGTTTATTGTTCAACAGGTTGTTGATGCCGGCATTGAAGACAAGGAACATCGGTTTCTTGCCACGGCTGGTTCGGTTTATCCTGTAAGAATAACCACCAAAGAAATCGGCTGTAAAGGCAGGGCTCAATCTGGTCTGGCCGATGATGCTGTGCCATGCATCACTTTTGGGATCTACGTTCTCTACTGCTGCATCGGTGCGGCGTATAGGGTTAAAGTCAAGCCACATCTGGTCGAAGAAATTTCCCGTAAGGCTGATAAACCAGAATTTTGGTGACCGGTAAGAGATGCCAAGGCTATATGCCTCCTGTGGTGTGCCGGCAACCCGGTAGTTTTGTGAATACACCGTTTCGTCTGAAAGTATTTCCGCCGTATTGTCGAGTGTTACAATGGCATGCTGCCGGCTGTTATAATAATACCGGCCTACAGCGGCAGCTGCATTGATGGAAACATTTTTTGCTATGGTTGCCTCTAAGCCAAACTCTCCGCCAAAGTGTATTTTACCGATATTACTCAATGCATAGTTCACAAAGTTTTGATAGGTCTCGTGGTAAAATGTAAGCACATTGAAACCATGCCTGAAAGAAGTATAATAACCGTTTAGTCTTATTTTTATTTTTGGCGCGTTTAAGGTATAGCCTGCTTCAGCAGCCTGAATATTTTCTGAAATAAGGTTGTCCTGTGTAATATTCCTTGTTCGCGGAGCGATGTATGCGTTTTCAAAAAACGGTGCCCTTGTTGAATAAGCAGCGTTCATAAAAAAGTAATTCCTGCCGTTCATTTTGTAAGTCACCCCGCCCTTAAAAGCATAATTCACAAAATAGTTGTTGTTAGAATTTCCGTATGAGTTAGCAGGAAAAAGTCCGTTTCTTACATTGCCTTTTCGCCAGAATACATTTTGAGAGGCTTCCCCAGCAATAAAAAAATCAAGCCTGTTATATTTCAATACCAGTTGTGCCCATACCGCTGTGCGCACTACATCAATATCATAGTCATAACCATATTGCTCACCTGTTTTCACCAGCCTGTTGGGCCGGTCAATATCATTTTGTGCAGCCAGGCTATTACCGGGGAAGGCCCTTTCTGCAAACTGGTTAAGGTCAACATAAAATTCGCCACCCAGCATATCTGCTATCTCCTGGTAGTAGTGATTTTTTTGCGCCTGTACGGTAAGCCCTGATGTAAGATCAATATGACTACCCGTGCTTGTATTGAGTACCGTATTGAAGTTGAATTTCTTTGTATCGGTAACCCTCTTGGCAAGTATATAGAGTGCCCGGTGGCCTGTAATGTGATTGCCCGTTATGCCATTTGCGTTATATACAGTTTGCACATTGTCACGGTTCACATCGTATAAATGCTGCCAGTTAATCTGCCTCGCTGCCTCATTGTTTTTCAACTCGTTTGTTACCAGTTCTTTTATGGCGGGATCGGTTTGGTAACCGGGCAGGTACCGGTAATAATCAGGTCTTGGGTCGGGCGCATTGTACCAGTCAATACCACTAATACTTCTTTTGCCAAACGAAAAACCTGCCGCAGTGGTAAGTGATGTATGATCGTTTACCCGGAATTCATGTGTAAGAATAAATACAGGCTGGTTAGTGCGGCCAACGCTGGCATTTCGCTTTTTGCCATCCTGGTAGCCCCAGTAGGGATTGTAGTAATGTGTGCCTGCCAGTTCCTGCATTTCCAGCACTGATGCCGTCTGCCGGCCATTTTCTGTTGGTGCTGCAAATGCAACAAAAGATAGCAGGTGCCGCTGGTCAATTCTTTTATCAATGCCTGTAAACCAACTCCAGCCGTTGTAATAGGTGCCGGGTACATAGCCTTCACCGGCCCATCGCCTGCTGGCAGAAAATACAAATGCCCAGCCTTTTTTACTCATGCCAGTACCATGTGTAAGCATCCAGCGGTGATTGTATGTGCGGTTGGAGATTGCATAACTGAAACTTGTTTGTTTACGTTGTTTACCCGCCCTTGCATCTATGCTGGTTGTAGTTGCAATATCCCCATACGCAAATGTGCTTGGCCTCAGGCCAATGGCAAGGTCACGGTTTCTTGTTACATCGTTCAGTCCGCCCCAGAGATTGTAAGGCGTAAAGCCGTTATCCAGATTGGTCACAGGAATGCCATTAAGGTATGTCTCATTGAGGTCTGCATCATAGCCCCTGATCTTAAAACGAAGCGGGCTGAAGCTATAAGCAGCCGCAGAGAAAAAGGGGTTGCGACCGGCATTTAAAACAGAGGATACGTTTTGCGGGCCTGAGTCAGAGAAATCATTATCGTCTAAAGACACCACAGGCAGGTTGTCCAGTGCATTGTCTTTTAGTTCATACAACGCACTATCTGTTACAGAAGTAGTGTCTTTCCTTTCAGCAGGCCCATCATGCTGCGCGGCCGCATTTATACTAAAGCAGCACAAAAGGATAAGGATTCTTTCTCTCATGTTGTATTGGTATAACAACAAATCTATACATGTAAAATATTATATTTGATCATAATTACATTTATAATATTTTCTTAATGTGTTTGCTCTGTCCATTCCTGTAAGCCTTAAACTTAATTACGCTTAAAATGAAACACTTAGTTAACCTGCTTGTAGCATTGTTTGGCTGTACAACAGCCTTCGCTCAAAAGCAGGATTATAAAACAGCGATTGTAGCCTTTTACAACCTCGAAAATTTTTACGATACCACCGATAATCCCGCCGTTAACGATAATGATTTTACGCCCGGCGGAGATAAAAATTACAATACTGCTATCTATCAAAGCAAAGTCCACCATCTCGCAACCGTTATAGCGCAGATCGGCACAGAAATGAACCCCGACGGGCCAGCAATACTTGGTGTGGCAGAGATTGAAAACGATACAGTATTGAATGACCTGGTAAAAGATCCGCTGATCAGCAGCCGCAAATACAACATCGTTCATTACGATTCCAGGGATCTGCGCGGGGTTGATGTTGCATTTCTGTACAATCCAAAATACTTCACCGTAGAAGACAGCAGGAAGTTGTTTGTTCGCCTGCCGGCAGGTGCAAAAGAAAACATTTTTACACGCGATGTATTGTGGGTAAAAGGCAGGCTCGATGGAGAAACCATCCACGTTTTTGTAAATCACTGGCCAAGCCGCCTGGGCGGAGAGGAGCGCAGTGCACCCGGCCGTGCAGCCGCTGCCATGGTCTGTAAACATTTTGCTGATTCACTGCAGAAAGCAGCGCCAAACGCAAAGATCATCATTATGGGAGACCTGAACGATGATCCCGTCAATGCAAGCCTTACCAAGGTACTCAACGCAAAGGGAAGAAAGGAAGAAGTGAAAGAGAACGGTTTATTCAATCCATGGGTGGAAATGTATAAAAAAGGATATGGCACACTGGCCTACCAGGATGCATGGGGTTTATTTGACCAGATCATTATAAGCGCGGCTTGGCTCAGTAAAAATCAACCTGGGTTCTTTTATTTGCACCAGCACATTTTCAACAAACAATTCCTCATCGAAAATGCCGGGAAATACCGTGGCTACCCCATGCGCACGTGGGATGGCAACACCTATCGCGGCGGCTACAGCGATCATTTTCCTACCTATCTCGTAATGGTTAAAAAAGCACAATAAAAGTGTGGGTACCAGCAGCAGTTCTTTGTGGCAGCATCGTTGCGTCGCATTCCGTTCATCTGTATATCAATGGGCAGCTGCAGGCTGCGGATCATATGAGCAACAGGGAATCTCCAGATACCGGCATTTACAACACGGGCCTGGTTAACTTTTTAGTTCATCACTCTGCTGCCATCTGGATAGAAATGCCACTTCGCATAAAAAAGGCTGGTGGATTGGAAAGAGGCAGGGATGACAGATCTGCTTCCTGCAAAATTGCGTGGTATGCGCTGCGTTATCATGACCAGGCAAAGCTCTGGAAGCCAGCAGACACAAGCATTGAGAAGATAAAGCATCTTATTGTCCAGCGGGAAAGGGTCGTTAATACGCTTAAGCTTCTTACTGTTCCTGCACAGGAACTAATTGATTGCGGTTGCATTGAAGAAGGTAATATGGTACTCAAACTGCAGCAACCCGTTATTAAAACATTGCAAAAAACAAAACTGCAAATTGAATCTGTTATCAACAAAAAATAATAAAGCAGGATGAACAACTAAATCATACTGTAGAACTGTTACAGTCAGTAAATGGCATTGGTAAAGTAACAGCCACAGCTCTGCTGGTGTACACCAAAGGCTTTACGGCTTTTAACAATGCCAAGGAGCTAGCCTGTTATTGTGGTGTAGTGCCTTTTAATAAAACCTCTGGCAGCAGCGTAAAATACAAGCCATCAGTAAGTCCTTTTGCAAATATGAAATTAAAAAAACTGTTACACCTCTGTGCCATGTCGGCCCTGCAAAATGACTCGGAAATGAAAGCCTATTTTGAAAGAAAATTGTTAGAAGGAAAAAACAAAATGAGCATCATCAATGCCATCAGGAACAAACTCATTCATCGTGTGTTTGCAGTAATTAGAGACAATAGGCGTTATGAGGATAACTATGTACGCCCCTGTGCATAACCACGAAAAAATTAATAATAAAATGGCTCAAATAAATCATAGAAAACTATTAGCAATACCAATGTTGGCTGCAGTTTAATTTTTTTGGGATGCATTGATTTCGGATAGCATTCTAAGGAAATCAAGAGTTCTTTTTTCCGAGTCAATTCGGGCATTTTTATTTCCTTCTTTAGTACCTCCAATCATATATGAGTCATTAAGTGTGTGTCCTGCATTATCATAAGAAAATAGCTTATGCCAATGAGGAAATTTGTTGCTATCCAATCTTTTCATTACCATTTGGGACATCTGATCAGAAGTCCACATACTATCAGCTTTGCCTGCCAATAGTAAAACAGGTCCATTAATGTTTTCAACTTCTATTTCGGCTTTGCTCACATATTCAGTTTGCTCCAATGAAAGTTTATATACTTCAACATATTGATTATTGACAATTTTACTGTAATCGAAAGGGGCAAAGGGTACGAAAGGAATTGATTTACCATTTTCGGACCAGCTTGAAACAGGGTTACCACCTAAACCCTGAAAGACAACAGAACTGGGAACCGCTGCTATAACTCCATTGATTTGTTTATACTTTGAGGCAAGAAGAAGAGCAAGTTCACCTCCTTTTGAACCTCCCCAAACCACTATTTTTTTGTTTTTGAGTTCAGGCTTGGATTTCAGATCCACTATTGCCTTTTCAAAATACTCGACTGGAATCATTTCTAATCTGTCCGGAGTATTTTTTGTTTGAAAGTATCCTAAGGTCAAACAGGAATAGCCTAAACTAGTAAGCTTTTCTATATCATAATAGTTGGGAAGTCCTCCTTCTGAACCACCTAAAAGTATCAACGCTACATTTTGAATGTTTCCTTTCGCGGGATAATATTTTGAGTCTGGAATTGTGTCGTTTTGAGCAATGGCTTTAATAAAGCAAAAAATAGCGGCTACAGAAGTAATAAAAATTATACGCATGATTTTCGTAATACTTGTTTAATAGCATTTAGACGGAGACGATCGTAGTTCAAAAATGTTACAAGTTTTGAAACTTTTTTTTAGGAACTTAAGTTTCAAGTCTATTCTGAACGTTGAGTAAATTGCAGCCAACGGCTACGGCTTGGCGATGTGGTGGTATCTGAAAATCGTCAGCCCGTAACCGCTGTTAAATTTATAAATAACAGTTCATTGTTTATTCTATTGCCCGGCGTTATTCGTCTGCCGAAGCCCAATAGCGAACAAAAAGTGAGAATATATTCGTCGCCCGCCATATTGCCAATGTCCCGTTAGCGGCTGTATTGGTTCAAGTCAGTGAGAATATATATTTGTTCTTCAAAAAAATCTGTCGAGAACTTTTCTAAGTGTTTTTCACTGGCTGAATTAGTTTCTTTGTTTAGTTCTGGATATAATTTTGCTAACTCCTGTCTTTGATATTCTTCTTGCTTTTTCCTGTCCACCGTTAGCTTTTTCCAGTTGTCAAGATGCTGGTTAAAATAATCTGTTTGATTTTTCCTATCTAAATACAATACTGCTTCTATGACAATCTTCTGGTCAAAATACAACGAAGATTTTGCTAAGTAATACTCTAAATATTTATTTAAATAGCCGATACACTTTTCGTCATTAAAGAAAGCAAGTGTCAAAGCGTAAATGTGTCCTACACAGCAGACTTCACTTTTCAAAAGATGTGTCCCAATAATGTTGATGAGTTCTTTGTAATTTTTTACTGCTGCAAAATAAGAACCTACCAAACGTGTTCGCCAATTGAAGTCTCCCAGTAAATTAAGGCAAACGTCTTGTGTAATTTCAGGCTTTATTTCTTTAACATGTTCAATCCAGTTTAAGTTGTCATAACAGCCAATTTCCATATAATAAGGAACAACCCACTTTTTTATAAAGTCAGCTGATAAGTCTTTGTCATTTTTATGTGTCGGCGAACTGTCAAACGGGGAAAGGTGCCTAACAGTTGCACCTGCTGAATGAAGTCCTGGCATTTCGTTTAGGTCGTCCATAATATAGCCGCTAGCGGCCAGGCTTGGCGACGTGGCGATATTCCGTGTTACGTCAGCTTGGACTGGTGCTGATCAAAGATATGAAGACGAAAATATATTCTAAAGCTGGGATTTATTCGTCAGATTGATATGTCGCTGAGCAATGTTATATCGATCAGGACTTATTCGTAAAGCCGCCATGACGCCAAACCCCTTGTTGCCTGCTGGCCGGTCAAATTTTATTAGGAACATAATTTGTAGAGGCCTATCAAGCAAAAAATTAAACCTACAACGGTAATTACAATTCTTGCAACTAGCTCAGATTGTTTGGTATCAACATAAAAATTTGCCGGATCCGTCGGATCATAGTAAACCTCAACTTTGTCACCCGGCTTGTATTGTCCTGTAAAAAATAAAGCAAATGGCTGTTTAATTTCCGACGTAATCCATTCTTGTTTTTTTGTCACGAATCTTACGGTGATTTTATCCATGGTTGATGAAGAGCTTTCTAAATCTGAATTGCGGTTTCCACTCTGCTCTAACTTATAGATAATTCCCTCGACTCGTTCGCCTGTGTCTTTGAGACTTATTGACCGATTCCTTTTAATTGTCGATATTATTACAGCGACAAGTCCTATGATTAGGAAAAGAAACGGTTCAAATTGTTTAAAATCGAAATCTTGCATATAGATTTATCTAGGCTTGCAGGCAACGAGCAGGGCTTTATGCAGGTTGGGAATTGTTATTCGTCCGCCCACAACCGCTGCCGATTGAAAATATAAAGCTGAATTTAAGAACTAAAGTTGAAAGTTGTTTGTCCAGCCCGAACCACAGCCCGGATTTGTAATTGGCTGATGTTTGCTGGTCATGCCCAACTAAACCTTATGTTGATAGCAGTCATTCTTTGGGCTCATACTTCGTTTTATAGCCTGGGTTTATGTCCGGTCGCAAGGCGTTTGGATAATTAAAATCTGTCTTTATATTTAAAGATGTCTGCTTAACCATTTTGAAAACTTCCTAGGGGTTTTCAATTGCACTCCAACTGTCATATAATTTTGTGGTGTTTCCTTCGTCTGTTTGTGTCCTGCCGCTAAAAAATCGTATAGTCCCAACATTGTACATTTTCTCTACAACACTTACAGTAATTTCCATGTCAGAAATTTTATCATAGTCTATTGTTTTGAAGTCAGTTCCAATAAAACCAGAACGCATCATAATTCTTTTGTCAGTATATGAGTAAGCCATGTTTGAAAAAGAAAATAGCTTTTTCAAGAAAGTGAACAGCCCTGCAACCAAAGGAATAAGTCCAAATAGCCAAAAAAAGGATAGTGAGTTATTGTCGCCGTTTGAACCGAAATTTCTCGCTGTCAAAAGCCAAGCTATTGCAAATCCAATTGTAATTATTCCGCCTAAGACCCCTGTAAAAATGAATGGAATAAATTTAGGTTTCCCTGTCCAAAGAATTTCTTCTTTGTCATCTTTAATGCTTTCAAATTCTGGTAGTAAATCTTTGTCGTTTGTTGAAGCCATAAATTTTTAGGGTGTTTGATTTTGCAATTGCTACCAACACAAATATAATAGCAATATGTCAGCATTTTAAAAAATCATATATCATTAAATGCTATCACTGTCGATCCGCCGTTTTGGTATTACAGAGTTGCTTTAACCCACTGTTTAAGTTGTCATTATCTTTTTAAGCAAGCAGCCAATAACAAGCACATGTGCGTGATCAGTGGCAAGCAAGCTAACCCGCAACGCCACAGCCGCCATAAAAACGGAACGTACAAGTGAGTGACACAACAGGTGATGCCATGCAAAACTGCTGCCGGCTACCTGATGCCTTATTTTTTTTATCAGTAACTGTCATGAAAATGTAAGTTTCCCGATTGCGTAAGACGATTTCCCGATTGCTACACGTAATGTGTTGAGACAAAAGCAATTTCGCGGAAATATTTTAAATAAGATGAGCAGTATGTACCCACAGTTTAGATGTAAATATTTCTTTTTTGTTTTATTGTTTGTATTATCATTTCTCCAGGTTGTGGCCGGTGATAATGAGAATGAAGATGGTCTTGGCGGCGTAAAGGGAAAGGTGACCACTACCGATAACAAACCCGCAGCAATGGTAACGGTAAGTATTAACGGCACTAAAAAAAGTACGCTTACCGGCGATGATGGCGCCTTCATAATACGCAATGTACAGCCTGGTAATTATGAGCTGGAACTATCGCTGGTTGGCTATGAGACTGTAACCGCGGGCATAACCATTGAAGCAAACAAGACCAGCGCGGTTGCCATACAACTAAAGGTGTCTGAGAAGCAGTTGCAGGAAGTAATTGTAAGCAGCGGTGCTGTTGGTTACAAGTCAAATGTAGCCTCTTCTACACTGCGCCTGCAAACACCGCTTATTGAAGTACCACAAAATATACAGGTTATTACCAACAGGGTACTGAAAGATCAGCAGATACTCAGCATGAGCGATGGCGTAATACGCAATGTAAGCGGCGCCATGCGACTGGAACACTGGGGCGATATGTACACCAACATTAACATGCGCGGCTCCAGGGCTTCTGAATTCAGGAACGGTATGAACATTATTACTTCTTACTGGAGCCCGCTTACACAGGATATGAGTTTTGTAGATCACATAGAGTTTGTAAAAGGCCCTGCAGGTTTTATGATGTCTGTGGGTGAACCGTCCGGCATTTTTAACGTGGTTACCAAGAAGCCTACCGGCGTTAACAAAGGAGAGGTGAACGTTACAATGGGCAGCTACGATCTTTACCGCGCATCGCTGGATTTGGATGGCAAATTTGATAAAGAGGGCAAACTGTTGTACCGCTTTAATATGGCCGGACAAACACAAAATTCTTTCCGCCCTTACGAGTACAACAACCGCTATGCTATTGCGCCGGTCATTACATATAAGCTTGATGATAAAACAACACTTACCGCAGAGTATAACCTGCAAAAGGTAAAGACATCCAATGTAGGCAGCTACTATGTTTTTTCAACGAAAGGTTATGCAGTACTGCCACGCAACTTTACCACGCTCGATCCGGGTTTGGAACCCACCTACATTACAGACCAGAGCATTACCGTAAACCTGCAGCACCGCTTTAGCGATAACTGGAAAGTAACAGCGCAGGCAGCTTACTTTGATTATGCGGCACAGGGCTCAAGCTCATGGCCGGGCTATGTGGGTGCAGACAGCATGATACGCGGCATCAGCATATGGGATGCAGCAGCCACGGCTAAAATAGGGCAGTTATTTGTAAATGGTTCGGTAGAAACAGGGGCCGTGAAACACCGCATTCTTGTTGGCCTCGACGCAAACGACAAAGAATATTTTGCCGACTGGAACCAATACCACGCGCTGGATACAGACGATTCCAAGTTTAGCTTCAATAATCCTGTATATGGTTTTCCTTCCAACGGTTATCCTGTTTGGGACAGGTCTAAAAGTCTTACCCAACGCGCAGGTGTTTACGGCCACGTGGCACAGTCTTATACCGGCTTATATGTGCAGGACGAACTGGGCTTTTTCAATAATGTGCTTCGTGTAACGCTTGCCGGCCGCTACAGCAATGTGAAAAATACCAACTATGGTACTGTTTCCAGTGCAGAAAAAATTACCCCACGTGTTGGTGCAAGTGTTTCTATAGATCGCCAGACCGCAGTGTATGCGTTGTACGACCAGGCTTTTGTGCCACAGTCGGGCGTTAAGAGAGATGGCAGCACCATAAAACCGCTTACCGGCAACAATATGGAAGTGGGTATAAAAAGAGACTGGCTGGGTGGAAAGGTTAGTACCAGTCTTGCCGTATACCGCATTCTTAAAAACAATGAAAATTCAACAGACCCCGCCGATCCTTCGGGCAGGTTTGTGGTGCAGCTTGGTCAAACAAGGGCACAGGGTGTTGAGTTTGATATACGTGGAGAGCTCTTTCCCGGCTTAACGGCAACAGCCAATTATGCATTAACAGACAATCAAATTACCAAGGCAGATACCGCCGCCGCATCGCAATTAAATATTGGCAATAAAGTGCCGGGCTATGCAAAACATACTGCCAATGCGTGGCTGAACTACAGGATCAATAATGGCGCGTTAAAAGGCCTTGGTATTTCAGGTGGTTTTACCTTTCTTGGCGAGCGCAGTACATGGTCGTGGGCAGGTGCTGTTAAGAGCGCACAATTGCCTGACTACACAAAATTTGATGCAGGAATTTTCTGGGAAAAAGATAAGTTTCGTGTAGCATTGAATGTGTATAACCTTGCAGATACTTACCTGTACTCAGGTGCAGCTTATGCCGACTATTACTACTGGCAGGCAGAACCCGGCCGCAACTGGAGATTGGGTATTACTTACAGGTTCTAAGACCGGCATCACTTTATATAAAAGCCAATGCGTTTACAGCATTGGCTTTTTTTATGTACCCGGCGGCATTACTACTATTAAGCTTCTGTTGCGTCGCACACTTGTACGAATGGATCTTTATTCGGCATGGTGCAACTTTCTTTCAGCATATACATCCCTCTTGTGTGCTGTATGTAATACACAAAAAAAATCCTGCTGAATAAAAGCAGGATTTTTTTATCAGGTTTAAACACCCGGTGTTTCTTTTTCCAGTTGACCATCTTTCGTAAAGAACAGAAACAGTTTTTGCACCGCACTTTTTTCTATATAAATACGGTAAACATTTTTGTTGTCGTCGTTTTCTATCCAGTACACGGAACCTTTTGTCCAGTCTGTGTATTTACTCTTTTCAAAACCGTCCTTTACCGCTTTTGGTAAAGCATCATAACTGTCTATTTTTTTCATCGTTTCTTTCCATTCGCCTTTGGTCGTAAACTCGGCCGTGTACGCTGCGCCGCCGCTGTTAAAACTAGCCTGGAAGTTGGTCAGTTTGTCTTTCCATTCTACTTTATCTGCGTTAGGAAATTTTTGTTTAAACGCCTCCGTAACTTCTGCGGGTACCTTTCTTATTTGTGCAGAAAGCTGTACCGAGGTAAAAATTGCCACACTTAAAAACAATAATGCGATCTTTTTCATTTTGATTAGCTATTTGTGAATAATGATCAGGTTATGCAAACATCATGCAGACTTTAAAAAACAAATACGGGCTACATTTGTTTAACGCTAAAAACCAGGTTATGGAAAATATAAAAGTGAAAATATTGGCGGTTGATCAGGTAACGCACAACGTAAGATCATTCAAACTCGAAAAGCCGGATGGCTATGTATACACGCCAGGACAGGCAACTGAATTGTCAATATTAAAACCCGGCTGGGAAACGGAGAAAAGACCTTTCACCTTTACATCATTACCGGGTGCCGATCATCTTGAGTTTACCATCAAATGCTATACAGATCACGATGGAGTTACCAACCAGCTCGCAAAAGCTGTATCTGGAGATGTACTTGAAATTGGTGATGCGTGGGGCACTATAACGTACAAAGGAGAAGGTATTTTTATAGCCGGCGGCGCCGGTGTAACGCCTTTTATTGCCATCCTGCGTTCACTGCATGCGCAGCAAAAGATCGGCAATAATCAACTGATATTTTCCAACAAAACTTTACAGGATATTCTACTCAGAGAAGAGTTTGAACACATACTGGGCACAAACTTCATCAACATTATAACGCAGGAGTTTACAGAAGCATATCATCACGGCAAGATCGACAAAACATTTTTGGAACAGAATATTGCCAATTTCGATCAGCCTTTTTATGTATGTGGCCCGGATGCTTTTACTGCACACATTCTGGGGACATTAAAGTCACTTGGCGCAAATGCAGAAAGCCTGGTGTTTGAGAAATAATACAATCCTATTTACTGGCATAGTGCAAATGCATCATTTAATATCCCGTTGATCAGTTTCAGCGGGATATCCTTTTCCGGGTCAACCAGTAGTATTTTCATGCGTGCCCGTTTTTCGCTGATAAGCAATGGATGATTTATTTTGTTTCCTTCCACAATGCCTATATATGGTTGCATAAGTTTTTTATGTACCCATAGGTAGCAACACATTTTGTTGTTATAACAGTAGCATGGCATTCCATATTTCCACACTTCTTTTATATGCACATCCAGCGCTTGTATATGTGCTCTTAAAAAGAGCAGGCAGCTTTTATTTGGTTCAGCCTGCTGTAAAAAATATTGGTCTATAGTGCGTAGCATATATAAAGGTATTAGAACAACGGGAGTTATAATGGACTATGTAAACCTGTAATAAACTTACACAATTACAGTGCAACACAACTTTAACCGGTGTTTTTTTTGCAAACATAACCTCAACACTTTGTTAAAGCGATTCATTGTGTTAAACCAACACAATGAAACCGGTTCTGTATATTTATAAAATTTACAACAATGAAAAAATCAATTTTAATCGCCGCATGCAGCCTTATACTTGGCGCATCCACATATGCCGCACCATACAGCAGTCAACATATAAAGAAACAGGCAAAAGTGCAGGTGGCAGATCGCAGGCAAAAACACAAAGACACTAAACAGCTGAAGGATGATCAATCACAGTTTCATAGAGATCAAAAAAGTGGCGCATCGGCCACAACAATGAAACACGATGGAAAAAATGTGGTAAAAGATAAAGTGGCAGTACATAAAGACAAGCAGGCCGTTAAGGACGTTGATCAAAAAGATAAAAAAGTAGTACCGAATAAATAAGCTGGCAGTTTTCGAATTAGTCATTCATGGTTTAAAAACCGGCGCACAACGCCGGTTTTTTATGTTGAAATTCCTTTCCTGCATTTGGGGCATTCGCGCCTCACTTACAAAATAAATACCGTGCATGCCCTCTCCTGATTATCGGGGTCATTTGCCAATCTTAGATAATATTGTATTTTTTATTATATAACGTTTTCGCGTTACTGCACCCAGATAATTTTGAAATCGGAATTATATATAACCCTATAACATTTGTGATAAGCCATCAATCATAAAAGATGGTATGGCGAGGTCATGCACAAAATGTTTGATATAAATAAAAAGGCCTTCCGGGCTATCAAAAAATCATTTTGCCTTAGCGCAATGATAGACGCATATTCAGGCATAATCTTTTTATTCATTTCAGTATTGTTAATCTAAAAACACCTTTTTATGGAACAGGATCGTAACAGAAGAAACCAGGATGAAAATAACTGGAACCAGGATCGTGATCGCCGCCGTACTTCAGATGCCAACCAGGTACATGACTATGAAGGCGATACCGGAAGGCAATTCAACCGTGGTAGTTATGACAACGACCAGTGGAACGATAATGAGTGGAACCGCAGAAGCTCAGAATACGGCGGGCGTGGTGGCCAGGATTACGGCAGGCAGGGTAATGACTGGAACCAACAGGGTGGCCAGCGCAGTGCGCAACAGGATGATTATAGCCGCAACTGGCAGCAGGGCCGTGGGGGCAGGAGCGATAATGAAAGTGCCTATGGCAACACGAACCGCTGGAATGAAGACGAAAGCTATAATGATTATAACGACCAGCGCTCTGGTAACAACATGAGCCGCCAAAATTATGGCCTGGGCCGCAGTAATTTTGATCGCTCATCAAACTGGGGTAATGCAGGCAATATGAGCAATTCGCCAAACCGGGGTAACCAATCCGGCAGAAGCAATGCAGGAGGCTCAGACCGTTACAATGGTGGCTATAATTCAGAAAGCAACTACGGCAGCGGTAGTCAAGACCGTGGAGATTGGGAACAGGGTTCACGCTATGGTAGCAATGTGCCCGATTATTATGGCAGCAACTATGGCACAAGCGGTGACGGGTACAATAATCGTTATGGAAATGCCGGGCAACCATCGCAGGGTAGCCGCTTTAACCAGGGTTCGCCATATGGAAACAGCTATGGTAACAACAGCCAGCAAGGCACAGGCGGTATGTATGGTGGTCACCGCGGTAAAGGCCCAAAAGGTTATGAAAGGTCAGAACAGCGTATCAAAGAAGACATCAGCGATCGTTTAATGGATGATGATGATATAGACGCGTCAGAGATTGACATTACCGTAAAGGCCGGCGAAGTAACACTTACAGGCACCGTTAGTGACAAACAAACAAAACGCCGCATTGAAGACATGATAGAATCTATGTCGGGCGTAAAAAATGTACAAAATAACCTGCGTGTGCAATCTTCTCAGCAGGAGAGTGGCCGCACAAAAGATTCATCTAAACAAAGCAATGGTCAAAGCAATGATGCTGCAGGCAAACAGTCTGCTACCACAAGCTCGGCAGTAAAAGGCGAGCGCGAAAAAGTGCACCATAATTAGGTATTTAACGAATGCTTGCAACAATGAAAACCGCAGCACACACGCTGCGGTTTTTTATGTTATTAAAACAATGATGTACTTAGCTGCAGTACATGTGGCATCGCCTGTTGTGTCACTCACTTGTACTGGGGACCTTTGCGCAGCAGCGCGAAGTATTTGCCAGTAGAAAAACCAGGCGTATCTGTAATATGAATGATCTATCTTGCAAGTAAGTACGGAACCCAACATGAATCAAATACATTAAACCCATATTTAAACATGTTACACAAGACCCTTACAACGAGAAACGCATTTTTGTTTCTATTCGTATTGCTTAGGTTTAACCTCTTTGCGCAAAATGATCTTACAGATGCAGCTCAACCAATAGTAAAAGAAGGCAAATTATTGTACAAATCTGAAATGGCTTCGTGGTATGGAACAGACCTTTTTTTAGAGAACTACAAAGACAGGGCGAATATCGGTGGTTACTTTTCATATACAGAAAATGATACCGCGAAATGTATTTTCTTTTCAAAAGATGAAGTACCAAAGATTATTGGCACCATTTCATTTGACAGCACATACAAGGCGGCTGCAGCGAACGTAAACTTAGTGGAAAGGGATTTTACAGGCAGGGAGATTGATTTGTATGAAATAAGAAAGGCAGCATTAGAAATAATCAATTCAGATACGCTTTTTAAAACCTATGACAATACCAGTTTAAACCTTATACCGCTTGTACAGGGAGCAACAAAAAAGGTTTACGTACTTACTGGTCCAAAAAATAGTGGCGTTGTTATTTTCGGCAATGATTACCTGCTAACGTTTGATGCAGGTAATAAGTTGGTCGACAAAAAGCAACTTCACCAAAACATCATTCCTGTTTACTACGGCGATGAAGCTAAAGAAGCCGGCAGGCAAGCAGTTGGTGCAATGCATAGTCACCTGCCGCAAACAGGTTATTTCATTACAGCAACGGACATCTGCACTTTAATGCTGTACGAAAAATTTGCAAAATGGGAAACATACAATGTTGTATCCGAGAAATACCTGAACATCTGGAATTGCAAATCTGACCAACTGACGGTGATTACAATGGATGTAATGAAAAAGATAAACAGCGATCAGGAAAAAAGAAATAGGAAAAAGCAAAAAAACGACCAGGATTAGTAAGAATGAATATTTCGTTTTAATAACGGCCTGTAAAAACAAATGCAGACTATACACCTGCCCAATAAAGAACAAACCGTACAAGTGAGTGACACAACCAAAGCTCAATAGTAGCAATACAGTGCACTACATGAAAATTACTCCTTATATTAACACCGGCAACAGTCAAAACCACCTCAACAATTACTATCATGGATAAGGCTTCTGCAGACATTATCTGGAATCAATTTGGTGCAAGCATTGATATGCTGATTAATATTGCCATGAACTGTAACGACGACTACTTTTCAGCAAACAGGCGTTTCTATTATATACTTTTTCATAGTGCAATCTTCCTGGATTACTATGCTACCATACCTCCCCGGGATTTTGTACCACAACTTTCTTTCACACCGGCGGAAACATCTGTAAGACCTGCGGAAGCAATTGATGACCTTATACCGGATAAGTTTTACAGTAGCCATGAAATAGTTGCTTATTTAAAAAATACGCGGAACAAATGCCGTACGCTTGTGGCATTGCTGGCAGGTGAAACTGCAAACCTGCGCTTTACCGAAGGGAATGAAGCGCATGATATGGATTATTCTTTGCACGAAATAATCCTGTATAACATGAGGCATACCCAGCACCATGTTGCACAGCTTAACCTTTTATGGAGGCAGGATAAAAATCAACACCTGGAATGGTCTTTCAGGGCTGGTGATATAAAAGGAATGGGTGTATAGTTAAGGTTGATGTTAAAGATAGCAAAGTATAAAAACCGGATGCTTAATCCGACCCGCATTTACAACTGTAATACCCTATGTGTCCATGCCCTCGTCTCGTTACACAATGTTTCATCTTTATCAATGTGCCTGCCGAAAGACGGAATCATTTCTTTTAATTTGTTTTGCCATACAGTGCCGGCAAATTTCTCAGGAAAACATCGTTGTAAAAGATCCAGCATAATACTTACGGCTGTAGATGCGCCGGGCGATGCGCCAAGCAATGCAGCAATACTACCATCCGCAGCGCTTACCACTTCGGTACCAAACTCCAGTACCCCGCCTTCTTCATCATCTTTCTTTATTACCTGTACACGCTGGCCTGCTGTTTCCAGTTCCCAGTCTTCCATTACCGCATTTGGCATGTATTCTTTTAGCGCAGCAAGCCTTTCTTCAGGTGTTTGCCTTACCTGTTCGATCAGGTATTTAGTAAGTGGTATGTTGTGAATACCCGCCATTACCATTGGTGCAATGTTGCTGAAGCGTAGAGATTTCGGGAGGTCCATCAGAGAACCCTGCTTTAAAAATCTTGTACTAAAGCCTGCATAAGGTCCAAACAACAATTCCTGTTTGCCGCGGATCATGCGTGTATCCAGGTGTGGTACAGACATAGGTGGCGAACCCACTGCTGCCTTACCGTACACTTTTGCATGATGTTTTGCGATAACCGTTTCATTAACGCACTTAAGCCACTGACCACTTACGGGAAAACCTCCGTAACCCTTGCTTTCCGGAATACCCGAACGCAGCAGTAAAGGCAAAGAGCCACCACCTGCTCCAATGAATACAAACTTTGCGTTTAGTTTGCGTGTTTCACCAAATACATCGTCACGCACTTTCAGGCGCCATGGTCCATGATCATCCCTGTCAATGTCTTCCACTTCGTGGTTAAAGTGAATGGCAACTCCAGGAAACTTTTCGAGGTGGGTGAACATGTTCCTTGTAAGTGTACCAAAATTTACATCGGTACCAAGATTCATTTTTGTAGCGGCTACACGTTGTGCGGCATCACGCCCTTCCATCACGAGCGGCATCCATTCCTGCAACTGTGCCGGGTCTTCACTGTATTGCATACCCCTGAACAAATGACAGGTCTGCAATGCATCGTAGCGTTTTTTGAGGTAATCCACGTTATCATCCCATACAAAACTCATGTGTGGAATAGATTCTATGAAAGCATTTGGATTGGTAAGAATATTTCTTTCCGTCAGGTATGCCCAGAACTGCTTGCTTACTTCAAACGATGCGGCAATCTTTACGGCTTTGCTTATATCAATGGTTCCATCTTCATGTTCAGGCGTATAGTTCAGTTCGCAAAATGCAGAGTGGCCTGTACCTGCATTGTTCCAGGCATCAGAACTTTCGGCTGCTGCAATATCCAGCCTTTCAAAAATTTCGATGGTGATGGATGGTTCTAGTTCTTTAAGCAGTAAACCAAGTGTGGCACTCATTATTCCTGCCCCAATAAGAATTACGTCGGCGTGTTTTTCTTCTTTTCTGGTAAACATGCAGCAAAGATAGGCAGCCATTTATTGTTGTGCACTGCAGGTAAAAAGATTGGATAAACCAAAATAAAAAAGAGCAGTATTACTGCTCTTTAAACAAACTTGTTTGTGCGTATTACAATACGAGTGATAAAGTATCTGGTGATGCAGTTGCTGTAATGTTTTTCTCAATTACGCTGCCACCCTGCATTTGCAACTCGGCACCTTTGGAATTATATACCAATACGTACACAACTTCAAGGTGTTCTTTTCTTTCTTTAATGCCGGATATCCTTACTTCTTCTCTTATCGCATTTTCAACCGATGGGTATTGCTTCAGCAATTGCTCATCGAATGTTTTCTGCCATACAATGGTGCGGTTGTTTCCATTCACTTTCTGAATAAAAACCTGCACCTGCGCATAGGTACAATCGTACACTTTTGCGTTATAATTCGCACCCTTATAGATGCTGAGCGAAATGTTTTGCTCTACAGGCTTTTCCTGTATCGTTTGTTTCAATGGTTCATAAAAGGCTGATGCGCCGATCAATAAAACGACTGCCAGCCCAATGGATCTTTTTTTCATCTTTTCCTCCTTTGTTTCAAATACATACCTATCCTATGGGAAACCAATCGATCAATAAACGGTAACGATAATCAGTGGAGTTGCAACACTAAGATTATAATACTTAACCGGGTTGAATGGTCGCTTTCATTAATTTGTAACAGAAAGCTCAGTTTTCATTGTTTGCTATTAATACCATGAAAGAGAAAAGGTAACCCGGTTTTCTTTGAATCACCTGCCATGCAGCTTGTTACAGCTTTTTTTTCTGCAGTACCATCGTTGAAACCTGCGTGGTTATGTTTCCTGTTTCTATGAGCTTTACCGCGTGTATTACAGTAAAGGGTAACAACCTTTCTATAAATGGCCTGGCCATCAGCCGTTGTGGTGTTGTAAGCAAAATGGTGACATCTTTATCAAGCAGCGTGGAGCACATCGAGTACAGCCTGTCAAACTGCCCAGGCTCATAGTTTACATCACTCAGCAGTATTACATCCGCGGCAGGTATAGACTGCAATGCGTTCCAGTCCAGTATTATACCGGCGGTGTTTTGCAAGGCATTTTCTTTGGCGCTTAGCGCTGCAATCTGTACTGCCTCCGCGGCCTTGTCGCTAAAACAAACGGTATCGGCAAGTGTTGCAGCAACCAGTGATGGTAGTGCAAGTCCTGCAGCTATTTCCAGCACACGTTTATGCTGAATGTACACCGGGTTATCAATGATAAACTCCGCCATAGCATAGGCTGCCGGCCATATCTTCGACCAGTATGGAAACATGCCTGCATTCGCTTTATATTGTTGCTTTACAAAACTTTCTTCCGGAACAAATATCTTGATGCCTGTACGTTTATAGCTGAAGCTGGTGCGCTGTAACGGGTAGTTCATTTGCGCAAAAGTAATAAGCACAAATATATTGGCCGGTTGTGGTTTTATTTCCACACCCAAAACAGTTTTGTTTAAGTATCATAATTGTAAAAGATGCATATTCCTCAAAGGCACTGCTTTTGCAATATTGACCGTAAAATCAATAACATGAAAACAAAGAAGTCTGCCCTTATCATGATTGTGCTGGGCGCATTGTTTACCACCTCATCCTGCTCCGTGGAGTATCGTGCAAGGCATCCGCGGCCTAAACCAAAGCGTGTAATAGTTGTGGGTAAAGCGGGTACAGAACAACACATTAACACCCATACGCAGCAGGAGCAACCAGCAACAAATGTTGCAGTGTATTAACCGGCCGATAAATCTTTTTAAAGCCAGGCATTATGCCTGGCTTTTTTGTTGTTTACAACCACGGCATGAGCGCTTTACCCAATGTTACCTGGAGTACTGCTGCAAAATGCAAAGCAAAAATGATGTACCCGGCTTTGGTTTACCAATGAGGCTTTCGTTGCGTCGCACTCTTGTACTGCATATCACTATGCAGCACAAACCCGCTTCATGTTAAATGCAAACGTTATTTTTACGGCCATAAACTGGCATTCTTCGTATGAGTACTTCCAAACCCACATTAAGATCTGTAAACGTAACCCGCTATGTTACGCCCTTGCGTGAAGGGGGGTCATTGCCCGCGATAGCAGAGGCAGATGATGGTTTTATGTACGTGCTTAAATTCCGCGGTGCAGGGCAGGGGGCTAATGCATTGATAGCAGAACTTATTTCAGGGGAGATAGCGCGTGCGCTGGGTTTTAAAGTGCCTGAGATTGTTTTTGCCAATCTTGATGAAGCCTTTGGCCGTACAGAACCGGATGAAGAGATACAGGACCTTTTAAAAGCAAGCGTTGGCTTAAACCTTGCGCTGCACTACCTGTCCGGCTCATATACTTTCGATCCTGTAGTTACCACAATCAATGAAACACTTGCATCTGCTATTGTCTGGCTCGATGCGTTTGTGATGAATGTTGACAGAACTGCACGTAACACAAATATGCTTACCTGGCACAATGAACTCTGGCTTATAGATCACGGTGCATCATTGTATTTTCATCATGCATGGAGCGATCCTGCAGCGCAGGCCAGGAAACCTTTTCTGCCCATCAGGGATCATGTACTCTTACCTTTTGCTGCTAAACTTGATGAAGCCAATGAAGCGGCACACAGGATTATAACGCCCGCTTTACTCAGGTCTGTCGTTTCACTGGTGCCCGATGAATGGCTGCCCGATGAAACGATGACCGCTGCAGAAAAACGTGAGGGCTATGTGCAGTTTTTATTATCAAGGTTATCTGTATCTGATCAGTTTATTAATGAAGCAAAGCATGCAAGAGAAGCAATTATTTGAGTACGCAGTTATACGCGTGGTGCCTTGCGTAGAGCGTGAGGAATTTATCAACGCCGGTGTGGTGCTGTATTGTGCTTCGCAGCATTTTTTGAAAGCAGTTATTGCGCTCAATCATGCACGTGTTCATGCCCTGTGTACTGATATTGACATTACAGAAATTGAAAAGCGACTCCATGCCTTCCGGGATATAGCAGCAGGTTTAAAGCACGGCGGACCGATTGCCACATTACCAATTGCATCAAGGTTCCGGTGGCTTACGGCTGTGCGCAGCACAATTGTACAAACATCGGCTGTACATCCGGGTCTTTGCATAAATGCTGAAGAAACGCTGCAGAAACTATACGCACAACTGGTGCTGTAAGCATTGTACGCCGGTGGCGTTTAGCGGGGTGACGAAGCCGCGGACTACAGCCCAATTAATAACAGAACGATGAACGTAGTGCGACGCAACGAAGCTGCATAGTATTACTGCTGCCGGCTTCATTATAAAACTATTCTTCTTTTGGCCGGTAATCGAACGGGAGCATAGCCGACATTTTTTCCCACCAGCCCCAGAAACCTTCCAGCATAAGGTCTTCGGGCTCGTAGAAATAACCGTTTGATGTGATAAGAATGGGTTTTTGATTGGGCAGTGTAACAACGGAAGTTACCGGCTGACTGCTGGATGCATCTCGGAATGATTCTACATATTCCTGTGGGTTCATGAGCGCCGGTATACGCACAATGAGGCATTGCTGAAAATCCAGCGCCGCAGTAAAACTGTCTGCTCCGTATGCAATATCATCGCCGGTAACCTTGCCGGGGTGTACCACTTCAATCGGGTCTTTCTGGCGAATGATTTTTTCGTAGTAAGGAACGCTGTCTGCAGCCAATGTAGCGGCAAAGTTTTTGATAGTACGGGTTTTCGAAACAGTATCGTAATAGTTTTTTTCACGCGCAAGCCAAAGGCGTTTTTCTGTATTAGGAAGCCTGTCCATCCTGAAAATCTCGTATCCATCCTGTACCAGGTGGTTCCTGTAAACGGCGCGTAAAAAACGAAGCGACGAAAATCCGTAAGCATTGGCCCTGGCTTTTTCCCATTTGTTTTGTTTACTCTTACTGCCTTCCATTTCTGTAAACAGCGGGTAACCGGCATAGAATAACGCTTTCGTGTTGAAGTTGTAGACAAAACTTTCCATCTGGTACCTGATGGTATAACCGAGCGCCTTGTTTTCTATTACCAGTGGCTCCATGGCATCAACATATAGCAGGCCGTCTTTTTTCATATAGCTGAATTTTACTGCATCCGGGTTTTGCAGTTTGCATTGCAAACCCAGCGCAGACGTGCCTATAAAGCTTTGTATAAAGAATGTGCCCCATTGCTCCCAGCCGTTTTTCATGTATTGCCGCACCGTAACGCCTTCCAGTTCCTTTGCTTTTTCTGTTATTTTTATATCGAGGTTGTCAATAGAAGCATTTAGCGTCAGGCTGTTGTTATATGTTTCAAAACCAATGAAAGAAACGATAAGATCGTACTTGCCCTGCCTGATGTTACCAAGTTCAAAATACCCGTTGTTGTTACTTACAGTACCATAAGAGGTGTTGCTCAAAAAAACACTGGCACCTGCCACGGGTGCACCGTTGTCTGCATTTACAACCTTGCCTTTAATTGTGTATACCTGGCTATAGATACAGCATGGTAGCAATATTGCCAGGCAAACAATCAATAATGTTTTAGCCATGCTGCAATATAGAAACTTATAACTAAAAAATTAGTCAAAGAATACCGGAAAGAAATTACTGGTGGAAAAGCTATATTTGAAACAATAAATTTTTATGCAACAGTTAAAGGCTACCTCGTTATTTGTGTTGATGATCCTGGCATCGATCATAGCAAATGCGCAGTCGGGTGTAACTTTTCTTGCCAACGGAAACCTGCGTACGGTATTTGAAAATGCCAAAGCTGAAAAGAAATTGGTTTTCCTCGAAGTGTATGCGCCGGACTGCAGTCACTGCCTGCAACTGGAAGCTGCTTTTAAAGATGCAAAGGTGGCAAAGTTTTATAATGAGCACTTTACCAGCTATAAAATGGATATGTATAAAGTGGAGACGCAGGCATTTTTGCAAAAGCAAAAGGTATATGTAAGTACTACGCCTACGCTATTATTTTATAATGCTGATGTGAAAATAATTTACCAGGTCACGCTTACAGAAGCAAGGTTAACAGCTGCAGCCTTGCTCGAAGAAGCCAAAAAGGTAGTTAAATAAATTATTACAGAGGTTGTGCGGCTACTGCAGTGTTGCTTAGCTTAACCGGCTTTATAAAACCTTTTTCATCAAAATACATTTCCTGTATACAGGTAACGCGGTGGTTGGCTGCTGTTTCGCCCAAAGGTCTCCTGTGGTAGACAATATACCATTTGTCTTTTTGTGTATTGTGTATTACTGAATGATGCCCCGCACCGGTAGCAATCGTTGAATCCTGCTGCAGTATTTTACCCACTCTTTTAAAAGGGCCAAAAGGAGAATCTGCAATGGCATATGCTACAGAGTAATCAGGACCAGTCCAGCCCCCTTCACTCCACATAAAATAATATTTGTTGTCTTTGATAAACATCATCGGGCCTTCCACGTAATTGTCTGGTGTAATTTCTTTGAACGTGGTACCATCTTCAAAAGATATAAGCCCGGTAAAATCTTTGTTGAGCCTGGCAATATTGCAGTGGCGCCAGCCACCGTAGATGATGTAATATTGGCCATCTTTATCATGAAACACAAACTGGTCTATTGGTTGTGCACCGTTATAAAACTTATCGATCAGCGGTTTGCCCGGCAGGTCTTTAAAAGGGCCTTCTGGTTTATCTGAAACGGCTACACCTATGCCTCCATATTCATCATTGTTTTGTATATCATTGGCGCCAAAGAACAGGTAGTACTTTTTATCTTTTTCAACAATAGCCGGCGCCCATACAGCTCTTTTGGCCCACTTTACATTGGCGGTATCGAGTACTTTGTTATGTTTGGTCCAGTGTACAAGATCCGGGGAGGAGAAAGCATCAAAAAAAACCTGTTTTTCGTATTTGTCAGAATAAGTAGGGTAGATCCAATATTTGTTGCCAAGGATAACACCTTCAGGGTCTGCATACCACCCTTCAATAATGGGGTTTTTGGAGGCCTCGTTTTGTTGGGCAAAAGTTCCAAGAGCAATGGTGGTTAGCACACTTATAAAGCCGGTTCTGAGTATTTTCATAAACCCGAAAATAACGCTTTCATACATTTTAAAATGGCAAATCTTTTTTGCAAAACCTGCACAAGAGATTTATAAACCTTACGCAATTGCTATACGGGTGTTTTGCCGCACAGCGCTATAAATAGCTTCTACTACTCTTATGTCTCTTAAGCCTTCTTCGCCCGGTACCAGTACCGTTTTGTTTTGCATAATGGCCAGTGCGTCCTCATCCATCTGTTTTACCTGCTCATAGGGTATTTCAGTAATAGCGGGTTTAATCACCAGTCCATCGCTGGCAGTGCCCTGCACGCCGTTGTAGGCAGAGAACGGCTCCAGTTTGTACCAGCCTTTCGTGCATTCGGTTTTCATATGGTTCATGTCTTTGCCAAAACTGGCTTCGCATTCTGCCAGTGCACCCGATGGAAACTCCAGGTTAAAATGAATGGTCTCGTCCACATCTTTGTAAATCTCCGGCCTGGTCGTTGACTGCTTTGCCGTTACTGCTACAGGCTCTTCACCGGTAATATACCGTGCTGCATTCAGCGGGTATACGCCCATGTCGTACATACAACCTCCGCCAAGGCTTTTGGTTTGTTTCCAGTGGTTGGTCCGGTTATCAACATAGCCCGCAAAAGCAGTTACTTTCCGTATAGCACCATATCTTTTCTCCTTACCAAACTGTATGATCTGCTGTGTCACCGGTTCATGATGCAACCGGTAACCAATACTGAGTTTTACTTTGTTACTGTTGCACGCATCAATCATAGATTTACATTCTGCCACGGTCATGGCCATCGGTTTTTCGCACCACACATGTTTGCCAGCCCTGGCGGCCCGTATGGCGTATGCTGCATGCATAGATGGTGGCAGTACAATGTATACCACATCAATGTCGGGGTTATTGGCCAGCTGGTCAAAGCTTTTGTAATCATAAATGTTCTTATCGGCAATCCTGTATTGCGCCTGCCATTTCTTTGCTTTCTCCGGTGTGCCGGTTACAATGCCTTTTAACTCGCAATGTTTTGTAAGCTGCAATGCAGGCGCAAGCAGATCTGTGCTGTAGTAACCCAGCCCAACCAGCGCCACTCCAAGCTTTTCTTTTTTGCGTGGCAGCAATACAGATGCGAAAGCACTGTTGGCTACTGCTGCTGCAGCTATACTGCCCAATGAATGTTTGATAAATATCCTGCGTGATTTCATAATAATGTTATTTGTATGATTGTTGAGCGTCGTTACTGTCCGAAAGTTTTTTATGATGGGCCGGGCTGCATATCATGCATTAAGCGCCTGTTGCGTCGCACACTTGTACTGCAGTACTTTTTTCAACACTCCGGCTATATCGTCATATGTTTTTTACAAGGCAGTCTGCGATAAAACCCGTTATGATCTTTATAAACTTTTGTCTGCATTTTCAATAGCTTGTCTTTTAAATTTCTTATTGACAATTTTTTCAATCGTCAACCCCTGAACAATAATAGAAAATACAACCACGCAATAGGTAATAAATATAAAAAGATTTTTGTGCATGCCTGCACCAAGGCTTAAAGCAAGTGCTACAGATACGCCGCCACGTAAACCACCCCATGTAAGAAATACGATTGTCTTCATGGTCATTTTTTGCTGCAGCCTTACAATCAGCGAGGGCAGCAGGATAGAAATAAATCTTGCAAACAACACAACCGGTATTGTTATAATGCCAATAAGCCAGTAGTTATCAAAATTTTTGATCAGCAGCAGTTCCAGGCCTATCAACACGAAAAGAATGATATTAAGTATTTCATCTATCAGTTCCCAGAACTTGTCTATGTATTCTTTCGACACATCACTCATTGCATATTTCTTCCCATAGTTGCCAATAAAAATGCCTGCCGAGACCATGGTCAGCGGCGCAGATACCGAGAGCGATTTAGCCAGTATATAACCGCCCATCACCACTGCAATCGTTATCATCACCTCTACTTTGTAGTCATCAATTGTTCTTAAAGCGCCGGAACTTACAAAGCCCAAAGCAACGCCCAGCACAAGTGCACCTACTGCTTCCCGCAGAAAAATGTGTGATACTTCTTTTAGTGATACGCCTTCGCCGGGGTTATGTATTGCATGAAGGATGGTAACAAATATTACGAGCGCAACCCCATCATTAAAGATAGATTCGCCGGCAATCTTCGTTTCCAGCGATTTTGGTACACCGGTATCTTTTATTACACCAAGGACAGAGACGGGATCAGTAGGAGAGATCAAGGCACCAAACAACAGGCATTGCTCAATGCTTACCGGGCTTTTGAGCAACTGCATTACGCCAAACAGCATACCGCCAACAATAAAAGTTGATATAACGACCCCTATTGTTGAAAACAAAACCACGGGCAGTTGCTGTGCACGCAGGTCTTTAATCTTTATCTGGATTGTGCCGGCAAACAACAGGAAATTCAGTACCACACCAATGATTACATCCGTAAAATCCACTGAGCTGATCAGCTTTACTGAATCGGCAGAGATTGTAGGGAATAAACGGCTTGTGAGCAACAATAATATAGATACAACAATGGCGATGATCATTACACCAATATTATTGGGAAGCTTTAAGAAGCGGCGGTTGATGTAAGCAAATACAGTAGCAATAACAATAAATACAGCGATGACATTAAACAGATTCATACGGCTCTAAATATACTCAAATATGTTGCCTGTTATATATACCTGTTTTGATAATATGTGCGGTGCTTATACCCGCAGGCTGAAGCTGCAAAACTTGTTGCAGTACAAGTGAGTGACACAACCGGAGATGCTGCTTATTCCTGGCTGGCAAACAACATTTTCTTTCCATGCTTTTTTAACAGTCGCGCCTGTATCGGCAAGTTTTTTGGCATGGTTTTGTAACTAATATAAGCTCACCAAAGATGTTAGCTATGAAAGCATGTTTTATTAAGTTAAATTGCCTGGAAGACACACTGGATAACACCGTAACAGTAAATGCTGGTAACATCTCTACTATCAAAAGAATAACATACAATGATGTTTTACAAACAATGGTTATGATGGTAGGTGGAGAACGTTTTGGTGTTAGTGAAACTCCGGAAGAAATTGCAGAGATTGTTGAAAGAGAACTTTCTAAAGAGCCTGCATATTAAGCACATCATTTAATTTTTAAAAAGAGCGCATCTTACGATGCGCTTTTTTATTTTTATGCCAAAGACTTGATATGCCGCAGTTCCTGATACTTGCTACCGACTATAAAGATGAACAAGCCTTAACAAGAAGGTTACAGGTAAGAGAAGTACACCTGGCCCGTATGCGGACGGAAAAAGAAAAGGCTGTTTTTATCTTTGGCGGCGCAAGGTTGAACGCATCGGGTAATATGTGCGGTTCTATGCTTGTTATAGCGTTGCCAGATATCTCCACAGTTGAACAATGGATTGAAGAGGACCCTTACATTAAGGGAAAAGTTTGGGAGTCTGTGGAAATACTTCCATTTAAAACTGCCGCTGTTTAATTAACCAGGATCTTACCACTATAGGTCTTTACACCCTCTGTATAAATAATGGCCATGTACACGCCCCGTGCAAGCCTGCTTACCGGTATATCTGTCCTGGTAGTATTAAAGTTTTGTTGTAAAACCTTCCTTCCCGTTGCATCAAAAAGCATCAGCGTATTGGTGTAGAAATTATCCGTTACAATGGTAAATGAGCCATTTCTGGGCACCGGGTTCGGGTAAAACACAAATTTGTTGTTGCCACCGGCAAAATAGATCGTCGCCTCAGTAGTGGTAATCGTCTGCCCATTTGTAAGCGTAACTACAGCGCGGAAAATGTTTGTTCCGGTATGGAGCGTGTTTGCCTCGTAAGTGTTTGCAACAACCCGAACCGGTGAAATGGTTTCTATGGTTTGCCATCCGGTAGTGCTGAACTGCTGAAAAGCAATACTGCTTACATTATAGGTAGTGCCCAGCGAAAGCTGCAACTGCGCGGTATTGTTGGTAGTAAGATCTGCCAGGAAGTTATTGATGTAGCAGCCGGTACCCTGGGTGGTGTAATCAAAAGCGTAACTTCTTACACCTTCGTAGCCATCCTGTAACAATGTTGTGATGGCTATATATGGTGATTGTGTAGCATGCAGCACAATACTGGTGTCTGTAGTAGTTGTAAATGGTTCGAGATACTTATCACCGAGCAGGTAGACCTTATAACCATTTACGTTTGGCGCTTTATTCCAGGTTATCAGCACAGAATCTGCGCAATTAAAGCCTACATCTGTTGTAAGCTGCTTCGAAAAATTGAATGTATCGGAATAGTATTGGTCGCTGCCAATCGTCATGCGTGCAATGGCTGTGGTAAACTGCGCAGGTGTGGTCCATTTTAAATAACGGTCGCTGAGGTTTACGGCAGACGCAATATTTTTCCAGGTGTTGCCTTTATCGGTACTGTAGTCAAGCACGCCGGTAGTACTGCTGGCATAACTGCTTTGCCACCTGAAAATACTGTTTTCACCACTCGTAAAATGGTCATTGGCAGCCGGAGAGATAAAGTAAAAATCGTTTTGCTCATCCCACCGGTAAACAACATAAAATTTCTGCGGGCCACGGGGTATATTGTAGCCATTGACGCGGATCGTCAAAGTGCCGTTTGCCGGGTTATCTACCGTAACCTGTTCTACTACATTCAGGCTGTCCCGTCCTTTTGTGGCTGCTTTGCGCAGCGAGTCTGCCGAAGCAGCACTGTTCAGCACCCACGGAAGAATGACGTTTTGTTTGGACTGTAGTTGCAGATCGAGGTCATTTACCAGCGCCGTAAATGCATTTGCCTGAGCAGCCGGGTCTGTCCACGTAAGTGTTACCTTCAGGTTGCGGGCATTGGCGGGCACTGTTATCGTAAAAGTTTGTGTTTGCCCATCTGCCACCGCGCCTGTAAAGTACTTGCCAGACCTGGTGTCTTCTACGGCGCGGTAAGCATTTACGTTACCGTAGCCGGAAAAATAATCAGGGCCCCTTCTGTTAATATCATCCGCACTGTTAATGATGAAAGCTTTTGTAAGCGCATTCTCCGGCAGGGAATCCTGGTGTTGCTGAGCATATGCCGATTGCACGGCCAGCACTACGCCAGATGTTATGGCTGCAGCGCCAGAGCTGCCATCATTGCCATAGGCTGCAAGATCCGGCTTTATGCGCCCGTCGTATGCAGGCCCTTTTGAACTAAGGTCAGATATTGTAAAGAATGAGTCTATTGAGCCAACAGTAAGTATATTTTTGGCCATTTTAAAACTACCGCTGATGTTGGCAAACCCTGTAATATTTTCATATGGGCTGCCTGCAAGGCTGTCTTTACTGGTGCCAATGTTACCCGCAGAAAACACGTGCAGCAATGCAGGGTTATCAACCATACTCTGGTCATAGGCAGCTGCATCTGCCGCATAAAAGTTTTCAATGCCCACGCCATAAGAGTGGTTTTGCACACTTATATTATTTGTGGCGTAGTTCTGCCCGTCTGGCAATAAAATGGCAAAATCAGATGAAGTAAGTGTACATGCATTGGTTACACCACGGCCGGTAAAAAAGGAGTTACCGGCGCCGCCGATCAATGTTGCCATTGTTGTTGCGTGGGAAGAAGTGGTTGCACTTTCCAGCCCACTTGTTTTTATTCGGTTTTTAAAGTCTATATCGCTGTAATCAAACCGGTTCTCTTTTACCGATGCGGTAAGATTTGTACCATTTATACCCGGGTAAGCCGCAAAGAGGAGGTTGGTGCTATTGGCGCTGTTATCGTAATCATTGATAACGGTTTCTTCTTTTGCGCTATTCAGCCGCATATCTACAGATTGCACATATTCATTTTCAAGCAAGGTTTGCTCTATGAAATCAATGCTGGTCTTTACCAGGAAGAGATGGTATTTTTCTATGGTACGAATAATGGTTGCCCGGCTGTTGTTTGCTGCTATCAGCGACTCAAAAGATCCCGGGTCAGATGCGCTGATAAGAAAATTGTAGCTGCCCTTCTGCAACGCCTTTTTCTTTTGCAGCAATGCCGGCGAAAGTTTCCAGTCGTTGTTTGCTGCTTCTACATGTTCCACCATCAATGGGCTGTTGCGGGTAAGCAGGGAAGCCGTCTGGTGGTCAATTATAAACCATTGTTTCGAAAGTTGTCTTTTAAAAACAGCGGCATAGCGTTTTTTAAAAGCTCCTGCGTAGCCGGCTTTTATTTTTACCAGCAAGTACTTAAATGCTTCCGGTTGTTTGCCGTTTGAAGCCATTTTGCCGGAAAAACTCAACCGGATGGCATTATCTGTGGAATCTGTCGTTTCCTGTGAAAATCCTTTAAATGTGCAGCAGATCAAAAGAAAAAAAAGCAGGCGTTTCATCTGGTTTATTTGATTATTGTAACCTGGTTGGGTAGATTAAAAGTATCAATTCTTTGCTTTACAAGGGTTTATTTTTTATGTGGCCGGCTTTTGGGCTTTGTGGCATCACCTGTTGTGTCACTCACTTCAGGGTTCCATTTTCATGGCGGCTGCAGCGTTCCGTTTTTTACCCGCGCAAAATTTATGAGCTTGGCAGAATGTGCAGTATGCTTACTTTTTGTTTTTGTGGAAAGGTGCAATAAAAATGGGGCTGGGCTAAAAAATACTAAACTCGTGCCTGCCTGAATATGAGAAGGGTACTGTTATGTAAATACCTCCTTTACCAACTTTTGTAGTGCCTTTTACTTCCAGTAGTAACTCCTTGGTAAAAAGTGAGGTAAGCGTGTTTTTGAAAAGGTTTTTCATGTTCACATTCATTTTAGAAGGCACCACAAACTCTGACTTTTTGGCAATGTGCATGGTGGTGTCGAGAATGTACTTGCCCAGGTAATTGTGCTCCACGTATACATCGCAATCTATATGCTTCAGGTCAACGCCAAAGTTGTTGGGGTTGAAGTAAACCAGGTCCATACTAATGGAGGAGTTCTGAAAACCCAGGCTGTCAATCTTAAAATTTCGCAGGTCGCGGTATTCAAAGCTTTGTGGCTTTTTACAACTGGCAAATGCCAGGAGCAACAATAGGATGGGGGCAAAAATTTTCATGCAACGATTTACGTGCAAAATAATCAGAAAGATTAAAAGCGGTGAAAAACAAATGGTTATTAACTTAGTTTTATGCGCGTTTTTTTTGCTACAAAATTTAGGAAAGCAAAAAATGCCGGTCAAAAAACATAGCCTAATTTTTTTAGTATATAAAATATTAATCTAAAACATTTATTTTCAATTTATTATAGTGGTTTATTACATATTTAAACGGATTTAAATTTTGTTGTTGAGGAAGAATTTGGCTTGTAGTAAAAGTTTTAAACATGCATAAAATTTCGAATTTGAAAAAGTTTTTAATTATTGAAAATCAATATTTTCCAACGGTTAATTGGTATAAAGCTTCGTTTTCCAGGCAATATATAATTCTTTCCAGATGCGAACGCTTTCAAAAAATGACTTTTCGCAACAGAACGGTGATTTGTGGCGCGAATGGATTGATCAACCTCTCTGTGCCTGTAGAGCAAGGACGGGATCAGAAGTTGCCTTTTGGGGAAGTGAGGATCAGTTACCGGGATAACTGGCAAATGAATCATTGGAGGGGAATTGTGTCCTGCTATGGCAAATCCCCGTTTTTCGAATTTTACCGCAGCGACATGGAGAAGCTTTTTTCCAGGCGTTATGCATTTCTTTTTGACATGAACCTCGAGATTATAGGTTGGCTCAATAAAATGCTTCAGTTGCCCGCACAAATTCAGGTGGAGGAAAACTTTGTTGAAAACCCGGATGCTGACAATATGACAAATAATTGGTTGCCTAAAAACTTCCAGGCCCTGGGTCCATTGGTAACATATACCCAGGTTTTTGAAGACCGGATCGGTTTTCAAACAAACGTTAGTATCATGGATTTGCTGTTTAATACCGGTCCGGCAGCAGGAAAATTATTGCGGTAACGGTTTAAAATGTTCGTCTGCATACAGCGGGCAAACTATGCGCGAAGCTGGTATTTTTAAAAGCTACGCTAAGGTCTTCGCATTTGCTCAATCGGTTTGTTGCAGTTGAAGAGTGCGACGCAACAGCAGCTTAATAGCATTGTTGCAGCCGGGTTCAAAATATCTTTCCCCAAAAAATATATCTATGTTTTTGAATAACATGAAATTGTAATTTTAGCGTACCATGGTCCGAACCGCTTTAACTGTATTGCTGATTGCCACGTGTTGTTTTGCCGGTGCGCAGCAGCGCCCGTATTACACCCAATACGTACTTAATAATTATATACTTAACCCCGCCGTTGCAGGTATTGAAAATTACTGGGATATAAAAGCCAGCCACCGTCACCAGTGGGTGGGTATAAACGGCGCACCTGTTACAACATATTTTACCCTGCAGGGGCCGCTTTCGCGCAATAGTTCGGGCCGGCAAACAGCCACAACCGTGCGCACACCCGGGGAAAACCCCCGTGGCCATGTTTTTATGGAAGAGTACCAGTCGACAGACCCGCATCATGGCGTTGGGCTGACCGTGCTTAATGACAGGACCGGGCCCATCAACCGTTTTTCTTTACAAGGCACTTACGCATATCATATACCGTTGAATGATCGTATAAGCCTCGGTGGAGGTTTATCGCTCGGTATACAGAATGTTACGCTAAGAACCAACGAATTGGATTTTGGCGAAGCTTACACGGTAGATCCTGTTGTTGCCGGCAGTGCATATATCAACAACATCAGACCGGATATCAGCCTCGGTATTATGGCCTATAGCGCAAAATGGTTTGCAGGGCTTGGTGTGCAGCAGGTGGTACCATCGAGAATTAGTTTCAATGATGGTAAACTTACTGGTGACAGTGTAACATTGCTGAATAACAAGCTTGTACCGCACCTATTTTTACAGGCAGGCTACCGTATACTGCTGGGCGAAGATTTTAGCTTATTGCCTTCCATAACAGCCAAATATGTAAATCCTGTACCACTAAGTTTTGACATCAATATAAAACTGCAATACCGCGATCTTATCTGGGCTGGCGTTTCAGCAAGGCCGGATGATGGCTTCGCAGGCATGTTGGGTGTAAACTTAAACAGCAGCATTAATATTGGTTATTCTTACGATTATACAACAACGCTGCTTAATACGGTTAGCAAAGGAACACATGAAATTGTAGTAGGCTTCCTGCTGGGCAATAAATATGGTGACTGGTGCCCTAGAAATGTCTGGTAATAACAATTTCCGAAAACTGAAAGTCCAGGTGAGTGTATAAAACAAAAAATCCTGCAGGGCAGGATTTTTAGATTAGGTTAACAATCTAAAAAATTTTTACGAGGGAGAAAAACTGTGGTTCTTTTGGATAAATTGGATATTAAAACGGTGGATTTTGAAAACAAATAATGTTAATCAAATCACAATGTAAATGTAGATAAATGTATTTTTCACACATAACAAGAAAAGACTAACTGATATCCTTAATGGACACGGCATGCCTTTTTTGGACATTTTTAATAGATAGGTGATTTTTTAATCTATTTAAGCAGATCCGGACGTTTGGTGCTGGTTAACCTGTATGCCTCTTCGTAGCGCCAGTCATCGATGAGTTTAGGATTACCCGAAAGTAATACAGGCGGCACTTTCCAGCCCCGGAAGTCTTCCGGTCTTGTGTAAACGGGCGGCGCAAGCATATTATCCTGGAAAGAATCAAACAAAGCAGAGGTTTCATCATTCAACACACCGGGAAGCAGCCGTCCTATGCTGTCAACGATTACGGCTGCTGCAAGTTCTCCGCCACTGAGCACGTAATCACCAATGGACAATTCCTTTGTAACATAATGATCCCTGATACGCTGGTCGATTCCTTTATAATGCCCGCATATAATAATGAGATTGTCTTTGAGCGATAGCTGGTTGGCGATGCCCTGGTTTAGCGTAGTGCCGTCCGGCGTTACATAAATGATCTCATCGTAAGAGCGCTCACTTTTCAGTTGTTCAATCGCTTTTGCAAGTGGCTCACACATCATTACCATACCGGCGCCGCCACCATACTGGTAGTCGTCAACCTGCCCGTAAGCATTGACAGCCCATTGGCGTAAATTATGCAGGCAGACCTCCAGTAAACCTTTCTCCTTTGCCCTTTTCATGATGCTGTGGTCTAGCGGGCTTTCCAGTAATTCCGGCAATACAGTTATTATATCTATTCTCATATTGTGTTATTCGTTTTCGAGGAAATCGCCCAGGTCCCTGCGCTGTTTTTTCGTAGGACGACCAATTTTACTAAGCCTCTTACCTGTATGAAAAGTTGCAGCCTGGAAGTTTAGTCGTTCCAGTTCTTCTGCCGGTGTAATATCAACATAAAATTTGATGGCTTCTGTATAAGCAACCCGGTTATGTAACAAAGCAGTAACACGAATAACCCATTTACGCGCTTCTGTTTTTACTTCGTATTCTTCGCCAACATTCACCGTTTTGGAAGCTTTCGCAGTATTGCCCAGCCACTTTACTTTGCCTTTGTCGCATGCATCTGCCGCCTGGCTGCGTGTTTTAAACAGTCGTATAGACCACAGGTATTTATCAATCCGCAGCTTTTCTTTCTGTTCTGTCATACACCAAAATTATAAATAACCGGTTACAGCGTAAAGAGTAATAAGTAATAAGTAATAAGTGGTAAGTAGTAAGTGGTAAGTAGTAAGTAGTGGGTGGTAAGTGGTTAGTAGTAAGTAAAAGTGATAAGTTGTAAGTGCTATGTAATAAGTGATAAGAGATCGATATTGATATAGCGCGGTAAATTCACCATTCACCATTGATCATTCACCAGCAATAAAAAACATCTGTTATTGATGCTTACAATTGTTATTACGATTTTATATTATCTTCACAACCTTGCTACGATTGCCTGTATAAAGTATGAAAATGTTTAGAATATGGACGTGTATTCAAATAGCGCATTGCAGCAATTCAGGAACCTTGTAGGTATCCGTTTCCAGCTTTACAATAGCTTATTTACTTCGTTGCCCTTTCACCGTATTGAGAAAACCGGTGTATTGTTGTCATTGTTCCTGCTTCATTGTGAAGAAGGCTTTCTCAAAAAGCAGAGCCCGGTAGAGATAGTGGACAGTTTTCTCTCCCAGTATACATCTTATAAAAAAGAACAGGAGTTTATAGACCTTTTGTTTCGTTTTATACAATATTCAGAAAGGCAGGTAGTACTTTTTGATGCACTCGAAGATGCCGCGTTTAAAAACGTAAATGATCTAAACGGAACAGGTACGCTCAAACACCTGGAGTCTGAAGTTATCCAAAACCAGTCAAGGCCCGAACTTGCCGAAAAGCTGAAGGACTTCTCGGTAAGGCTGGTGCTTACGGCACATCCCACACAGTTTTATCCCGGCGAGGTATTGGGTATCATCAACGATCTTTCTGCGGCGCTGGCAGAAGAAAATGCGGCCATGATCAACATGTACCTGCAGCAGCTCGGTAAAACGCCATTTCTGAAAAAGCAAAAGCCCACACCTTATGATGAGGCAGTAAGCCTGCTCTGGTTTTTGGAAAACGTATTTTACCAGGCAGCAGGGGGTATACTGATGAAATTAAAAGATCAGTATGGAGATTTTATACAATCGAAAAATCCAATCATAAGAATGGGCTTCTGGCCCGGCGGAGACAGGGATGGTAACCCCTTTGTAAAAGCCGACACTACTCTAAAAGTTGCAGACGCATTACGCAACGGCATTCTGCGGTCTTATTATTTCTCTGTAAGAAGGCTCAAGCGCAGGCTTACTTTTAAAGGCGTTGAGGAACGGTGCATTGAACTGGAAAAGAAACTGTACGATAATCTTTTTGTACCCGGTCACAAGGCCAACATCACACAAAAAGAAATACTGCAAACCCTCAATGAAGCCAGAAGGATTTTGATAGAGCAACACAATGGGTTGTTCCTTCACCTGCTTGATAACGTTATTTGTAAAGTAGAAATATTCGGGTTGTTCTTTGCCTCGCTGGATTTAAGGCAGGATAGCACCGTACACGGCAAAGCCCTTGATGCTATTGCAACAGTGAGCAACATTTTACCACCCGGCTATAGCGAGATGACCAACGATGAGAAGATCGGCGTTTTGCAGGATGTTCACCTTGCATTTCCAATAGAAGGCCTGGAAGATGAATTGTACAAAGACACATTGTTGAGTATGCAGGCAGCAAAGTCTATCCAGAAAACGAATGGAGAAGAAGGTTGCAACCGCTATATCATAAGCCAGTGCAACAGTGCATTAAACGTAATGGAAGTTTACGGCCTTTTCATGCTGTCCGGCTGGGAAGCAGAAAAGCTATGTATGGATATTGTGCCGCTTTTTGAGACCATCGGCGATCTCGAAAATGCGCCAGGCGTAATGCGTTCGCTTTATGAAAACAGTGTATACAAACAGCACCTTAACAGGAGGCACAATACCCAAACCATCATGCTCGGTTTTTCAGATGGTACAAAAGATGGCGGATACCTGATGGCAAACTGGGGCATTTACAAAGCCAAGCAGGAACTAACCCGCATTTCAAAAGAGTATGATATAGATGTTGTATTCTTCGATGGCCGCGGCGGCCCTCCGGCAAGAGGTGGCGGTAAAACTCATAAGTTTTATGCTTCTATGGGTAAAGACATTGCCAATAAAGAAATACAACTAACGGTGCAGGGCCAGACTGTCAGCTCAAACTTTGGAACGGTAGAAGCAGCACAGTTTAACATAGAGCAATTAATACATGCCGGCATCTCAAACGAAATTTTCTCCACAAAACAAATAACGCTTAAACAGGAAGAAGAAGCGTTGATACAAACGCTGGCAGATGACAGCTACAAAGCTTATATCGAGCTGAAAGAACATCCATATTTTGTAGAATACCTGGCGCAGGTAAGCCCGCTGCGCTTCTATGCAGAAACAAATATTGGCAGCCGGCCTGCAAAACGCGGCGGTTCAGCAAAACTCTCCCTGAAAGATTTAAGGGCTATTCCTTATGTAGGTTCGTGGAGCCAGCTAAAACAAAACGTTACAGGTTATTATGGCGTAGGCACTGCATTGAAAAAAATAGAAGAAGCCGGCAAATGGAAGCAGGTGCAAAAGCTTTACAAAGAATCGTTGTTCTTTAAAACCCTGATCGATAACTGTGAGATGGCAATGAAAAAATCTTATTTCCCGCTCACAGAATATCTTTCGTCGCATCCCAAATATGGTGAGATATGGCGGAAAACATATGAAGAATATGAACTAACTGTACGCTATGTACTTAAATTATCCGGCAACAGCGAGCTCATGGCCGATTACCCGGTTGATCAAATGTCTATCAGTATGCGGGAGAGAATTGTACTGCCGCTTGTTACCATTCAGCAATATGCGCTGTCTAAAGTACGCAATATGGAAGAACAGTTAATTCAAACACCTGTAAAAGATACTTATGGAAAGCTGGCAATGCGTTGCTCGTTCGGTATAATCAATGCAGGCCGTAACTCAGCCTAGTCAGTTACACCACTGCGCTTTCACATACATAAGTTGGCAATATACCAGTAGATCGTATCCTGGTTTCAGCATCGTCAGGCAATGTGTTGCCCGATAATACAAGCACGGTGTCGAGTCCAAATTTATTACCACCGATAATATCTGTATGCAGTGTATCGCCCACCATTAATATTTCACGCTTGCTTACGCTCATACGTTCACGTATAAGGTCGTAAGCAAACATAAAGATCTGCGAATCTGGTTTGCCAAAACGCAGGAAACGCTTACCCACAATGCTTTCAATCATTGTGGCAATACCACCAATGGCAATAGACACTTCATTGCTGCCGCTCAGCGGATAGATGTTATCTGTATTTGCCACAATTGCAGGAATGGTTTTTTTGCGCAGAATGTTTACTGTTTTGTTCAGGTCATCAAACCAGTTATAGCCTTCATCATCAAGCAGCACAAGTGCGCTTACGTTATGCATATTTTGCTGGTTAATGGCGCTAACCGGCAGCGTATGCAATCCTGAACTATCAATGTAATGCGCTGAATTTTGCGTGCCGAGGTAAGCAACAATACCTTCATTAACCTTCAGGTCAAGGTATTCTTTCGCCAGCATACCAGACGAAACAATACGATCCTGGTCTATGGCATATAAACCCATTTTGTGGTAAGATTCTGCCAGTTGCTTAGGGCTGCGCGAGGCATCGTTGGTTACAATATAATATTCTTTGCCCTGGTCTGCCAGGTATGCAAAAGTTTTTTCAATACCCGGCAAAAGACCATTGTAACTTTTGAGTACACCAAAGGCGTCAAAAAAAACGATCCTGTATTTATCTACAACAGATTTAAAATCCTGTACCTGCAACATGTTGTTATTTTTTATGAACCCGGCTTTATAACAATGATTAAGCTTTTGTTGCGTCGCACTCTTGTACTACATCACATTGGGCAACATGATACTGCATAGCTTGCAACGCAGCATAAATAAAGGAAAATACTGATCGACAAAACACATTGCACAACTATTTCTTTTTTGTTTCTTTTATTTTAAGCGCACTGATCAGTTTTTCAGCATCAAAATCTCTGTCAACAGAAGGAAGATAAATATCATACGCTTCTGCCCTTAATTTTTTCGCATACTGATCGCTGAAGAAATAAGATCCGTCCTTGATCACGTAATTTAATATAAAGAAGCGATAACCTTCTTTCAAAAATCTCAGTTCATCTGCAGTCAGTGGATTTACTTCATGGTATGCTTCCAGGAACATGATGAACCTGTCTTCCATCATAGGGTTTATGATATAACTGAAAACAGTCTTGTCACCAACATTTGAAACAACACGGCTGAAAAAATAAAAATCCATCATGCGGCTGCTCATGCGAAACCAGTCATAATCCCAGCGGGAATAAAGTTCCTGCTTGTTGCTTACAGAGAAGTTACCTATGTTCCAGTCTATAAATACAGGTATTGTTTCAAATGCGGCGGCATTTGTCTTCAACCTGTTTTTCAAAAAAAGGTTGCAATGGTATTTGATCATATCTGCCTGTGCCCTTGTACCAAACCTGCTTTCATCTTCTTCCACGCGTTCCAGCAGGGTGTAAATATCTGTACGCAATGTTTTGGAAGATTTTGGCAGCACATTTTTTACTTTGGAGCAGGCTTTATGAAATTTGCCGATCTGCTGACCAAACTTCCTGATGTGCGATTCTTCCAGCCTTCTTGGCAACCGTTGCATTACCCGCACAGGGTTATAAAAGATCACCCAGGCGTCATTCTTACCATGTTTGTAATGGTAGGTGTACACACGGTTATTTTTCAATAATGACTTGGCCAGTAAATTTTCAAACGGATAAAGCAGGTTATTAGAGAGTGCATGAATGATGCGGTGATCTTCTTTAAAATGCTCGTATTTGCCGAAGTAGGAAAATTTGGCTATAATGATATCTTCATCTTCAAATGTTATACGAAATACGTGATTGGTAGAAACCCTTGCACTTATATCTTCAATCTTGCTGATCTTTTTGGTAGGATCGTAGCCTTCCCAGGCTTTTTTTATTATCCTTGAGTGGTCTATCATATGATTTAATTCATGTATGGCTTAAGCGGGTGCAAATGTAATCATTAAACATCTATGATTTGTGTCATGGTAACGATGTTAATGACTGGTTAACACAACTGCTGGTAACCGTTTACGTTTGTAAGGCAGGTAAACGTAAAACCGGCAACTTTTATTTGTACATGCGCAAAAAACGAATGCATATGTGCAGCGGCCTTTTTGATTTTGTGCAACGATGGTTGGAGGCCGGTTGCAGAAACACAACGCCACAGCTGCCATAAAAAACGGAACGCACAAGTGAGTGACACAACCGGCGATGCCATAAAAAACCGGTGCCCGAATAATCATTCATGCCAGGTGTAGCGCAGAAATGCGGCCTTGAAACAAACAACCACGAAACGTTAATGCAGCTAAAGACTGCCTTATACAAAATAGATAACAGATTAAGCTTTCAGGGCATCTGTACCTGTTGCCACCCTTATAAGTTCCAAATCCTTACTTTTGCGCCCGATTATGAAGTACGAAAAAGAGATCAGCCGCCGCAAAACTTTTGCAATTATTTCTCACCCGGATGCCGGTAAAACCACGCTTACAGAAAAGTTCCTCTTGTTTGGGGGCGCTATTCAAACTGCGGGTGCAGTAAAGAGCAATAAAATAAAGAAGCATGCAACCAGCGACTTTATGGATATTGAAAGGCAGCGCGGCATCTCTGTTGCTACGAGTGTTATGACCTTTGAATACAAAGATTTCCTGATCAATTTGCTTGATACGCCCGGCCACAAAGACTTTGCGGAAGATACCTACAGAACGTTGACCGCAGTTGACAGTGTAGTGCTGGTGGTAGACAGTGTAAACGGGGTAGAGGCCCAGACACGCCGGCTGATGGAAGTTTGCCGTATGAGAGATACGCCGGTAATTGTCTTTATTAATAAGATGGACCGTGATGGTAAGAACCGTTTTGACCTGTTGGAGGAAATTGAAAAAGAACTGAAGATATCGCTGCACCCGATGACATGGCCCATCAACAGCGGTAAAGATTTTAAAGGCGTATATAATCTTGACGATAAAAGCCTGCGACTTTTCACGGCCAATACAAAGGCAGATGACGAAGATGTAATTGCCATCAGCGATCTTGCTGATGCTACACTGGATGCCAGAATAGGCGACCGCGATGCAGCACAACTGCGCGAAGATGTTGAACTGATTGATGGCGTTTACGGCCAACTGAACTCAGCCGATTACCTGGATGGTAAAATAGCACCCGTATTTTTTGGCAGTGCTGTTAACAACTTTGGCGTAAAAGAAATGCTTGATACATTTATTCGTATTGCACCAACGCCACGCGACAGGGAAACAACCAGGCGTGAAATTGCTGCGGGTGAAGACAAATTCAGCGGCTTTGTTTTTAAAATACACGCCAACTTAGACCCCAAGCACCGCGATAGGATTGCTTTTCTGCGTGTGTGCAGCGGCAAATTTGAACGCAACAGGTATTACCACCATGTACGGCTGGATAAAGATTTTCGTTTCAGTAATCCATATACGTTTATGGCACGCAGTAAGGATGTGATTGAAGATGCCTTTCCCGGAGATGTGGTAGGTTTATTTGATACGGGCAACTTTAAAATTGGTGACACACTTACGGAAGGCGAAGATTTTTATTTTACGGGTATTCCATCTTTCTCACCGGAAATATTTAAAGAACTGGTGAACAAAGACCCGATGAAGACCAAACAACTGGAGAAAGGAATACGCCAGCTGACAGATGAAGGCGTTGCGCAGTTGTTTACGCAGTTTGGCGGAACGAAGAAAATAATTGGTTGTGTAGGAGAGTTACAGTTTGAAGTAATACAATACCGTTTATTACATGAGTATAGTGCAGCCTGCGAATTCAGGGCATTACCTTTTTATAAAGCCTGCTGGCTTACCAGCAATGATCAAAAAAAGCTGGATGATTTTCTGCGTTTCAAACAAACAAATTCCGGTGAGGACAAAGATGGTCACCCGGTTTACCTGGCGCAAAGTGAATGGTTTTTGAATACGGAAATACAGAATAATCCTGATATTCAGTTTCACTTTACCAGTGAGATACATAAGTAACCAGAACCTGTGACAACCCTTCCGAACCTTACAGTTTAGTGCCAGGGATTATAAGTTGGGCTTATTCGCAGCGGACTAGCAACCTTCGCCTTTTTATTTTAATACCCCGGGTTCACACCGGTATAATTGTGTGGTGTAATAGCTTTCAGTTCCTGCTTTATTGCTGTACTTACTTTAAGTGAAGAAATGAAACTATGAATATCCTGTTTGGTGATGGCGGACTTCCCTCTTGTAAGTTCTTTCAGCGCCTCGTAAGGGTTCGGGTATTGCTCCCTGCGAAGAATGGTTTGTATGGCTTCTGCAACAACCGCCCAGTTATTTTCAAGGTCATCTTTCAGTTTTGCTTCATGTAATACCAGTTTGCTTAGACCTTTTTCAAGAGATTTTATTGCAATTACCGTATGTGCCACAGGTACGCCAAGATTTCTAAGTACAGTTGAATCGGTAAGATCCCGCTGCAGCCTTGAGACAGGTAGTTTGGCCGAAAGATGCTCCAGCAGTGCATTTGCCATACCCAGGTTGCCTTCCGCATTTTCGAAATCTATCGGGTTAACCTTGTGCGGCATAGCGCTTGAGCCAACTTCTCCTTTTTTTACTTTTTGCTTGAAATAGTCCATGCTGATGTATGTCCATATATCGCGGCAAAGATCAACCAGTATATTGTTGATGCGTTTAAGTGCATCGAAATGTGCAGCCAGGTTATCGTAGTGCTCAATCTGCGTGGTAAACTGCATGCGTTGCAACCCCAATACATTTTCTACAAATTCATTACCGAGTGCTACCCAGTCTTTCTTAGGGTATGCAATTTTATGGGCATTAAAGTTGCCGGTGGCACCGCCAAATTTTGCGGCATATGGTATATAAGAAAAAAGCTGTACCTGGTTTTCCAGCCGCTCTACAAAAACCATCAACTCTTTGCCCAGTTTGGTTGGCGATGCAGGCTGGCCGTGTGTTCTGGCAAGCATAGAAACGTCTTTCCATTGCTTTGCAAGCGTAAGTAAATTCGATTGCAGGTTTATTAGCATGGGCAGGTAATCATGCTCCATGCAGTTTTTCCAGCTGAGAGGTATAGAAGTATTGTTGATGTCCTGAGATGTAAGGCCGAAATGTATCCACTCTTTGGCCTCTGCAGCCTGCGCTTTATCAAGCTGTTCTTTCAGAAAGTATTCAACGGCTTTTACATCGTGGTTGGTTACACGTTCAATGTCTTTTATCTGCTGAGCATCATCAATGGAAAATTCTGCTGCCACTTTACGCAAATGCTGGCGTGCTTTTACATTGAGCCTGAAAAATTTCTTATCGGCAAGAAAAAGAAAGTATTCAATTTCTACAATTACACGGTATTTCATTAAAGCGTATTCTGAAAAATATTCGCCGAGGTGTGCAACCTGTTTGCGGTAGCGACCATCGACAGGAGAAATGGCAGTAAGGTTTGTAAGCTCCATTGAAGTTTGTTGTTTCCAGTTGCGGGGTTTCGCTTGCCCGTTTGCAGTAACTGGTAACTGGTAACCGGTGTGGTTACATTTTTGTAATGCTGATTTAATTATGTTGCAGGCTTTCTGTTCTTTGGTCATCGCCTGTTGTGTCACTCACTTGTACATTCGGAAGAAGAATCAACAAAGCAGCACGCAAAGGGTACAGGCATTACTATGCATTGCTGGCTGTTTATTGTTCATTTATATTCAACAGTACAAGAGTGCGACGCAAGGGACGATGCCATTCCACACAAAAGCCGGGTTCATAAAAATCCCTTTATTTTGCGGCAAAAATAATTGAATTGAAGAAGATTAAAGTAGGTGCGGTAAGTTATTTGAATACAAAACCTTTATTATATGGCATAAAACGCAGCCCTGCGTTAATGCAGATGATAGACCTTATTGAAGATTACCCGGCAAACATTGCGGCAAGGCTGGCAGCAGGAACAATAGATATAGGGTTAGCGCCGGTGGCCGTTATTCCTAAACTGAACGAATGGCATATTGTAAGCGATTATTGTATCAGCGCAGAAAATGACGTTGCCAGTGTTTGTCTTTTTAGTGATGTAGCGGTTGATAAAATAGAAAAAGTATTACTCGATTACCAGAGCAGAACATCTGTCAACCTCTGCAAAATATTGCTCAAACATTACTGGCATATAAACCCTGTACAGGAGGAAGCGAAGGAGCATTACATTAATGCCATAAAGGGCACCACTGCCGGCGTTGTAATAGGAGACAGGGCGTTGAAACAACGTGCAAATTCTGCATATATCTACGATCTTGCGGGTGCCTGGAAAAATATGACCGGCCTGCCTTTTGTATTTGCAGCATGGATTGCTAACAGCCAATTGCCGCAGGATTTTATTACGCTCTTTAATGAAGCCAATGCGCTGGGTTTACAGCACCTGGATGAAGTGATTGCTGAAAACCCTTATACAGCCTACGATCTGCACACTTATTATACTGCTAACATCAGCTACACACTTACTGCGCAAAAAATAGAAGGTATGAACAGGTTTCTCGATTACCTGCGTACAGCCAGTGCCGCGCTTGTGTAATGATATTGTTTAGTCATTGTTGGTTATGCTTAGATTTTGTCAACAATTATTTAATATTTAATAAAATTTGTTCAATTAAAATACAGGCTTATTTTTGCGCAACATTTGAAACAATGAGATTATATCTGCACATACATCATCATCATACCTTGCCAGCGCGGTAAGCCGGTGTTGTTTGTGTGTACACATGATAAAACAGGAAGGGCTTACTAAACGGTAAGCCTTTTTTTATGCTCTTTGCTCAGGTGGTAACTAAACAAAACAGGTACGATTTACAACAGGTTTATATGAAATCAACTAGCAACTTTTCTTTGGAAACCGGCGACAGGCTTAAGATAGCAATTCAAAAATCAGGCAGGCTGCACGATGATTCTATGAGGCTGCTGAAAGAGTGTGGCATAGATGTAAGCAATGGCGTAAACAAACTAAAAAGCGAGGCAAGTAATTTTCCGCTGGAAGTATATTTTCTCCGCGATGATGACATTCCGCAATACGTGGAAGATGCGGTGGCCGACATTGGTTTTGTGGGGGAGAATGTTGTGTATGAAAAAGAGAAAGCTGTGGATGTGGTGGAAAAACTTGGCTTTGGAAAATGTAGGTTATCTATTGCAGTAAGGAGGGAGGAAGCTTATGATAAAGTTGCCTCGCTCAATGGAAAACGTATTGCCACCAGCTACCCGGTACTGGTAAAAAAATTTCTTGACAGCAACAACATCACCGCAGAAATTCATGAGATAAGCGGCAGCGTAGAAATAGCGCCGGGTATAGGTTTGGCAGATGCTATATGCGATCTTGTAAGCAGTGGCTCTACTTTGTTTATGAATGGTTTAAAGGAAAGTGAGACCATTCTGCAGTCGCAGGCTGTATTGATAAAAAGCAAGACGCTTGCGCCTGCAAAGCAGTTACTGCTGAACAAGCTTTTGTTCAGGATACAATCTGTAAAAAAGGCCCGGAACAATAAATATGTTTTGTTGAATGCACCGAACGACAATTTACAGCAGATCATTTCACTTTTACCAGGTATGAAAAGCCCAACGGTATTGCCATTGGCTGAAGAAGGCTGGAGTAGTGTACACAGTGTAATAAGTGAAAATGAGTTTTGGGATATTATTGAAAAACTGCGCGATGCAGGCGCACAGGGTATTCTTGTGGTGCCAATAGAAAAAATGATCATCTAATTACACATTTATGCAGGTAATTATCAATCCTCACCGGGAAACATGGGCAGACATTTTACAAAGACCGGCGATAGACAACAGCGAACTGATGGAAAAAGTACAGGCTGTTTTGGAAGATGTAAAAGCAAATGGTAACCGTGCGGTAAAAAAATACACCATCGATTTCGATAAGGTAATGCTGAACCACTTTGCGGTTACTACAGAAGAAATTGAAGAAGCTGCAGATAATTTAACACCTGCACTCAAAGAAGCCATGAGACAGGCTGCCGCCAATATACAGGCTTTTCATAGCAGGCAGGTAACCGAACCTGAAATGATTGAAACGATGCCGGGTATTCATTGCTGGCGCAAAAGCACAGGTATAGAAAAAGTGGGGCTGTATATACCCGGTGGCACGGCCCCGCTGTTCTCTACAATATTAATGCTGGCGATACCTGCTCACATTGCAGGTTGTAAGGAAATTGTGTTGTGCACGCCGCCTGCAAAAGATGGCAGGCTGCCTGCAGCTATTCTTTATGCAGCGCACATTACCGGCGTTACCAAAGTTTTTAAAATTGGCGGGGTGCAGGCTATTGCTGCGATGGCTTACGGCACGGAAACAGTGCCGCAGGTATACAAGATTTTTGGCCCGGGCAACCAGTATGTAACCTGTGCCAAACAACTGGTGCAGCAAGAAGGCATTGCCATTGATATGCCTGCAGGCCCCAGCGAAGTGTGTGTGTGGGCTGATGATACTGCCGATGCCGCATTTGTTGCCGCAGATCTTTTGTCGCAGGCAGAGCACGGTGCAGACAGCCAGGTATTGCTTGTTTGCAACAAAGCTGCCATTGCGAATAATGTTATTGCGGCAATGGAGGAGCAGCTAAAAATACTTCCCAGGCAGCAGTTTGCCGTGAAAGCTCTTGCAAACAGCAAGATCATTGTACTTGACAATACGGGAGATGCAATAGAGCTCATTAACCGTTATGCGCCGGAACACCTGATCATTTCCTGCGCCAACGACACACAGCTTGCAGAAAACATTACCAACGCAGGTTCGGTGTTTTTGGGTAACTATTCACCGGAGAGTGTGGGCGATTATGCCAGCGGTACCAATCATACGTTGCCAACAAACGGTTTTGCCCGTGCTTACAGTGGTGTAAGCGTTGACAGTTTTGTAAAAAAGATCACTTTTCAAAAACTTAGCTGGCAGGGCTTGCAGCATATCGCGCCAACGGTGATTGCTATGGCCGAAGCAGAGGGCCTGGATGCACATGCCAATGCGGTGAAAGTGAGGCTGGGGAAAGGTGAGGGGTGAATGGTGAAGGGTAGATCGTGAAACGTGAGACGGTAGACGTGAGAAGGGGGAGTTATAACCATTACCAGCTACTTTCCACTAACCAACGATTACTTATCTCTTAAAACTTATTACTTAAAACTTATCACTTAAAACTTATCACTTACAACGTACTACTCACCACTTACTACTTAACCGCTGATCCCGTGCTCAATAAAGTGCTGAACGTACAAGTGAGTGACACAACAGAAGCCTCATAGTAATACTAAAGCTGATAACACAATTATAATAACATGTTCGATTTAAATAACCTGGTAAGAGCAAACATTCAGAAGCTGGTTCCTTATTCCTCTGCACGCGACGAATTTAGCGGCGAAGCAAAAGTTTTTTTAGATGCAAACGAAAACAGTCTTGGTTCACCGTTATCCAAATGGTACAACCGCTACCCCGATCCACACCAGCATAAAGTAAAAGATGCCATTTCAACAGTAAAGGGCATAGCGCCTGAGCACATTTTCCTGGGCAATGGCAGTGATGAATGCATTGATTTATTGTACCGTTGTTTTTGTAATCCCAGTACAGACAATGTCGTTATTTGTCCACCTACTTACGGCATGTACGAGGTAAGTGCCAACATCAACGACATAGAAGTGAGAAAAGCTTTACTCACCGAAGACTTTCAACTGGATCTTGTTCATCTCGAAAACCTGATTGACGAAAAAACAAAACTGGTATGGATATGCTCACCTAACAACCCTACCGGCAACTCGCTCAACAGGAACGATATTGAGATGCTGCTCAACAATTTCGACGGACTGGTTGTAGTAGACGAGGCATACATTAACTTTTCCAAACAAAAATCGTTTATACAGGAGCTGGCAGAATACCCGAATCTTGTGGTGATGCAGACTTTCAGCAAAGCCTGGGGCCTTGCCGCATTAAGGCTGGGCATGGCTTTTGCGTCAACTGAGATCATCAACATTTTAAATAAAGTAAAACCACCTTACAATATCAACCAGGCTACCCAGGAACTCGCATTAAAAGCGCTGGAAGAAGTGGGCCAGGTAAACGATATGATTCACCTGCTGGTAGACATGCGCAATGCACTTAGCGAAGTGTTTGAGCAAATGCCCACCGTAGAAAAGGTGTACCCTTCAGATGCAAACTTTATCCTGGTGAAAATACAAAACGCACGAAAAGTGTACGCGTTTCTGCTTACGAAAGGCATTGTGGTAAGAGACAGGAGCAATGTAAAACTATGCGATGATTGTTTACGCATTACCATTGGAACGGAAGAGGAAAACACCGCACTCGTTGATGCAATACAGGACTGGCTTTTGAAACAGGATAAATAAATTATACATATGAAAAGAACATTGTTATGCATTATTGGTATTGCAGCAGGTATTGTTGCTTTTGCCAGCAATGAGAAAGACACCACGAAACAAGCAGCAGATGAAACAGCCATCAAACTGCCTCAGGGATTTATAATAAGCGAAGTGGCTACCGGTTTAAAAGAACCAAGGCATATTGCAGTAAATGCAAACGGCAGTATGTTCGTTAAACTCGGCAACCTTATGGACGGTAAAGGAAACCTGTTGTTGCAGGATGAAAACAAAGATGGCAAATACGATAAACAGACTGGTTTTGGTGCGTATACCGGTACAGGTATGTTTATAAAAGATGGCTTTCTCTATGCATCATCAGACACAGAGGTGTTTCGTTACAAGCTGGATGATAAAGGAAACATAGCAAACGATGTAAGGCCGGAGACGATTATTACCGGCCTTATAGACAGGCGCCAGCACTCATCCAAATCGATTGTGCTGGATAATGCCGGTAACATTTACGTAAACATTGGCGCCTACTCCAATTCCTGCCAGGAAAAAGACCGCGCAAGAGGTGCAAAGGGTATGCAACCTTGCCCCATACTCGATTCCGCAGGCGGTATATGGCAGTTTAATGCAGCAAAAACAAACCAGACGTATAAAGATGGTGTACGTTACGCCACCGGTTTGCGCAATGTAGTGGGGCTCGACTGGAACAACAGTACCAACGGCCTTTTTGTAATGCAGCATGGCAGGGATGGTTTGCACGACCTCTTTCCTGATATGTACGACACCAAACAAAGTGCAGAATTACCTGCAGAATGCATGTACCAGTTGAACAAAGGCGATAATGCAGGCTGGCCTTATATTTACTATGATCAGTTGCAGCATAAAAAAATACTTGCACCCGAGTATGGCGGCGATGGTAAGAAAGAAGGCGATGCGACTATCATCAATCCTGTTGTAGCATTTCCGGGGCACATGGCACCTAACGGTTTACTGTTTTACACGGGCAATATGTTTCCTGAAAAATATAAGAATGGAGCCTTCATCGCTTTTCACGGATCGTGGAACCGGGCACCCGAACCTCAGAAAGGATATTTTGTTGCCTTTGTGCCATTTAAAGATGGAAAGCCAAATGGCGATTGGGAAATCTTTGCAGACAATTTTGCCGGCGGCCCCGAATTTGTATCGCCCGGTAAAGCAAAACACCGTCCTACAGGTTTGGCACAGGGTCCTGATGGAGCCTTGTATGTATCAGATGATAAAGGAGGTGTAATTTACAAGATCACGTATAAGCAATAAGCATGAAAAAAGTAACAACGACCATTTTTGTTCTAACAGCAATAACATTGTTCAGTTTCACGAAACCCGCGCCACCACAGGATTCCAAAACACGCGGTAAAGCATTGTACGAAACTTACTGCCTTACCTGTCACCAGGACGATGGCAGCGGCGTACCAAAACTTAACCCGCCATTATCAAAAACCACATGGGTAAACGGCGACAAGAAAAAACTGATCAAATGGGTGTTAAGCGGCAGTACAGATAAAGTGCCGATTGATGGTGTAACGTACGATAACAACATGCCTCCGCAGGATTACCTGAAAGACGAAGAAATAGCAGATGTACTTACATACGTTCGAAGCAGTTTTGGAAACAAGTCATCCGCGGTTACACCTGCAGAAGTAAAAGCAGTGCGTGCAACAATAAAGTAAATTTATGGGCCGGGCTGTTGCATAAGCATTGGGCGTCCGTTGCGTCGCACACTTGTACGGCATCTCTTTATGCAACAGTTCCGGGTCTGTTGCCGTATTGTTTTTCAGCCACAACTTTTTTAAACGATCAAACATTAATAAACAACCATTGTAATGAGCCAGATTGCTGATTCAACACAGGGCAGCGGTAAGCGTGTATTATTTATCGACAGGGACGGAACACTGATCAAAGAAGCACCACCCACGTACCAGATAGATAGCTGGGATAAGCTGGAGTTTTATCCTGATGCTTTTAAATACATGAGCCGTATTGCTGCGGAACTGGAGTATGAGTTGGTAATGGTCAGCAACCAGGATGGTCTTGGTACAGAAAGCTTTCCTGAAAATACTTTCTGGCCTTTGCAGGACTTTGTACAAAAGACTTTCGAAAACGAAGGCGTACATTTTGCTGCGTTCTTTTTCGATAAAACATTTGCAGCAGAAAATGCACCAACACGCAAACCCAACACGGGTATGCTTACTGCTTACATCGATAACCCGGCGTATGATATTGCCGGTTCTTTTGTAATAGGTGATCGAATTACCGATGTACAACTGGCCAAAAATCTGGGATGCAAAGCAATCTGGTTAAACAACGATCCCCATCTTGGCGGTGCAGAAATAAGTGATTCTGTAAAATCACTGGCAGAAGTTATTGCGCTGGAAAGCATACACTGGAAAGATATCTACGAGTTCCTTAAACTGGGCCTCAGAAAAGTAACACACGAAAGAAACACGAACGAAACAAAAATCCATATTGAACTCAACCTGGACGGTAGTGGAAAAGCAACTGTTGATACCGGCCTGGGTTTCTTCGATCATATGCTCGACCAGATTGCGCGGCATGGTAAAATGGATCTCACCGTTATTACCAAAGGTGATCTGCATATAGATGAACATCATACCATAGAAGATACCGGTATTGCATTGGGTGAAGCATTTGCAAAAGCTTTGGTTGACAAAAAAGGAATGGAGCGCTATGGTTTTGCCTTACCAATGGATGAGGCCGAAGCAAAAGTGCTGATCGATTTCGGGGGCAGAAACTGGATTGTTTGGAATGCTGAATTCAAAAGAGAAAAAATAGGGGAGATGCCTACAGAAATGTTCTTTCATTTCTTCAAGTCCTTCAGCGACGCAGCAAAGTGTAACCTCAATATAGCGTGCAATGGAGACAATGAACATCATAAGATCGAAGCAATATTCAAAGCCTTCGCAAAGGCTATAAAAATGGCGGTAAAGCGGGATCCACTGTCTAATTATCTGCCAAGTACAAAAGGTGTTCTATAAAGCAAAAGCCACGCCCCGCGTGGCTTTTGCATGTTATCCTATCTTCAGTCCGTTACCGGTGCTTTTTGTCGGTTGTAGCAGTACCACGTTATTGTCTTCATCATATACACCCAGCACAAGACATTCGCTTATAAAATTGGCAATCTGTTTTGGTGGAAAATTTACCACTGCAATCACCTGCCTGTTGAGTAAAGCTTCTTTAGTATAATGATGGGTTATTTGTGCAGATGACCGCTTTGTGCCAAGGGTTCCAAAATCGATCGTTAACTGGTATGCAGGTTTCCTTGCTTTTGGAAAGTCATTTACTGCAATAATGGTTCCCGTACGCATTTCTACTTTTTCAAAGTCCTCCCAGGTGATCATCTTTTTGTTTCAAACATATGTCATGTTGTTTCAAAAATCAATCGCAAATATTTTCAGGGCAGTGTTATCTTTGCACCAATGAAAAAAATGGCGGCCATACTCCTGCTTTGTTTGTATGTCTTCGGTGCTACCGATGCTTACCAACTGCTGAAGCTGCCAAAGTTTGTACAACATTATGTAGAGCACAGGCACGAAAACCCCAATCTAAGCCTGGCAGATTTTATACAGATCCACTACCAGGATCAACTTGTCATAGATGCAGATTTTCAGCAAGACATGCAACTGCCTTTTAAAACGCACAACAGCGATTGCTGTGTGGCCATGTCTATTGCAACCATTGTTCCGGCACCTATAGAAGTTAAGATCAACGCACCTGAGCAGGTAACTGTAGTGCACATCTTATTCAACGATGATGTGCCTTTGTTGCACGCCGCACCTTCTGTTTTTCAACCTCCCAAAGTGGCTTAAAATTTTTCCTTTTTTTACGGGCTTATGTACTGCTATGATGCTTTTGTTGTGTCACTCACTTGTACGTCCGGAACTTTATTGGGCATGGCGATGAGTGAATAAGTGGTAATTGGTAAGTAGTAAGTGGTAAGTAGTAAGTGGTGAGTAGTAAGTGGTGAGTAGTAAGTTGTAAGTGATAAGTTTTATGGTAAGTGGTAAGTAGTAAGTGATAAGTTATCGGTGGTAAGTGGAAAGTAGCTGGTAATAGTTAGAACTCCCCCTTCTCACGTTTACCGTCTCACGTCTACCGTCTCACTTTTCACGATCTACCTTTCACCATTGGCCATTCACCATTGACCGTCCTCCATCACCTGCATCGCTTCCCTGCTCAGTCATGCTATACAGTACAAGAGTGCGACGCAACAGGCGATGCCACAAGTACAATAGCCCGGTACATCATGTCTTTCATTGCTCATTCATCAGCGTATTTAATTTACAACAATGCTACACGCGATTATCCGCTTTTCAATAAAGAACAAACTCATTATTGGTTTGCTGGTATTGGGTTTAATCGGCTGGGGTATTTACTCGGTTACAAAACTCCCGATTGATGCAGTGCCCGATATAACCAACAACCAGGTACTGGTCATAACATCGGCACCAAGCCTTGGTGCACCGGATGTGGAAAGGTTTATTACCGTTCCTGTGGAGCAGGCCACCCGCAATGTACCCGGCATTATTGAGCAACGAAGTTTTTCCCGGTTTGGCCTTAGCCTGGTAACCATTGTATTTGAAGATGATGTAGATGTTTACTGGGCAAGGCAACAGGTAAGTGAAAGGCTTACACAGGTGCGGCAACAGATACCGGCAGGCATGGGCGAACCCGAACTGGGGCCGGTAACCACGGGGCTGGGGGAAATATTTCAATACGTGGTAAAGACCAGGCCTGGCTATGAAGGAAAATATGACCTTACCGCGCTGAGAGACATACAGGACTGGATTGTAAGAAGGCAACTGCTTGGTACGCCCGGCGTGGCAGATGTAAGCAGTTTTGGTGGCCAGGTAAAGCAATATGAAGTGGCCATTAACCCGGATAAGCTGAAGAATTTTGCATTAACAATTAGTGATGTATTTGAGTCGCTGCAGGCTAATAACCAGAATACGGGTGGTGCATATATAGAAAAAGGCCCGAATGTTTTATACATACGCAGCGAGGGTTTGGTTACCAACCTGGAAGATATTGGAAGCATAGTGGTAAAGCAGGTGCGCAGCAGCGTACCCGTACTGGTGAGGGATGTTGCAGAAGTAAAAATCGGGAGTGCTATCAGGTACGGTGCCACAGTGTTTAACGATGAAGGAGAAGTTGCAGGCGCCGTGGTAATGATGCTTAAAGGAGCCAACAGCAATGAAGTGATAAAAAGCATTAAAACGAAGATTGCCGATATTGAAAAGACGCTTCCGGAAGGAGTGGCAATAGAACCTTTTCTTGACCGGACAAAAATGGTAAATAACGCTATCTCTACCGTAGAGCAAAACCTGCTGGAAGGCGCATTGATCGTGATCTTTGTATTGGTAATGTTCCTGGGAAATCTTCGGGCAGGTTTAATTGTTGCCTCTGTTATTCCGCTGTCTATGCTGTTTGCCATAATAATGATGAATCTCTTTGGTGTAAGCGGTAACCTGATGAGCCTTGGTGCTATTGACTTTGGGTTGCTTGTAGACGGCGCTGTAATTATCGTGGAAGCTGTAATGCACAGGTTGAGCCACAGTAAAATGTATGCGCAAACAGTAAGGATAACGCAGGAGAAAATGGACGGCGAAGTGGAAACTTCTGCAGGCACCATGATGAACAGTGCCGTTTTTGGGCAGATCATTATTTTGATCGTGTACCTGCCCATACTTACACTGCAGGGCATTGAGGGGAAGATGTTTAAACCAATGGCAGAAACAGTGTCTTTTGCTATCATCGGCGCGTTTATCCTGTCTCTTACTTACGTACCCATGATCAGCACGGTGTTTATCAGTAAAAAGCTTAACCATAAAGACACGTTTGCTGACAAAATGATCAACAAAATTCAGAGTTGGTATCAGCCTGTTCTACAACGTGCATTGCGTATACCGGCAATTGTTGTTGCCATTGCCTTCACTATGTTTGCAGCGGCCGTTTTTGTAGTAACTACATTAGGGGGTGAATTTATACCGCAACTGGAAGAAGGTGATTTTGCAGTTGATACCAGGCTGTTGACCGGCTCCTCGCTTTCCCATACCATCAACACCACACAACAAACCGCAAAAGTGCTGCTGGACAAGTTTCCGGAAGTGGAAAAGATTGTAAGCAAGATCGGTTCCGGAGAAATACCAACTGATCCCATGCCATTGGAAGCCGCCGACATGATGGTCATTCTCAAAGACAAAAAGGATTGGACAAGTGCCGAAAGTTTTCCTGAACTGGCCAATAAAATGAGTGAGGCATTACAGGAAGTGCCCGGCGTTGCAACCGGCTTTCAGTTTCCTGTGCAGATGCGGTTTAATGAACTGATGACAGGCGCGAGGCAGGATGTTGTCTGTAAAATTTTTGGTGACGATCTTGATACGCTGGCCCATTATGCTGAGCAACTGGCAAAAGTGATCAACTCTGTAGAAGGAGCAAAAGACCTTTATAAAGAAACCGTAACAGGTATTCCGCAAATGGTTATTTCTTACGACAGGGAAGCTATAGCAAGGTATGGCGCCGGTATAGCAGATATCAACAATACAATACAATCTGCCTACGCCGGTGCTGTTGCAGGTCTTGTATTCGAGGCAGATAAAAGATACGACCTGGTGATACGGATGAATGAAGAACAAAAAAAGAATGCAGGTGAAATAGGTAACCTGCTGGTTGGTTTGCCCAATGGAACACAGGTGCCACTGAACCTGCTCGCGGATGTTACCATGAAAGACGGCCCCTACCAGATTCAGAGAGAAGATGCAAGAAGGAGAATCACGGTTGGCTTTAATGTACGCGGCAGAGATGTTCAAAGTATTGTTACAGAGCTGCAGGAAAAAGTTACCGCAAAAATTAATTTTCCTGTTGGTTACTACATTACCTATGGAGGGCAGTATGAGAACCTGCAACACGCCACTCAACGGTTAAGCATTGCTACGCCTGTAGCATTGTTACTAATATTCCTGATGCTCTTTTTTGCCTTCCACAGGCTTAAATACTGCCTGCTGATATTTTCTGCCATACCACTTTCTGCAATAGGTGGCGTGTTTGCTTTGTGGATAAGGGATATGCCCTTCAGTATTTCTGCAGGCATTGGTTTTATAGCACTCTTTGGTGTAGCAGTATTGAATGGCATTGTACTAATCAGCGAAATGAATCGGATTAAAGAAGAAGGTTTAACCGATATAAACAACATTATCATGCAAGCAACTAAAAACAGGTTGAGACCTGTACTGATGACTGCGGCTGTAGCATCGCTGGGCTTCCTGCCAATGGCATTAAGTAACGGGGCAGGTGCAGAAGTGCAAAGACCTTTGGCAACCGTTGTAATCGGTGGCCTGGTAACAGCGACATTGCTTACGCTTTTCGTGTTGCCATCGTTATACAAGTTATTTGAAAAAGGTTTCAACAAAAAAGCAATACTCAACAGTACAGTGTTTGTCATCGTTTTTTTAATACCATTTACAGGCCGTACACAAACCAAAGTACTTGGTCTTGGGGAAGTCATTAAGATAGCCAAAGTACAAAACCGGCAAATAGAAGTAAGTAAACTCACTGAGCAATATTACGCGGCGCTTACATCTGCTGGTATAGATGTACCAAAAACGCAATTCAACGCAGAAGTCGGCCAGGTGAACAGTAAAAACCTTGACAACAGGTTTACCCTGTTGCAGGGTTTTGCGATGCCTGCATTGTACAACCGGCAGCATGGTGTACTGGAACAGCAGTTCCGCGGGGCTCAGTTGCAGACGATGATACGTCAGACAGAAATCATTAAAATGGTAAAGCAGGTGTACCTGCAGTTACAACTGGCAGATGAAAGAGCAAAGCTGCTGCAACAAACCGACAGTATTCTATCCCGCTACCAGCAAATTGCCAAACTACGTTTTGAAAAAGGAGAGACCAATCTGCTGGAGAAAACAACGCTCGATAACCACGTGCAACAACTGCACATGCAAATGCAGATGATACAGGCCGACAAAAAAACTGCACAGGCAGAAATGGCTGTACTGCTTGATTCATCAATAGTGATTGAACCGGCAGATGTTTTAAACGAAACATTTGTATTGTTTGACAGCTCCCTCATTGCCAAACATCCTTTTCTTTATTATTACGAGCAACAACAGAAGATTGCCGGCGCCCAAACACAGTTGGAAAAAGCAAAATTACAGCCGGAATGGTTGCTTGGGTATACCAATCAATCCATCATCGGTTACCAGATGAACAAAGACAGAACGGAAACTTATTACGATGGTGGTAAAAGATTTTCAACCGTACAACTGGGGTTAGGTATTCCTATTTTTTCCAAAGCGCAAAGGGCAAGGATAAAAGCAGCACAGCAAAATGAAATCGTTTCACAGGCATCCACAGAACTGGCCAGGCAGCAGCTTGAGCTGAACCTGCAAAGGCAATGGAACGAATATGTAAAATACCAGCAGGTTATCCTGTATTACAAAACCAGCGCATTATCGCAGGCACAGGTAATTATTAAAACAGCAAACCTCAACTACAAAAATGGTGAGATCAACTATATCGAATGGGGAACACTCATCAGCAACGCAATCAATGTGCAAACGCAGTACCTCGATGCACTGCAATCGCTAAATATTGCCCGCACAGAACTTGAATATTTATTACAACCAAATGAATAAAATGAATAAGCTTCTATTATACGCAGCTATAGTTGCATGGTTTGCTTCGTGCACCGCCACGCCTGATGTAAAGGAAAACAAGGCAGATACAATAAATGACAACCTTGTTGTACTGGACAGCATTCAGCTTAAAAATGCCGGCATTGTCACTGGTCAGCCACAGGTGCAGGATATACACAATACCATCAGGGTAAATGGTACAGTAGATGTACCACCCCAAAGCCTTGTATCTGTAAGTTTTCCATTGGGCGGCTACCTGAAAGCTACATCCTTACTTCCCGGTTACCCGGTGCATAAAGGCCAGGTTATAGCTACTATGGAAGACCAGTCTTATGTACAATTACAACAGGATTATCTTACAGCCAAAGCCAGGATGGAGTACCTGTCTGCAGATGTGGAGAGACAAAAAGAGTTAAGCGATGCAGACGCTACCAGCAGGAAGAATTACCAGCTTGTAGCAAGCGATTTTAAAACGCAGCAGGCTATTATCAGGTCATTGGAAGAGAAGTTGCGCATCATCAATATCAACCCGCAAACACTTACTGTTAACAGTATGTCGAGAATGGTACCAGTGTATTCACCCATCAATGGCTATGTCACACAAGTGAATGTAAACATTGGCAAGTATGTCAATCCTTCAGATGTAATGTTTGAGCTGGTAAATCCTGACGATATACATGCGGCCATCACTGTTTTTGAAAAGGATATTACCGTATTCCGCAAAGGCATGCAGGGCAAAGTTGCCCTTACCGATAAACCGGGTGAATGGTTCGATGTAGAGGTCATCCTCGTTACTAAAAACATAGATGAATCACGTGCCGGCCTGGTGCATTGCCATTTTGAAAATCCACGGCACGATTTGTTGCCCGGCATGTTTTTAACCGGTGTTTTTGAAATAGATGGCAAAGCCGCAACCGTTGTTCCTGAAGAAGCAGTGGTGCGCTATATGGGTAAACAATATGTCTTTATCGCTGAAGATTTCAACAGGTTTTTATTAACCGAAGTTCAAACCGGCGTTACAGAAAATGGTTTTGTAGAATTGCTGCAATCACCGCAAACAGATTGGATCAGAACAAACATCGTAAACAAAGGTGCCTATACACTCCTGGGTGTATTGAAAAACAAAATGGAAGATGAATAGTGTCATTCGTTAAGTAAAAAGATTACGTGGCGAGAAATGCAAAACCTTTATTGCTTTACAGGTTGCTTAACTATATCTTTACCGCCATTTTGAAAGCTGTCCATATAAGCTGATACACCAATTAAACTGTTTTTTTATGAAAAGAATTTTTTTTGCTGCAGCGTTGCTTTTCGCTGCCTCGGTTAATGCCCAGAACCTCGTGGTTCCACAACCATCACCAACCCAGCAGGTCAAACAGGAGTTCGGGTTGTCAAACATCGAATTGTCATACTCACGCCCTTCCATGAAAGGGCGCAAAGTATTTGGAGACCTGGTACCCTATGGCAAAGTATGGCGCACCGGTGCCAATGGCGCCACCACGCTCACTTTTGGCGATGAAGTTACCATCGGCGGTACCAAAATACCTGCCGGCAAATATGGCTTGCTCACCATTCCTGAAGCAAATGAATGGACCATCATCATCACAAAACAAACAGATGTTACAAGTCCCGCAGCATACAAGCAGGATCAGGATGTGGTAAGAGTAAAAGTAAAACCTGAAACAATGCCCTTTTCCATCGAGTCTTTCACCATTATGTTCAGCGATGTAAAACCATCCAGCGTAAACCTGGAATTGTTATGGGATAATGTGTATGTTACGCTCCCTGTAACAACTGATATAGATACAAAGATCAATGCACAGATCAGGCAGATCATGGAAGGTGATAATAAACCCTATTTCCAGGCAGCGTATTACTACATTGAAAGCGGGAAGAATCTTGAGCAGGCTGTAACCTGGCTCGACAAAGCTATCGCGGCAAACCCTGATGCTTTCTGGATGCAATATCAAAAAGCACGTGCCCTGGCAAAACTGGGTAAAAAGGCTGACGCGCTGGCCGCCTCCAATAAATCTGTGGAGCTGGCAAAAAAAGCAAAGAATGATGATTATGTTGCGCTCAACGAAAAGTTGCAAAAAGAACTCAAATAAGTTGTTCAATAATCAATGCCTGCCGCCCACCAGGGCGGCATTTTTTTTTGATAAAAAAATTAGCACATATATAAAATTTTTGTAACTTGGCCGCATTGTTAAACTAAATTCAGTGTTATGATTAAACTACAAGTGATTGGTAATCTCGGTAAAGATGCAATTGTCAACAACGTAAACGGTAAGAACGTTATTAATTTCAATGTTGCCCACACAGAAAAATATCGTGACGCACAGGGCAACCAGAAAGAAAGAACTACCTGGGTAGAATGTGCTTACTGGACAGACAAAACAGCCGTGGCACCTTATCTTAAAAAGGGCAACCAGGTTTATGTAGAAGGTACGCCCGATGTTCGCACTTACCAGACCAATGATGGCCGCCAGGGCGCAGCATTAAGCCTCCGTATTTCAACCGTACAATTGCTCGGTTCACGCAATGCAGATGGGCAATCAGCCAACAATTACAACGCGCCTGCCGCAGGTTACAGCAATCAGCCGGCGCCGGCAAACGATATGGCTGAAATAGCAGATGATCTTCCTTTCTAACGATCAGGCCGCAAATTTTTCCGAAAGAGCAGTTTAATACTGCTCTTTTTTTATTGTTACCGTCGGCATTGCTACTATTAAGCTTTGGTTGTGTCACTCACTTGTACTGCATCCCGTTATGCAGCAAGGGTCACAGTTTTCAAAAGCCAGTTACAATCTTCGTATTATGCAGTTTTCTGCACGGCTTTTCCAACCTTTCCCAGCTATAACAATATTTTTATGGCTATTCGCTTATTTTGCACTGCCTAACAAAATCAAATGATCAGACTTACCGGCTTTTTGCTCATATGTGTACTTTTAAGTGTCTGCGGTTTAACAGGTGGCGAAACAACGGCTCCTGCTGCCGGTATCTATGTGGTTAATGCATCGCCCGATGCACCTGCAATAGATGTATCGCTCAATAACAACGTAATCGCAAACACCTTTGGTTATGGAAAAGACAGCGGTTACTTTTTAACTTACCCGGGTACTTACCCGCTTAAAGTTTCGCAAAGTAACACCGCTACAGTGTTTGTCGATAACTTTGTAAGTTTTGGCGCCGGTAAGTATTACAGTCTTTTCCTGGTAGATTCTTTTGCTCAAAGGCAATTGCTTTTTTTCGAAGATGATTTGTCGATTGATTCCGTTCAAAAAGCCGGCGTTCGTTTTTTTAACCTGTCACCCAATAGTCCGGACTCTGTTTATGTAATATTTTATAACACCGCCACGACTGACTCACTCAAGTACAAGAACAGGAAATTCAACGACCAGGCGGCTTCTGTTACATTCAGGCGTTTCAGTTCGGTGCCCGCTGGTAGTTACAACCTCGATTTGTACACCAGGGATACATTACCCATACAAAAACTTGGCAGCATGTCTTTTGCAGCAGGAAAGTTTTACACCGTTTACCTCAAAGGCTTTTATCAAAACACTGCCACACCTTTAGACAAAGGAGTTATCGAACACAACTGATATGTGCTGTAAACGCTCAATAAAATAAGCAGGCCTTTACAAGCCACTTTTATGCACATGCCTGCTTAAAAAGCATCCGTGCCATTTTTGTATTACCCTTACCTTTGCCATCCAAAAAACGAAGCAACTGACAATGAAACTATCTTCTCTACTCGACAGGTTTGCAGAACCTGAAACGCTCAAAATGGCTAAGCTCGGCCGTGAGTTACGTGCCAAAGGCATTGATGTAATTGATCTGAGTCTTGGTGAGCCCGATTTCGACACACCACAACATATTAAAGATGCTGCAGTAAAGGCAATAGCTGATAACTGGAGCCACTACACACCGGTAGCAGGTTTTCCGGATCTGCGCCAGGCTGTATGCGATAAACTAAAACGCGACAACAATCTTGATTACAAACCGGAGCAGATCGTAACATCAACGGGTGCCAAGCAAAGCCTTGCCAATGCAATACTGGCGTTGGTAGATGATGGTGACGAGGTGATTATTCCAACACCGTACTGGGTTACCTATTCAGAACTGGTAAAGATTGCCCGTGGTAAAGTAGTAGAGGCGCATACTACGCTGGAAAGCGGTTTTAAAGTAACGCCGGCACAACTCGAGTCTTTTATTACAGGTAAAACAAAACTTGTAATGTTTTCATCGCCCTGTAATCCTTCCGGTGCTGTTTACAGTAAAGAAGAATTGTCTGCACTCGCAGATGTGTTCAGGAAATATCCTGATGTATACATTATCTCAGATGAGATTTACGAGTACATCAACTTTGTTGGTAAACACGAAAGCATTGCACAGTTTGAAGACCTGAAAGATCGTATCATTCTTATCAATGGCTTAAGTAAAGGTTTCGCAATGACAGGCTGGCGTCTTGGCTATACTGCATCCAGCGTGCCTGTTGCCAAAGCAATGGAAAAATTGCAGGGGCAGTTTACCAGCGGTACATGCTCCATTACACAAAAGGCTGCAGTTGTAGCACTCACAGCCGATTTAAAGCCGTCTATGGAAATGGCTGAAGAGTTTACACGCAGAAGAGCAAAAGTGCTGGAACTGGTAAAAGAAATTCCCGGTATCAAATGTGGCGAGCCTGAAGGCGCATTCTATATTTTTCCGGATGTTTCTGCGTACTATGGCAAGAGCGATGGGGAGAATACAATCAGCAATTCTGCAGACTTCTCCATGTACCTGCTGAATACCGCGCATGTATCATCTGTAATGGGTGATGCGTTTGGCGAGCCAAAATGTGTACGGTTCTCGTTTGCCAACAGCATGCCTAACATCGAAAAAGCATGGGCACGAATAAAAGACGCATTGGCCAAATTAAAATAGACAGCTCTGTTTAAAAAAAACTCCGTGGTTATGCTACCACGGAGTTTTTTTATGCCTGCCATAACAGCAAGAAATAATTACCGGTAAATAAACGGTTTGTCAGACCCCTCGAAGAAAATTTCACCTGCGCTGTGTTTAATTCCGATGTAGTGATCACTGGTCATTTTAAACGCGTATTGGGTTTCTGCAGTTCTGTTTATAATCACTTTTAGTACATGATTACCGGTATTAATGTTCGTGGCAAATCTCCCGTTTTCGCAAACCGTTATTACGGGGCTGCTTGTAAGCGTATCATTGATGATCTCTTTTGAATCAAGCAACACCTGTACATGATCTTCTTTAAAAGTCGCCTGTACATCAATACCTAATGTTGCAGTATTGGTTTCCTTGTTACACGAAAAAAGAAAGCTACAGGCAGTTATTGCAAACACTGTAAAAACTGTTCTCATCGGTTTTAATTTAGTGGATGTTCTTGTGTATGTTGAGGTACTGACAAGAATCGTAACGGAAACGTTGTATGTATAGAGAACTTTTACTCTTTTGTTTAAACCAATGGCTGATTTAATAGTTAGCCATTTTGTTTGGGAGCCTTAAGAGCAGGCGAAGCGACCAGAAAAGTATGCTTAGAATGATCAGGCTATACAATTGGAATTGTAACCGCCAGGCTTTGGAAGTATTACATGCTTGTTCTTTAGTCATTTCAGTGGTATGTGCCCAGGCTATAAAAACATCGGCCATAGGCCACTGGCCCAGCAGGTATTTCTTTTCATTCTCGCTGGTATAAGCCAAACCAAAAGCCTCTATACCATTACGTACTGCAAGTGCACGTGTACTATCATTATATAAGGCCAAAACCCGTATACCAACTATAGTGGCTGCGCTGCCCATTGACAGAATAACCGGGCCCGAATCAACATCACCTGTATTATCATTCCCTTTTGGGAATTCTCTTATGCCTGGCAATCCAAAACGGTAATCAAGAAATGCTTTTTGGTATAAAGCAAATTGTTGGTTTGCAAAAGCAGGATCAATATCAATAAGAAAGTTTAGGATTAAGCTTTCGGATGAACCGCGTGCTATATGTTGCGGCGTTCCATCAACTGAAGCATCGTAAGGTATAAATCCATTCTGGTCCGTAGTCTTTTTTACGCGTTCAATCCACAAATGCAGACTCTGCCGGTATAAAGGTTCAAACAACTGATCATGCAACTGTAAAGAAGCAGCTGCCACAAATACATCCGCCGGCCATGAGAAGCCACTGTAAGATTCCGGGTAAACTTCTTGTTGTAATGCGCTGTCAATTTGCGCGCATACCTGTTTAAAATGTTTTATAGCAGCAGTATCTCTTTCGTGCGGAAGTTGTACCGTTAATTTTTTACCTAGTAGATAATTGCTCCAGCCTGCATAATAGGCACCAAAAGGTATCGCCAGTGTACTGTCAAAACCTCCTTGCCCTTCGGAAGAGCTTAGTTGTTCTGAGGCATAAGATATTTCATGTATTGCTTCTTTATATAGCGCAGTACGGTGTTCCAGCCTTGCGGCAACTTCGCACCACGATAAGCCATACACAGCCTGCGTAAAAACAAAACCTTCAGGATATGCCTGCTGCATGGTAGTAGCGGCGCCATTATGTATTGTTGATTTAAGAAAATGTAGTTGGTTTATAATATCGGTATTTATGTAGGGAGCTTCGCTGGCAAAGGTGGGCCGGTAGTAAAGTTTTACATTCAGGTAAAAGATAAACGCTGTGCTTGCAAACAGCACAATGCTGAAGATTACTGTGAGAAATTTTTTCATAAAGGGGGTTGAAATTAGATGAAATAAGTGCGTGGTATTTATGAATGCCGTTTCGCAACCGGTTTATATAGGTTTACACTCTTACACTATGCCTCACCAACATCCGGCAGTACAAGTGTGCGACGCAACGATGCCTCATAGCAGCAATGCAGCCGGGTACATAAAAATCTACCCTACAATTAAACCATCTTTCATGTGCAGTGTGCGGTCGCTCATGCCGGCCAGTTCTTCGTTGTGCGTAACAATAAGAAAGGTTTGATTGAATTCATTGCGCAGGCGCACAAACAGGTCGTGCAGTTCTTTGGCATTTTTACTGTCCAGGTTGCCGGTAGGTTCATCTGCAAAAACAATGGCCGGTTTATTAATCAGCGCCCTGGCCACGGCCACACGCTGCTGCTCACCACCACTCAGCATATTTGGTTTATTATCCAGCCGGTCACCAAGGCCCAGCATGGTCAGTAGTCTTACCGCATCATCTGTGGTTTCCTTTTTGCGGCGGCCGGCAATCCAGCCGGGTATGCACACATTTTCCAGCGCGGTAAACTCGGGCAGCAAATGATGAAACTGGAACACGAAACCGATCTCTTTATTCCTGAATGCAGCAAGGCTTTTCCCTTTCAGTTCGTGTACCGCAACAGCACCCAGGAAGATCTCGCCACCGGCCGGTTCATCCAGCGTACCCAGGATGTGCAGGAGGGTACTTTTGCCAGCACCCGATGATCCAACGATCGATACGATCTCGCCTTTCTTTACGGTAATATCCACCCCCTTCAGCACATGTAACTTTTCGTAATACTTATGAATACCCGTGGCTTTTAGCATGTTTTTGCTATTAATAACTTTATATAAATGTAGCGCCTGCAAAGAAACAAGTCTTTTGAGAATGTTTTTAAATTTAATTTAAACCGTGCAGGCAATAGCAGATTTGGATATTTCGTTACAACACTTACATTTGCGCAAAATTTGATACTATGTTTTGGACACTGGAATTAGCAAGTTACCTGGAAGAAGCGCCCTGGCCGGCGACAAAAGATGAGTTGATCGATTATGCTATCCGCAGCGGTGCTCCTATTGAGGTTGTTGAAAATCTGCAGGAACTCGAAGATGAAGGAGAGGTGTATGAAAGTATTGAAGACATCTGGCCCGATTACCCCAGCCAGGAAGACTTTATGTTTAACGAAGACGAATACTAAAACATTCTTTTCGATAATGCAGGCCGGTACATTTACCGGCCTTTTTTATTGGTGTACCCGGCACCGGGTACACCATGCAGCTTTTCTTGCGTCGCACTCTTGTACGGCATATCTTATGGCAGCAACGATACTGCATGCCGGGCCGGTGATGATGTACTGCACACACAAATTTTACCATTGTATTTTTTGAAAAAAACTTTGTAAAAAAATTTGGCAGAGAAAATAATTTTTCTTCACTTTACTATGTCTGAACATTCAAACAAATACTTGCCTGATGGATGTAGAATCTTTTGTAATAGACCACAGCAGCGTTTTACCGCTGCACTACCAGGTAGAAGATCTGTTGCGCAAGCTGATAGAGCAGCCCGAGTACCAGAATGGTAAGTTGCTGCCCAACGAGGTAGACATTGCCAAGAAGCTGGGTATTTCGAGAAATACGGTGCGCCAGGCCACCAATAAACTGGTATACGAACAACTGCTGGTGAGAAAGAAAGGTGTAGGAACAAAAGTTGCCAAAAAGAACATAACCACCAAGCTGGATAAATGGACAAGCTTTACACATGAAATGGATGAGAAGGGTGTAAAGTTTAGAAATTACAGTTTAAAAATAAGTTGGGAAGTAGCTGATAGTGAGTTAAGTAAGGTATTTAACATCGACAAAAAAACGAAGATATTAAAGCTTGAAAGAGTGCGTGGCATTGCTTCTGAGCCTATTGTGTACTTTATCTCGTACTTCCATCCCAGGGTTGGTTTAACAGGCGATGAAGATTTTTCGCAGCCGCTTTATGAAATGCTGGAGCATGAGCACCATATCTCCGCATCTGTTTCGAGGGAAGGCATCAGTGCTATACTGGCCGACGAAGAGTTGTCAGATGTGTTGCGGGTGCCTGTAGGAGACCCCATACTTTTCCGCAAAAGAGTGGTTTTTGATCCGGGTGAAAGGCCCATTGAATATAATATCGGGTATTATCGCGCAGACAGGTTTACATATACGATAGACATAGCAAGGGGTTGATCATTCATCTAAAATTTGTCTTCTCATATGTCTGAACATTTGTACTTTTTGTTTACAGTGCTGCTGGTTGCAGCATGTACAGCAATGTTCTATGGGCTGCTGTGTGCGACGCAACAGAAGCCTCATAGTAGCAAAAAAGCCGGGCTCAAAATAAAGAACCATAGACGTTAAAAGGCGTCAGCATATAACCTTATACTTAACGATTGTTGCAATGAAAAAATTAAAACCAGCAAGACTGCTTGCCCTTATTGTGCTTGCTTACATGTGCTCCGTTCAGCTTGTTGCTGCACAAACATCAAGAAAAATTACCGGTAAAATAACGGCCGAATCAGGCGAAGTTTTGGCAGGCGTAACCGTTCAGCTAAAAGGCACCAACAATACCGTTACCTCTGGTGATGACGGAAGTTTCAGGATTAGTGTAGCGGGGAATGATGCTGTACTGCTGATCTCTTACGTAGGCTATACCAGGCAGGAAGTTGCCGTAAAAAGCAAATCAACTGTAGATGTGGTGATGGCGCCTGATAAAAACGAACTCTCGCAGGTAGTGGTAATCGGCTATGGTACTGTAAAGAAAAGTGATCTTACCGGTTCTGTGGTCTCTGTAAAAGCAGAAGATCTGAAGGCGATACCAGCCACGAGTTTTGACCAGGCATTGCAGGGTCGTGCAGCAGGGGTGCAGGTTACACAGCTTTCCGGTAAACCGGGTGCAGAAACATCTATCCGTATACGTGGCACTACATCTATCAATGCCGGTAATGAACCCCTGTATGTGGTAGATGGTTTGCTCATCTCCAGCGATGGCGGCGACCAGAGTGGCGGTGCAACACTTGGCCCCAGGATAGGGCCATTGTCTGCCATTAACCCCAATGACATTGAGTCCATTGAAATTTTAAAAGATGCATCAGCTACGGCCATCTATGGTTCCAGAGGTGCAAATGGTGTGGTCATCATCACCACCAAACGGGGAAGGGCAGGGAAAGGTTCCGTAACGTTGGATAGTTACTACGGCCTGCAACAGGTTGCCAATAAAGTGCAGGTGCTGAATGCGCAGCAGTTTGGCGATTTTGTAAACGAAGCAAAACTTAATGCCGGGCAAACACCGGTATATGTAAATCCAAAAAATCTTACCACTACAGACTGGCAGGATGAAATAATGGGCAATGCCCCAATGGCCAACTACCAGCTTACATTTTCCGGCGGTGATGAAAAAACAAAATATGCCATTACAGGCTCCTATTTTACACAGGATGGTATCATTACCAATTCGGATTTTAAAAGATATTCTTTCCGTTCAAATCTCGACCGGGAAGTAAGTAAGCGACTGACCGTAGGTACCAGCGTAACATATGCCAGGGTAACCTCAAACGGGGTACTTACAAATGCAGGTACCATTGTACCTGGTGTGGTTACAGATGCGTTGCTGTTTAATCCTATTCTTCCTGTTTATGACTCCACGGTTGTTGGCGGTTATACGTATGAAAACGACCGCGGAAAATTACTGGGCAATCCTGTTGCAGAAGTTGACAAATACAATTCTTACACCGTTTCTTCCAGGTTTTTTGGAAACCTGTACGCACGGTATAAGATCATGGAAGGGCTTGAATTTAAAACCAGCTTTGGCGCAGATGCATTTTCTAACAGGGACAACTCCTATGCACCGTATTATTTAAAGAGGGCACAGGCCAGTAAAGGTGAAGCTTCTTTGGGTAGTGTACAAGGTTTAACATGGCTGAACGAAAATACATTCTCCTATAATAAGCAGTTTAAAAACGATCATAGTCTGAATGCAGTTGCAGGCTTTACTGTTCAGCAGTTTCAGAATGAAAGTATGTTTGTGTACGCATTTGATTTTCCGGATGACAGAACAGGTTACCACGATATTTCGGCAGCGTTAAACCCGCAGAAGCCTTTCAACGGCGAATCAAAATGGAGCCTGGTTTCTTTCCTCGGCCGTATCAACTATACCATAAAAGACAAATATCTTTTTACACTTACAGGTCGTTCAGATGGTTCATCCAAATTTGCCGATGGCAACAAGTATGGCTACTTTCCTTCCGGTGCTTTTGCATGGCGTGTGTCAAAGGAAAAGTTTATGGAGGATGTGCGTGCAGTTTCCGATCTTAAATTCAGGGCGAGCTATGGCGTTATCGGCAACCAGGCCATACCACCATACCAGTCGCTGGCATTGGTTGGGCCTTATGGCGAAGGGGTATTCAACAGCGCATTGGGCAGCGAAGTATATACAGGCCGGGAACCGCTTAGTTATGTAAACAAAAACCTGAAATGGGAAAGTACCAGGCAACTTGATATTGGTATCGACCTTAGTTTATTCAATAACCGTATCACATTTACCGGCGATTATTATTCAAAGAAAACTTTTGACCTGTTGTTGTCAACACCAATACCCACCACATCAGGTTTTACAACAACGCTGCTCAACGTGGGCAATATTGTAAACAAAGGCTTTGATCTTGACTTGCGCACCGTTAATACCACCGGCATTGTAAAATGGAATTCTGCTATCAATGTGTCGATCAATAAAAATGAGATGACCAATCTTAATACCAACACAGATGTTTACCTGCCCGGCGGCATCATTTTAAGAGAAGGCCTCTCCATCGGTACATTTTATGGTTATGAATTTGATGGCATCTTCCAGTCAGATGCAGAAGCGGCATCAAGCCCGGTGCTTACAGGGCAGGAGCCAACATCGCCCAACCCTGCCTCTGTTGCAAAAGCCGGCGACAGGAAATACAAAGACATTAATAAAGACGGCGTAATAAATGCCAACGACAGAACCATCCTTGGCAGTGCACAGCCCAAATTTACCTGGGGTTTCAACAATACATTATCTTTCAAAAATCTCGATTTCAGTTTTTTCTTCCAGGGTTCACAAGGCAATAAAATGGCCAATCTCAATAACCTGGACCTCCTGAATTTTACCGGCCAGAACAATGTGTTGGCAGAAGCGGCACTAAACAGGTGGACACCCGAAAACCCGGGCAATAAATATCCCCGTGCGCTTTCCAACGGAAGTGTGGACGTAGGCATATTTTCTTCCAATATTGTAGAAGACGCTTCTTATGTAAGGCTGAAAAATGTAACGCTGGGCTACAGGATGCCTTCGCGCATACTTTCCAAAGCAGGTATCCAGAGCTTCAGGATCTATGCAGGCGCTACCAACCTCTGGACACTCACAGACTATAGCGGGTACGATCCTGAAGGCAATACTTACGGGCAAAGCACCACATTGATTGGTATCGATTACGGCGGTTATCCGCAGACAAAAACATTTACGCTTGGTGTAAACATCGGGTTCTAAACTAAATTCAAAAAGCCATTATGAAACGCATATCTCCATACAGGAAAATACTTGTGGCATTGGTTGCATTGTCAACGATTGCTACCTCATGTAAAAAGTTCTTAACAGAAGATCCAAAGAATGTTGTGGCTGTTACCAACTTTTACAAAACAGAGCAGGATGCTGTTTTTGCGGTGAACGCTATTTACGCGTGGCTCAATTCCATCAGCTCCGGTTCTTATGCCGGTGTTTATCTCAATTCGTTCTGGGTTACGGCAGGGCTTGCATCAGACGAACTGAACAACCAGGAAATTTTTTCACCGTACTACGATCAAACGGCCACGTTTACCTATAACCCGCAAAACACAGCATTGCAGGAAATCTGGTACACGCACTATAAAACCATCACACTGGCAAATATTGCCATAGAACGCATTCCGGCAATACAAATGGATGCAACCCTCAGGGCAAGACTGGTGAATGAAGCCAAATTTTTGCGTGGGCTCTTATACTTTGATATGGTGCGCATGTTTGGAGAAATTCCCCTGGTGTTAAAAGAAACAGAACCGCTTACACCCACTGTTGCAGGGGTAGATGATATTTATGCACAGATCATTACAGATCTCACAGACGCGGAAGCGTTACCTGCCGTTTATCCGCCGGGCGCAGGCCGGGGCCGTGCTACAAGCGGCGCTGCAAAAGCCATACTGGCCAAGGTTTACCTTACAAGGAACAACTGGCAGGGCTGTGTAGATAAATGTAAAGAAGTGATCAATTCCGGCGAGTATGCCTTGTGGGATGATTTTGCAGATGTGTTCAAACTTTCCAGCCGCGGTGGCAAAGAAGCGGTTTTCTCCGTTGGTTTTGGAGATGCGGGCGGCGCCATCATCTTTTGGGAAGTGGGTCAGTTCAACGTGCGTTTACTGGCTCCTGCATTAAGTGCAGAAGGTGTTGAAAATGCCCAGGGCTGGCAGGTTCCCACGCCTGATTTGTATGAAAGCTACGAATCAAATGACAGGAGAAGAAGCGTAACGTTTGTTACCGAAGTACACAACCCCGATGGCAGCATTACAAGCATTAATCCTTACATACAAAAGTATTGGGATCGTGAAGCAGAACCCAATGCAAACGGGTCTGCCAATGATTATCCTGTTATCCGTTATGCAGATGTGTTACTGATGATGGCTGAAGCCAGCAATGAATTGGGCAATATGACAGATGCATACAATTACATCAACATGGTGCGTAAACGTGCAAGGTTCGATGGCACAGTGTACCGCGATGTACTGCCCGATTATACCAATCTTTCCAAAGATGCATTTAAGGCCGCAGTACTTGAGGAAAGACGCCGGGAGTTTGTGGCAGAAGGTCAGCGCTGGTTCGATCTTGCCCGCACCGGAACATTGGAAACACTGGTACCTGTGGCAAAGCCGGGCGTAACGCCGCAGCAGAAGCATTATCTTTTTCCTATACCGCAACGCGAAGTTGATCTGAATCCCAACCTTATTCAAAACGACGGATACTAAAAAGAAAATGATGAGCCCGGCAGCAGTGCAATGCTCATCGTCCCTTGCGTCGCACTCTTGTACTGTATAACATGCAGGAGCAGCACCGGTGCGGTCTGCGTTTGTAAACAAAGGGTACGCACGGTTCAAAGTTTACAGTGCCTTGCAGCCGGGCATACGCAAACGGAGGAAAGAGAAGCATTTGCAGACATGATCTGCAACAGGGTAAATGACCAGGCATCGTAAGCTCAGTAAAGCGCAGCAGTACAAGTGAGTGACACAACAGGCGATGCCAAAAGATATAAAGCTGGTAACAAAAATATTCCGGTAAAAACGCGTGCCGCGGCACATACAAAACATGAACAAACCTGCACTGGCAATAGATCTTGGCGGAACCAATATAAAAATTGGTTTGGTACAGTCGCATGTAATAGTAGCACAGGTATCATTGGATGCACACTCAGGCAGCGGCCTGCAGGGAAGATTGCCTTTTATAGAAAAAGCCGTATTCAACCTGCTGGTAGAACACAATATTTTGCTGAGTGATCTTGCAGGAATGGGCATGTCGGTACCAGGTATTGTTGACAGTACACAGAAGCGCATTCTTTCCATCGACAGAAAATTTGGCGACGCGCCGGGTATTGATTTTTCAGCCTGGTGCGATAAAGCATTTGGTTTAAAACTCGCCATGGAGAACGATGCCCGCAGCGCATTGATAGGTGAGTGGAAATTTGGCAAAGCACAGGCTTATGACAATGCTGTACTCATGACACTCGGTACAGGCGTAGGCAGTGCCGCCATTATACAAGGGCAACTGTTGCGCGGCAAACACTTTACTGCGGGTATCTTGGGCGGTCACACTATTATAAACTATAACGGTAAAGACTGCAACTGCGGCAATAAAGGCTGCGTGGAAACAGAAGCATCTACCTGGTGCATTGCAGGCAAGGTAAAAGCAATGGAAGGTTATACTACCAGCAAACTTGCGGAGGAAGAAAAGATAGATTTTGAATCCATTTTCCGTTGTGCTGCAATGGGCGATGCGGTAGCTGTAAAAGCAAGAACCGAAAGCCTTGATGTGTGGTCTGCCTGTGCCATTAACCTTATTCACGCTTACGATCCTGAAATATTATTGCTTTCAGGAGGTATTATGGCCAGCAGCGAAACAATTGTACCATATATTGAAAAGCAGGTGCACCAACATGCATGGACGCCCTGGGGTAAAGTAAAGGCAGAAGCTGCATCTTTTCCCGCATCGGCAGCATTATTGGGTGCTGGTTATTTAGTATCAAACGCGTAAACGAAACACAGATGAAATCAAACTTCGATAAATTTCCGGAAGTAGCTGTTACAGGACATGCCTGCTACTCGGGCTGGGATAATGTGGTTGAAGAAATACAGAAAGCCATACAGCAGCCGGGCAAAACAACAGTAGTGGTGGCAATAGAATGCTACCATGGCGTGCTGGCAAAAGAAATCATTAAACATATTAACCAGGAATTGCAGCCTGCATTACTGCTGCAGTCAAACGCAGCATTTAAAGATGAGCAGGCCATTGCAGCTATGGTGCAGCCGTTTGTAACAGACGATCCTGTGTTTGGATATATTACATCACTGGAACTGGCAGATTATTTTGATGAAACGCGCCTGCAGGAAATGCGCACGGCAGTAGCAGGCAGTAGCGGGGTTACTGTAATAACAGGTGCAGGCGCCACGATTGTTGCAGGGCAGCCCGATGTACTCATCTATGCAGACATGCCACGCTGGGAGATTCAACTGAGATTCAGGAGAGATGCGGTTGGTAACCTGGGCAAAACAAATAAAACAGACACATTTGCTTATAAATACAAACACGCTTATTTCGTAGACTGGCGTGTGTGCGATAAACACAAGAAGCATATTTTCAGTACCATCGATTATATACTTGATACAACGATTGAGGAAAACCCCAAGCTTATTACCGCAGCAGCGTTACAAGATGCTATGCAACAGGTGGTAACCAGGCCATTCAGGGTGGTACCATTTTTTGATCCCGGACCATGGGGCGGGCAATGGCTGAAGGAAGTGTGCGACCTTGACAGAAGTGCGCAAAACTTTGCATGGGGTTTCGATTGTGTACCCGAAGAAAACAGCCTGATGCTGCGCTTTCAGCATGAAGTGGTGGAAGTACCTTCAGTAAACGTTGTTTTCTTTCAGCCACAGGCATTACTGGGTAAACAGGTCTATAACGCTTTCGGGGATGAGTTTCCCATACGCTTCGATTTTCTCGATACCATGGAAGGTGGAAACCTTAGCCTGCAGGTACACCCGCTTAAAGAATACATACGCGAAAAATTTGGCATGCCTTATACGCAGGATGAAAGCTATTATTTTCTCGACGCAAAAGACGAGGCTTTTGTTTACCTCGGCCTTAAAGAATCGGTAGAGCCTGCAGCCATGGTAGCAGAACTGGAATCTGCGCAAAAAGGCGAAGCGCCTTTCGATGCAGAGAAGTATGTACAAAAATGGCAGGTACGCAAGCATGATCATGTGTCTATACCTGCCGGCACAGTGCATTGTTCTGGTGCCAATACCGTGGTGCTTGAGATAAGTGCCACACCATACATCTTCACCTTTAAACTGTGGGACTGGGGCCGTATGGGCCTCGATGGCAAGCCGCGTCCCATCTCGCTGGAACATGGTAAAAATGTTATCCAGTGGGATCGTACCACCAACTGGACAAAAGACAACATCCGCAGCCTTGTCCAACCGGTAGCAGAAGGCGATGGCTGGCGCGAAGAGCGTACGGGCCTGGATGAACATTCATTCATCGAAACGAGAAGACATTGGTTTACCAAAACGGTGGCGCATAACACCAATGGTGTGGTAAACGTGCTAAACCTCATCGAAGGCCGCGAGGCAATCGTTGAAAGCCCGTCTAATGCTTTCGAGCCGTTTGTTATACACTATGCAGAAACTTTTATTGTACCCGCAGCAGTTGGTGAATATACGGTGCGCCCACATGGCGAAAGCGAAGGTCACCAATGTGCTACCATGAAAGCCTATGTACGGACAGAAAAACTAGTTGACATCAGCATAAACTAATTACATGCAACAACAAAACTCCTGGTACATCTATAAAGCAACACTGGTGGCGGCTGTTGGTGGCCTGCTATTCGGTTACGATACGGCCGTTATTGCCGGTGCAATCGGTTTTATGAAAACCTTTTACAATCTGTCAGACGCCATGACCGGCTGGGTGGCATCATGCGCATTGCTGGGCTGTGTGGCCGGCGCCATGTATGCAGGCAAACTAAGCGATAATGTGGGCAGGAAAAAAGTGCTCATGCTGGCTGCCTTGCTTTTTGCTGTTTCATCGCTCGGTACAGCCATGGCTCCCAACCTCAATTTCTTCGTGGTATTCAGGATTGTTGGCGGCATGGGTATCGGTATCGCATCTGTTTTATCACCCATGTATATTTCAGAGATGGCACCTGCAGAAATAAGGGGTAAACTCATTTCTATTTTCCAGCTGGGTGTGGTCTGCGGCATATTGCTCATCTATTTCGTAAATGCAGGGATTGCCGGTCTGTACGATGAATCCTGGAACGTAAGCACTGGCTGGCGGTGGATGTTTGGTTCCGGCTTACTTCCTTCCATTGTATTTGTGTTGTTGTTGTTTGGTGTGCCCGAAAGTCCGCGCTGGCTTGCAAAGCAAAGACGCACTTCAGAAGCGCTGGATATACTTACAAAGATCAACGGTACTGCAAAAGCACAACAGGAACTGAATGATATTAATGCTGCCCTTGCAGAAGAAACAGTATTGCCGTTGTCAGAAATGTTCAGGCCGGGTTTGCGCACTGCCATGATCATCGGTATCGTGCTGGCTGTTTTTTCGCAGGTTACCGGTATCAACGCCATCATGTACTATGCACCGGAAATTTTTAAATCTACCGGCGATGGTTCAGATTCCGCACTTATGCAAACCGTATTGGTGGGTATCATCAATGTGGTGTTTACGCTTGTGGCCATCAGGTATGTAGACAAACTGGGCCGTAAAAAATTATTGCTCATCGGTATTGCCGGTATGGTTGTCTGTCTGCTGCTGGTAGGTGGTGCATTTTATTTAAACATGCAAAAAGGTTACCTCGTACTTATTGCCATACTTGCATATATAGCCTGCTTTGCTATTTCCCTGGGGCCGCTTACGTTCGTGGTTATTGCAGAAATATTTCCAACCAAAGCAAGAGGCACCGCTATGTCGGTGGCAACGTTTATACTCTGGATCACCGTATTCATTGTATCACAAACATTCCCCATACTCATGGGTTCTATTGGTAATGCGTTTACATTCTGGATATACATGTTAATGGCAGTATGCGCCTTTTTCTTCGTTTGGAAAATGGTGCCTGAAACAAAAGAAAAAACGCTGGAAGAAATTGAAGCATACTTCAAAGCCGGCGATGCGCCTGTGGCATTAAAACCGCGCAAAGTATAAAGTGAAAAGTATGTACCAGGCTGTATTACTACTATCAATCGCCTGTTGCGTCGCACTCTTGTACAGTTGGTTCTTTATTTAGCAACTGCAACCGGCATATATTTCAATAACCAGCCTGTAATGCAGGTGGTAACAATAACATAACAAACATAATCTCTAACGAATATGAACCGATCCTTTTTAGTCGTAGCGGCTTTAGCCATCTGCAGTACCGGCTTTTTTACCGGCTGCGAAAAAGACAAAGTGGAAACAGATAAGCCTGCATTGCGACTTACGCCGGATAAAGTAAGCGGCAAATCTGGTTTCCCCGTTTCTGCAACGCTTTCCGGCGAAGTGCCCAATGGTGTAAAAAATTTTTACATCTCCAAAACAGTAAACCTGAAAGTTGACAGCTCATGGGGTACCAATGGTGTGCTAACCGTAAGTGAGCTTTCCGGGCAAACAAGCGTTGATTACACATTCGATTATGTGTTGCAGGATGCAGAAGTGGATAAACTGGTTGGCTTTAACTACCGTATAGAAGATGGCCAGGGTAAAGCATCTGAAAAAGATCTTACCGTAAACACCATTGCATCAGGTGCACAGATCATTGCATCGCACCCGTGGAAACTTACCTCTAAGATATGGAAGACAGACACACCACCTTCCGAGAACCTGCAGGAGTGTGAAAAGGACAACGTTTTTACCTTTAAAAGAGACAGCACCATTTTGCTTAACTACGGCGCAGCAGGCTGCCTGTTCGATGGATTGAACATCTATGATAAATGGACTTTGTCAGAAGATGAAAAAACATTTACGCAGCGGTACTACAGCGTGTTTGACCCCTCGAAGATTACAATAGAAACCTATACCGTTACAACGCTTACCAAAGACAAATGGGTAATGGAGATCGTGCTCGATCTTAGTGTATTTGGCCTTTCAGACCACGAGGTGTTTGAATATACATACGAGCCTGCATAGTGCCGACATTCTTGTTGCCGTACAAGTGTGCGACGCAACAGGTGTTCAATAGCAGCAATGCAGCCTGGCTCATAAAAAAAACTTACATGAAAAACAAGCTTGGAATATTCGCAGCGGTTCTGGTGGCATTATCCTCGTGCAAAACAGCACAGAAAGTGCCCGTAAATACAGACATCAACAATTTAAAGTTTACGGTAGAAGAAGCACCGGAATGGACGAAGCTGCTCAACCGGCAGCACGGCTGGTTTGGTGCTGACGGCATATTTGTATTACCCGCCAATGGCGTGGATAAAGCCGACAGTAATGTTGAAAATACCATTCTCTTTAGCGATACCATGATCGGTGATATTATCAACGACAGGCCGAAAGAAGGATTCATTATGGTGCATAACTCTATCGCCTTGCTGAAGGGTTATGAGCCGAAAGAAGAAAACGTACAGTTTAAGTGGAAAGCTACAAAACCCAGGAAGGAAGGTTCATACTTTATTCCGCAAACGCCCAATGCGTTGCCAAACGACTACTACTGGCTGGGAGATGGTTTTGTAAACCACGATATGGGTGATAAAACATATATTTTCAGCTACCGTATAAGAGATACTGCAGACAATGCTTTTCTTTTTCAGCAGGTAGGCAATGCAATGATCATTTTGCCAAAAGGAAGCAAAGATCCATATACAGATCAAAAGCAGGTAGATGCACCGATATATGCTGTAGACAATACTGCTAAGTACCCCAATAATTACATCTCTTTTGGTTCTGCCGTATTCCCGAATACAAAGAGTGCCGGCGCGCCAGACCCAGATGGTTATGTGTATGTATACGGTGTGGGTGGCGATGTAAAAAAAGTAATGGTTGCAAGGGTAAAATCAACAGCGTTTGAAGATTTTTCCCAATGGCGTTACTGGGATGGTGCAAACTGGCAAACAGACATTCTTAAAGCTGCTACCATTGCAGACCGGGCATCGAACGAACTAAGTGTTACGCCTTTACCTGATGGCCGCTATGCAATGGTCTTCCAGACCGATGGCATAGGAAGCGCAGTAGGCATGCGTTTGAGCACAACACCATATGGCCCTTTTGGCCCTATCATAAAAATATGGGAGTGTACCGAGCAAAAAGAGTCAAAGAATTTTATTGTGTACAATGCAAAGGCGCATCCCAGTTTATCGAAGCCGGGCGAAATGCTGATCAGTTATAACGTAGGGTCATTTGATTTCTGGAACGATGTTAAGAATCATTCAAACTTTTACAGGCCAAGATTTATACGCGTAAAACTGCAATAGCAGGTAAAAACAGTTATGATCAACTTACAGGGTACAAAGAACAATTATACGAATGCATTACTTGCTGCAGCAATCTTTTGTTGCGGAAGCTGCAATAACGCAACAGAGCAACATACAGTCAGCGAAAACCTGGACACCTTAAACTACACTGTAGAAGCGGCACCTGAATGGGATGCAATGTTCAACCGCAAACACGGCTGGTTTGGTGGCGATGGTATTTTCTCTATTCCTTTAAACGGTGTTGATACTTTCAGCAGTACAGATACCGCCACTGTCGCATTCCTCTTCAGCGATTCAATGATCGGTGATATTGAAAATGATTCGCTGCAACCCGGCTACAGCATGATCCATAATTCTGTTGCATTGCTGAAAGGCAGGCAGCCTGCAGATAGCAATATTTCCTTCGAATATGTAAAAGAGCCGGGCAACAAGCCGGGCACACTTTTTACACCCGCTATGCCACCGGCCGAAAAAGGCGACATATACTGGCTGGGAGATGGGTTTGTAAATACAGCGCTCGACAGTAGTTTGTTCATCTTTGGTTATATCATTCACAATACCACAGACAATGACTGGGGTTTTGCCGAAACCGGTAACATGCTGATAGAAATTCCAAAGAACAGCAAACCACCCTATACAAACTATACACAAACGCCAACACCGTTTTTTATAAAAGGTGCATCAGATACTGCCAGCGACCAGGGTTCTTTTGGTGCAGGCATTTTTGTAAATACCAAAGAAGCAGGTATAAGCAACGGAGATGGTTATGTGTATGTATATGGTGTGCGCGGCAAGCAGAAGAATGTAATGGCTGCCCGTGTAAAACCAGCACAGTTTAAGCAGTTTGATGAATGGACCTTCTTCGATGGTACAAACTGGGTAAAAGACATTACAAAAGCCGCAGCTATTACAGACAGTGCGTCGAATGAACTAAGCGTAACACCACTGCCGGATGGCAGGTACATCATGGTTTTTACAGTAAACGGGCTGGGTTATGATGTGGGCATAAGAGTAGGCAAATCCCCGGTAGGCCCATTTGGCAAAGTGATGAAGATCTGGAACAGCGATACGCTCAAGAGCATGTCTAAACAGATCTTTTCTTACAATGCAAAAGCGCATCCCGCTCTCTCAAAACCGGGCGAACTGCTCATCAGCTACAATGTAAATTCGTTCGATTTTCACAAAGAGATCAAACAGTTTCCTGATCTCTATCGCCCTCGTTTTATACGTTTAAAAATTGAGCCATAAATGAAATACAAGGGTTACATAACAGCGTTGTTATGCATGTTTGCGGCAATTGCCTGTAAAACAAAAGATGCTGCAGAGGCTGATAAAAAAGACGAATACAGCAAGTCGAGAATTACCACGCAGGCGGTACCCGGGTGGGCAGAAATGTTACGGCACGATAGCGGCTGGATAGGGGCAGACGGCATTTATTGTACGGCGCTCAACGGTGTTGAGAAACCCGGTGCAATGAATGATGCATCAGAAACGATGTTCTGGTTCAGCGATTGTATCATCGGCGATATCGATACCGAAGCAGACACGCTTAAAGGCAGCTGGCAGATGATGAATAATTCAGTGGCGTATTTTACCGGCGCATCACCCGATCCTGGTAAAATAAAATATTTCTGGCGCAAAGACAGTGCGGGCAACCCTTTGTCCATGTTTGAGCCAAACACACCCAATGCGCCGGAGAAAAGTTATTACTGGCTGGGCGATGGCTTTATGAATCACGCCAGAGACAGTACCATTTACATCTTCGCTTACCTTATCAGGAACATTCCCGGCGGCATTTATCCGTTTGAAGACATTGGTGTATCAATGATTGCATTACCCAAAAACAGCCGCCCGCCTTATGCCGGTCAGCAACAGAAAGAAACACCATTGTTTTTTACTGATGCAAAAGGTAAAACGGTGTTTGGTATTTGCGTGCTGCCCAATACAACAGGCGCAGGCGCACCAAAGCCCGATGGATATGTGTATGTGTATGGCGTTCGCGGCATGAACAAAGAACTGGTTGTTGCAAGGGTGCAGGATACCGCTTTCGATAACTTCAGCGAATGGCGCTTTTGGGATGGCCTTTCATGGAATACAGATATGCATGCCTGCGCAGCACTTACAGACAACATCTCCAATGAAATGAGTGTCACGTTTATGCCCGATGGCCGTGTTATAGCCGCTTACCAGCTAAAGACCGCCAATACAACTGTTGCCATCGCTGCAGGTGCCACACCATGGGGTCCGTTTCAGCCTGCAAAAAAGGTGTGGGAAACACCGGAAGCATACGACGATCTTGATTTTTACACATACAACGCCAAGGCTCATCCTAATTTATCAAAGCCGGGGGAACTGTTGATCAGTTATAACGTTAACTCCTTTGACTTTTTAGATGATATTGTAAAGCATCCGCATCATTTGCGGCCAAGATTTATTTCAGTGAAGTATTAGGAAAATGATGTGCCCGGCTGCAGTGCAGGCATGAGGCTTCCGTTGCGTCGCACACTTGTACTGCAGGAGCATTATGCAGCAGTGCGGAGATCGACCGGTCTGACGGTCCTCCGTCTGACCGGTAAGCAAAGAACAACAAACAAATGAATAAGCAGCTTCCCATACAACTACAAAATACAGTCTGCTCACTAACGGTTGATCTGTATGGTGGTGCCATTACTGATTTTCACCTGCACCATAACTTGGTCAACCCTTTGTCATTCCGGTTCAGGGAAGATGAGATGCCCGCCAACAATAAAGGTGGAGCCTGTTACCAGGGCCATTTTATCTGCGGGGGGCGCTGGGGTGCGCCTTCGGCAGGGGAGATGCTGGCAGGTTTACCCAACCATGGCGAACCGGCGAATATTGTATGGAGCCTCCGCGAACAAACCAGCCAATCGCTTGCGATGCAGGTGCATGCAGCAAAAGAAGGGCTGCAAATACACAGAACCATCAAACTGGCGCATGCATCAGCCATGATCCATGTATCCGAAACAATTCAAAACATTAATCCACTGGGCAGGTTGTACCAATATGTGCAACATGCAACCATTGCGGCACCTTTTCTTACAGCAGGTACACAGGTAAACTGCAATGCCACCAAAGGTTTTGATTACATGCATATCAATGATGCAGCCAGGCCGGTATTGCAATGGCCAGAAGTTTATGATGCCGGTGGAAACATTTTTAGTTTGCAGGAATCAGGTCATATGTACAACAGTGTGTTCTCTTTTACGGTAAGCAACAACGCTTTGTATGGCTGGCTTACCGCGTATGACCCGCATCATCGACTTCTATTGGGTTATGTATGGCCGGCAAAAGATTACCCGTGGATCAATCTATGGCAACATTATGAGGGAAATGAGCCGAAGTACCGTGGCCTTGAATTTGGCAATACTGGTCTGCATCAGCCATTTAAAGAAATAATAGCCGGCAATAAATTGGAATTGTTTGGCAAAAAAACGGTGGAATACCTCGATGCCGGAGAAAGCGTAACAAAATCATACAGTGCTTTTCTACTGCCGGTAGAAAAACATTTCAGTGGTGTGGCGGAGTTGCTTGTTGAAAACAATGGCTTATATTTAAAAGAAGCAGGTACACCAGTTAAAACATTTATCGGTACCATCAATTTTGAAAGCGTTGAAAAATAAAACAGCCATCATAACGGGTGCATCGAAGGGAATAGGCCTTGCATGTGCGCAACTGTTTTTTGCAGAAGGCGCCAATGTTGTATTGCTCGATCTTGTACCGCCATCTGTTGATGTGCATGATAAGCGATGGCTGTTCTTTGCATGCGACGTATCGAAAAGCGAAGCGGTAAAAGCAGCGGTTGAAAAAGCGCACAACACTTTTGGCAGCATTGATTACCTCGTAAACAATGCGGGCATTCAGCGGTATGGCACTGCCACAACAACCACCGAAGAAGCGTGGGATGAAGTAATGAATGTTAATCTTAAAAGCCAGTTTCTCTGCGCCAGGCATTGCATACCGTTTATGCAACAAAGCGGTAATGGCGTAATCATCAACATCAGCAGCGTGCAGGCTTTTGTCAGCCAGCACAATGTGCTGGCGTATACCACGGCCAAAACGGCGTTGCTGGGCTTAACAAGAAGTATAGCGGTCGATTATGCACCGCAGGTAAGGTGTGTTGCTGTGTGCCCCGGCACTATTGATACGCCCATGCTGAGAGAGGCCATAAACCTTTCGCCAGACCCGGCTGCAGTAATGCAGGAGTGTGTTGATATGCATCCCGCGGCACGTATTGGTACCCCGCAGGAAGTGGCAGCACTGGTAATTTTTTTGTGCAGCGATAAAGCTGGATTTATTACGGGGCAGGCCATTAGGATAGATGGTGGCCTGGGAATAACGATCGCTGGCAGTAAGCGTGATTAGCACCGCAAACCAGTGATGCCATGAAAAGATACAGTTGAACGGATTGCGACGCAACAGGCGATGCCATGAAACCTGCTGCCGGTATCATCATTTTTATAACAGGCAATAAAGTATATGAAGATCACAAACATCAGGGCCACCACCGTTGCCATGCCATTGGAGGCACCCATACGGCATTCAAACGGTTGCCACTGGGGCCGTTTTGTACGCACCATTGTGCAGGTAGAAACAGATGAAGGTATTACAGGTCTCGGTGAAATGGGCGGTGGCGGCGAATCAGCAGAGCATGCAATAACTGCATTGAATCAATACCTGGTTGGCCACGACCCCATGCAGCTTGAACAACTGTACTGGAAAGTATGTAACCCCACTGCATCATTGTACAACAACCGTACGCAGCTACATGCAGCTATTGAGTTTGCATGTATAGATATCATTGGTAAAAAGCTTGGCATACGTGCCTGCGATTTATTAGGTGGCGCTTTGCGGGAAGAAGTGCCTTTTGCATCGTATATCTTCTTTCGTTATAAAAATGAAGATACAGGTATTGGCGGCGAGGAAACTCCCGGGGCAATTGTGGCACATGCCAAAGAACTGGTAGCCAAATATGGTTTTACATCGCACAAACTGAAGGCGGGAGTTTTTCATCCAGATCATGAGATTGCAGTGTTCAAAGCTTTATCGGCAGCTTTTCCGCAACACAGGGTACGTATAGATCCCAATGCAGCATGGAGTGTGGAAGAAGCAATCAGGATAGGCAAAGCCATAGAAGATTTGCCCAACGATTACTACGAAGATCCTACGTGGGGCATGGAAGGTATGCGGCGTGTGCGGGATATGGTGCGTATACCAACATCAACAAATACTGTTGTGGTGAATTTTGAACAGCTGGCTGCATGTATACGTACCAGCGCAATTGATGTAATACTGCTCGACACAACCTTCTGGGGCGGTCTCCGCCAGGCCTGGAAAGCAAGTGTGGTGTGTGAAAAATTCCAGGTGGGTGTGGCCGTGCACAGTTCCGGCGAGTTGGGCATACAACTGGCCACCATGCTGCATCTTGGGGCTGCTATACCCAATCTTTCTTTTGCTGCAGATGCGCATTATCATCACATAACAGACGACATCATTAAGGGTGGTAAAATGCAATATGTAAACGGTGCAATAAAAGTACCGCAGGGCCATGGCCTGGGTGTTGAGCTGGACGAAGACAAACTGAAGCAATACAACGAATACTACAAGGCTGTTGGGGGTTACCGTTACGACCGCGATCCGCAAAGACCAGAATGGTTTAGCGTGTTACCGGAACGCAATTGGGCGAAGCCTTTGCAATAATTTTTTTTGAGCCAGGCTACAATGCAGGCATTGAGCTGTTGTTGCGTCGCACACTTGTACTGCATCACCAGTGGCAGCACGATGCTAAAGAAACTAAAATTGTTTATATGAAGATCGCGATAAAGGGTGTACAGGTTTTTGCAGATGGTCTCGATCATCCTGAATGTGTGGCCGTGCACCCTGATGGCTCCGTGTGGGCGGGTGGTGAAGCGGGGCAGATCTATAAAATATCGAAAGATGGTACCAGTATAACAACAGTTGCCAACACCGGTGGCTTTGTCCTGGGCATAGCCTTTGCGCCCGACTGTAGCTGGCTTGCTGTATGTGATTTAAAACACAAGTGTGTATGGAAGCTCGATCTTTCAACGATGCAGCTTGAAAAGTTTGCACAAGGTGCTGCGGGCATCAGCTTCAACATTCCAAACTATCCTGTCTTCGATAAATCCGGCAACCTGTATGTGTCAGAAAGCGGCGCATTCAGGGAAGTATCGGGAAAGATTTTTCGTTTCAGTGCAAATGGCTATGGCAATGTCTGGCACCACGGGCCATTCAATTTTGCCAATGGCATGGCACTTTCGCCGGGTGAAACATGTTTGTATGTAGTATGTACCTGGCTGCCGGGTATAGAAAGGATCGCTGTAAATCCCGATGGTACGGCCGGCGAAAGAACAGTGGTGGTAACCATTCCTGGAACATGCCCTGATGGCATAGCATTCGATAAAGCAGGCAACTTGTACATATCCTGCTACGCGCCTAATACAATATACCGTTATACAACCGATGGGATATTGGAAACGTTTGTACACGACTGGGAGGCGCACACACTTTCCAATCCTACCAACATCGCATTCGATGGAAACGTGCTGTACAGTGCAAACCTGGGTCGCTGGCACATTAGTAAAATGATGGCGGATATAGATGGTTTACCACTTGCCGCGAATAATATTGATCAATAAAAACTACACATGCATAAAAAATCAGCTACAGTTAACAGTACTTAGCAGTTGATACAGCAATGTTGTGATGCACAAAAAAATATGCATTCGCTTCACTGCTATTCACGCATTTTTGTTTTAGCTTTAGAGAGCCATAACAAGGTACCCGACAAGTCTCTCACATTATCTAACGAATCAATAATTGAATCATGAAAAAAGTTTTACTATTATCCCTCCTTATTGTTGCATGCAATCATATTTATGCTTTTACAACACAGGGCGACTGGCGCTGGAGAAAAGACGATGGCTCCGAAACAGCAGCAACATGGCTGGCCGATGAAAACACTGAAATTGAAGTTTCAAACATGGGCGAAAATCTGCGTTTGCGTATTAATTTATTTTATGAAGTAGGTGGGTTTTTAGATGATGCAGTTATTGAATATTCCACTGATACTGCAAACTGGATTCAGATTAATACTACTGCAACTACTGAGGCATTTATTCTTGCAGGCTCAAGCCCTTATGTAACAGATCTGGAGGCTACTACAAAGCAGCTTACCGGTGAGGGCTTAGAATTCTACCCCGGTAAGATAATTGTGTCTTCAGAAAAGCTGCCATCGTTTTCATTGGGCAGAGGGGAAGAAACTGAATTTGAATATTGCATAAAACCAACTGCTAACCTTCTGCCTTCCACTACTTATTTTTTTCGTATAAATGCTGCAGAATACCAGGAAGATGTGCCTTTTCCTTCTTTGAAAACCGCCGCCACACTACCAATTCAGCTTTCCGATTTCTCCGTTAAACCAGATGGTAAACAGGTGAAAATACAATGGTCAACAGCCTTTGAGCAAAACAACGACCGCTTCGAAATTGAGCGCAGCACGGATGCCAAAAACTGGAAAACAGTTGCCACAGTAAAAGGCAGCGGTACCACCAGTATTAAACATACATACAGTGCTGTTGATCAGCTACCCGTAAAAGGCCTTAATTACTATCGCATCAAACAATACGATCTCGATGGAAAATCAACAACGTCTGAGTTCAGATCGCTTAAGATGTTTATGGAGAACGTACAGTCAGCCGTGTCTGTGTTCCCCAATCCGGCAAAATCAACCATCAACTTTATGTTGCACGATTTTGCAGGTAAAAATGTTGTAGCTACCCTTATCAACAACAGTGGTAGGGTAGTGCATACTGAAACAATCAAGGATATTCAGCCTGATGTAAGATATACCTTGCAAACAAGGCAGCAGCCTGCACCTGGCATGTATGTATTACAATTAAAAGGTGATGGCCTTGCTAAATCAATTAAGGTGATCGTACAATAAAATACCTGATCTGTACAAATAAAGAACCTGCGCAGCAGGTTCTTTTTATTTACAATACACAGCAGAAACAATATCCATCTTATCTTTCCAAAAAAATGCACATGCCGTTAACGGACTTTAGATTTGGTATCATTGGTTGTGGCAGAATTGCTGAAAGACATGCGGCACAGATCGTTCGTTTTGGCAGGTTGGTAGCAGTATGCGATATTATTGCCACCAGCGCGGATACGTTAGCAAAAAAATACAACGCACATGCATGCTATACAACGGCCTCACTGCTGTTGCAGCAGCTTGATATTGTTGTTGTATGTACACCCAATGGCCTGCATGCCATACATACCATAGAAGCACTGAATGCGGGTTTTCATGTGCTGTGCGAAAAGCCGATGGCCATTCAGTTTGCCGATTGCACGAAAATGATGGCAACAGCAGAGCTGAATAAAAAACAGTTGTTTATTGTAAAGCAAAACCGCTTCAACCCACCGGTACAGGCAGTCAAAGCATTGATTGATGAACATAAACTTGGCAGGATATACAGCGTGCAACTTAACTGCTACTGGAACCGTGATGCCAGTTATTACAAAAACTCCTGGAAGGGAACAAAGCAATACGATGGTGGCACGTTATATACACAGTTCTCGCACTTTATAGACCTGCTTTATTGGTTTTTTGGCAATGTAAAAAATGCGCAGGCTATATTGTCAAACATTGCTCACCCTGTTATCATCGAGTTTGAAGATACCGGCATAGTAAACCTTGAATTTGAAAATGGAATACTGGGCGGCATACATTACACCGTAAACAGCTACCGTAAAAACATGGAAGGTTCACTGACCATTTTTGCGGAAAAGGGTACCATAAAGATCGGAGGAGAATACCTGAACGAACTCGAATACCAGCTTATAGAAAATTATGTCATAAACGATTTGCCCCAGGGTAGTCCTGCCAACAATTACGGCAATTACACCGGCTCTATGAGTAACCACGATAAAGTTTATGAAAACATGATTGATGTACTGCTGCATGGTGCTCCCGCCTATGCTAACGCATATGACGGTTTAAAAACGGTGGAGATCATCGGGCGCATTTACAAAGAAGCACGGTACATATAATTACTGCATAAAATTCTTTTCGGTATCAGCGATGGTTCTCCGTGGCATCGCCTGTTGTGTCACTCACTTGTACGTTCCGTTTTTATGGCTACTGCAGCGATCCGCAATACGCTTCCCATCCTTTTCACGCAGCGCCGCAGGACCGGTAAAAAACACTACCGCTTTATTGGTGCCTATCTTTTACCCGCCGCATAAATGCGCTCGATTATATCCACCACCTTCAGGCCTTCCAATGCATTGGTGGTAATCGTTGAACGTGAACGGATCACATCAATCACGTTTTGGATAATGTAATTATGATTGGCTGCAGAGCCCTTGTAAGCCCCGTAATCATTACCGGGGTTTGTAGGCGCCAGTTCAGGCATGGTATAATCTTTAATGTGGCAGTATTCCACCTTATCCATATACTGACCGCCGATTTTTACACTGCCATGCTCTGCAACAATCGTAATACTGCTCTCCATATTTTTATCCCATACAGAAGTAGAGAAATTAATGGAACCCATACCACCGCTGCACAGATCAAATGTAACTACACCGCTGTCTTCAAATGCGGTAAGCGACCGGTGATTGAACGAGTGCAGCCTTGATTGTATGTTTTCTATATCTCCAAAAAGCCAGTATAAAATATCGATGAAGTGTGAGAATTGTGTAAAGAGTGTGCCACCATCCTGGTCTTTTGTTCCATGCCATGTATCGCCTTTGTAGTAACGTTCGTCCCGGTTCCAGTAGCAATTTAGCTGCACCATGTAAACATTCCCCAGCTTGCCGCTTTCTATCAGTTCTTTTATCCATACTGAAGGCGGTGAATAGCGGTTTTGCATAACGGCAAAAACGTGTTTGTGCGCATGCAGGGCTTTAAAAATAATTTTCTCTGCATCTGCCTTGTTAAGCGCAATGGGCTTTTCAATAACAACATGTTTGTTGCTGTTAAGCGTTTGCAGCGCAAGCGCAGCGTGTGTGCCATTTGGCGTGGCAATGTTGATTACATCGGTATGTATACCCGATTGCAAAAAACTTTCAAGTGTTGAAAAGAATGGAACACTATATTGGTCGATTTTTAGAACCTGTTTATCTTTTGTGTCTATCAATGCTACGAGCTCAGCTTCGGCATTTCGGGTAATCATTTCTGCATGACGTTTGCCAATATGCCCGCAACCAACTACTGCAAATTTTATCATGGGTAATTTTATTTTCTTTATATTATGTCAAAAGTATGATATATATGTTAAGTATTGTAAGTGAATGCAATAGGATTATGCAGAACTAGTCTCAGAAAAAAGATGCTCTTTTGATAAAAAATATTCTTAATAAATATTACTTTTAATTTCCAATTTTTTCAACATCAAAGAATAACCGTTAGAAACTGTCTACTACATGATCATATGTCAATTGCACTGATACCCGACTTATCGAATAAATTTTACTGGCATTAGTTTAAAACTTTTTTCAAACCTTAACTTAAAAAATTTTTATGAATAAGCGCCATCATATTGAGACTTAAGTCATTGAAAGACTTGTGTACCGTTATCAATTTTAAACCTTAATCTTTCTTCAGCTAACTCAACCATACGGATTTTTAAGGCCTGTATATGGTCTGTATACTTGCATATCCCTCATTCAGCAAACCGACATTCACTTACTGTCAAAACTAAACCGTTATGAAAAAAATCGCTATTTTTTACTGCCTTATATTAATAGGCTGTGAAAAAGTTTTCAACGAAAACATTACTTCAGTCACAAATACCGCAGTCGGAATGGTATCAAATAAGCCTAACGTCATCATTATACTTGCGGATGACATTGGGTACGAGATACCAACCTATACGGGAGGACAAAGTTATTCTACACCCAATATAGACTTTATAGCTAGAAATGGAATCCAGTTTTGTGAAATGAGGGCTACACCATTGTGTTCACCGTCAAGGGTGCAGTTATTGACAGGTAAGTACAACTTTAGAAACTACGATAACTGGGGTAAAATTAATCCCGATAATTACACTGTAGCCGATCTTATGAAGAGCGCAGGATACAATACATGCATTACCGGCAAATGGCAACTTGGTGGAGCGGATACAAGTATTGTCGGCTGTGGATTCGACAAATATCTTGTATGGGATCCTTATACGGCTGGTTCTGGTTTAGGCAGAGGCTTTCAGTATAGAAACCCTACACTTTATGAGAATGGCATCTTATCTACCTATACCCATGACGAGTATGGTGAGGATATCATTCGGAACTACATGTTTAATTTTATTGACAGCATTAATTCAATCAAGAAAAACTTTTTCTGTTTCTGGACTCCAAATTTAGGGCATGATCCACATTTGCCTACTCCGGATGACCCGGATTACCTCACCGTTGCGCCCGTTAGAGCCAATTCTGACCTCAAGTATTATCCCTCTATGATAAAATATCTTGACAAAGAAATTGGAATGTTGGTAAATCATCTCGAAAGTATTGGTGCAACAAATACCTACATAATTTTTCTTGGTGACAATGGGACACCACAAGGCATAAGATCAAATTGGCGGGGCAGAACTGTAAATGGAGGAAAAAATACAGCACTGGATCATTGGGGTACCCATGTGCCAATGGTTGTGTATAAAAAAGGGATAATTCCACGCATTGATTCTACTTTAGTGGATCTCACAGACGTTATGGCAACGCTGGCTGAAGCTACCGGACAGCAGCTACCAACTAATGATGAATTTGATGGGCAATCTTTTTGGGATCAAATTAGAGGAGTTAGTAACCCATCTCCAAGGCTTTGGTCTTTCACATATTTTTATCCTCAACCAATAACACAGCCCACAAACTTGACCAGGTGGGTGGAGGATAAACAATTTAAGTTATACGACAGTTCTTTTGCACCAAGTAAGAAAAATAACATGTATAGGATTTATACAGATAGCGTGGAAAGGTTTCCGCTTAAATTAATCTACCCGGAAACACAGGCAAAATACGATTACTTTAAGCACATTCTTGATTCATTACACAATTAGCTTTTAATCACATATGATCTATTATTGTCCAGGTTATTGATAATCGGAAGTACAAGAGTGCGACGCAACCAAAGCCTTATAGCAGTAATGCAGCCGGCCACCAAAATAAACACTACAGTTTATTAACGACACCGTTCTTTAATACATACTGCCCGCCGCTTTCTTTGCAGGTGGCCATGCCATGCTCATCGAAAGAAAGCTTATGACCATACTCGCTCATCCACCCCGTTTGTTTGGAAGGATTGCCTACCACCAGTGCATAGGGTTTTACATCTTTTGTTACCACCGCACCGGCACCAACAAAAGCATATGCTCCTATATCGTGACCGCAAACGATGGTTGCATTTGCACCGATAGATGCGCCTTTGCCTACGTGTGTTTTCAGGTATTCATGCTTGCGCACAATGGCACTGCGCGGATTGATGACATTGGTAAATACACATGAGGGCCCGAGGAAAACATCATCAGCACATGTTACACCCGTATAAAGCGAGACATTGTTTTGCACCTTTACATTATTGCCCAGCACAACGCCCGGCGAGATCACTACATTCTGGCCAATATTGCATTGCTCACCAATGACTGCATCTTTCATAATGTGCGAAAAATGCCAGATGCGGGTACCGTTGCCTATTGTTGCCCCTTCATCTATTACCGCGGTTGGGTGAGCGTAAAAATCTGAAGCCATAATAAGATTTTATAAAAAAGTACAAGCAAACCTTTGTGTGTAGTATAAAGTTACAATGACTGTAACTGCTGCCAGAATGCTTCGGCAATTTTTTCTCTTCTGAAATAATTGTTTACGTAAGCTTGCCCGTTGGCGCCCAGTACCGCTGCCATGGAACGATCGTTATACAGTTGCATAATGGAGGCTGACAGTTCTTGGGCATTTTCCGGTTCAAAAGCCAGGCCGCCTTTGGCCTCATCAATAAACAATTCTTTTGCTTCGCCCTCTACGCCAAGCAGTATTGGTTTACCAATACCCAGGGGTTCAAACAACTTGGATGGAATAGCGCCTTTGAAGAGATCCAGTTTGCGCAATGGCACAATATAGGCATCGCAGTTGTGCAGCCATTCCATAACTTTCTCTGAAGGCTGGTTGTTGACAAACGTGATATTGTTGAGTTGCAGTTTATCGCGCAATTCGAGCAAAGATGCTTTTACGGGGCCATCGCCGATAATAGTAAAATGGATATCGCTTTGCTGTTTCAGTTTTGCTGCTGCATGTAAAATAACTTCGAGGCCTTGCGCATGGCCAATAATGCCGGCATACAGTAAAGAAAACCCGCCGTTACTTTTTGTTGTTGTACCATTGTTTTGCAACCTGTGCAGATCTACACCATTGGGGAACCAAAAAAGTTTTTTTTGTGGCTGCATTGCGGCAATGGCAGCAACAATACCTTTTGTTTGCCCGCTTATAAGGTCTGCATTTTTATAGATCCAGTTGGCCAGTTTATAAGAGCGGTTAATGACAAATTTGTTTTTGATGATGCCCATTTTTTCTGCGCTCTCCGGCCACAGGTCAGACACATTAAACACCAGTTTGCATTTCCATTTGCGTTTGAGTAAAACCGCGGTAATGCCCAGAAAAAGGGGAGGAGACTCGCAGATGATGACATCTGCCGGCTGCAGCCTTTTTGCCGCGCTGTAATAAGAGCTGACACAAAAAGAGAAGTAGTTCGTTAATCTTCTCGTTATACCCGTCTTTTTGCTCACATAAATAGAAGACCGGTATACCGGGATATTGGCAATGGTTTCGTGGTAATATTTTTTGCCTTTGTACCCATCAAATATTTCGCTTTTAGGATAGCTTGGCATTGCAGTAAGTACCTCAACCTGGTTGCCAAATGCGGCTAAATAACCGGCAAGGCTCGATAACCTGTTTTGAGGTGCGCCGGTTTCCGGCGGGTAGTATTGTGTAAGTATTAGAATGCGCACTGTCAGTTCAAATATTTTTCCAGGATGTTGGCAATGTTTTCTCCGGCTTTTCCATCACCGTACAATGCAGCTTCGCCGGTAAAGCTGCCGGTTAAAAATTCATTCGCCTGTGTTAGTATGTGCCGTGTATCGCTGCCCGCAATTGTTGCAAAGCCATGCTCCACCAGTTCTTTCCATTCAGTCTGTTCCCGCATAATAACGCAGAATTTTTTAAAGAAGTATGCTTCTTTCTGCAAACCACCACTGTCTGTTATCACTAATACACAATGATGCAGCAGTTGCAGCATATCAAAATACCCTACCGGATCAATAATAGTAAAAGCAGGTTTTATATCGAGCTGGTTAATCAATTTGGCTGTTCGCGGATGCAGTGGCACAACCACTTCCGTTGTTTTGTGCAGTTCATTCAGCGCTGTAACGATTGCCGCAAGGTGTGCTATGTTGTTGGTATTTTCTGCACGGTGTATGGTAGCAAGTATAAATGCGCCGGGTTTCAGTTGCAGCTGTTCGATGATCCTGGGTGCAGACCTTTCAAAGTAAAACTGTGCAGCGTCATACATTACATCTCCCGTGAGGTGGATGTTATAAAAAGCTTGCGTAAAACCTTCAGCATGTAAATTGTTTACTGCGGTTTGTGTGGGGCAGAATAGCAGGTTACTTACTTTGTCGGTAACAATGCGGTTGATTTCTTCGGGCATCTGCATATTGAAACTTCTCAGGCCCGCTTCCACATGCGCAACAGGAATATGCAGTTTTGAAGCCGCAAGCGCCGCGGCCATGGTGCTGTTGGTATCGCCATACACCAGCACAGTTGCGGGTTTCTCATCGAGCAATATTTGCTCTATGCCCATCATCATTTTGCCCGTCATCATGCCATGCAGCGATTCTTTGATCTCCAGGTTGTATGCAGGCTTTGGTATTTGCATTTCCTCGAAAAAAATATCACTCATGTTGGTATCGTAGTGCTGACCGGTGTGCACAATCAGTTCATGCATATTGCTGTGTTGCTGTAACGCTCTTGAAACAACGGCGGCTTTAACAAACTGTGGCCTGGCACCCACAACAGTAATGATCTTCATGCAAATGGTTTTCCTGATAAGCGTTTTGGTTTCTTTTGATGCGCCAAATTAGGGGCTTTCCATCAAATATAACTTAAATCAACATGAATATTTAGCTGGTTATAATGCGGGAAGATTTTTATAAAGCCGGCAGTAGTATTTCATGGCATCGCCTGTTGTGTCACTCACTTGTACGTTCGGTTCATTTGAAAAGTAGTAAGTTGTTCCGACACTTCTCCCGGAGACTCATTATTATCAGGGGTTAAGGCTTAACATGACAAAGGAACAGTTTAAGCACAAAGAAAAGAGCCTTTCAGGTTCATAGCTCTGGATTAACATTTAGTCGTACATTTTAAATCCTATTTTGTTTCTGGGTGGTGTTGGCTTGCTTTGTTTTTCTATTAACTCCTTCAATACCATAAAAATATTTTCAATGTCTTTACTATTGCCCCTTACTTCCTTTTCAAGTTTCGATAATTGTAGCAGAATTTCTTTATGGGTAAGTGCATATTCACGAAGTTTTGTAAATACTCTTATAATCCTGATGTTTACCTCTATTGCAACCTCACTGTGTAGAATACTTGATAACATGGCTACTCCTTGTTCTGTAAAAGCATTTGGCAATTTGCGCCTGCCTCCCCAGCTTGATGTCGCATTCTGCGACTTCAAGTTGTCATACTCCTTCTGCGTAAGCATAAACATAAAGTCTTTGGGAAACCTGCTTATATTGCGTTTTACCTGCTCATTTAAACGTCTTGTTTCAACTTTATACATTTCTGCCAAATCTTCGTCTATCATTATTTTTTGTCCGCGAACAACATAAATTCTATTCAGTATTTTTTGTTCTGCAACCAATGCGTGTAATTCTTTCTTTGCCATCACATTCGTTTAGGGATTAATAAATATAAGTTTGATATAAAAATTTGTAGTGAAGATATTCGTACAAAATTACTAACGAAAGGAAGTCGCGGTCATGCTGCAACCAAAGTCCGATAGCAGCAATGCAGGCGGGCTCATCATTTCTTTAGTTTAGAAACAACTGCCTTAAACTTACCATTGGCCGTAAGCGGTATAGCAGCAACTTCTTCTATGGTCACTGTCATGTCACCAAGCTGGCTCATGATGCGTTGTTTTATCATTTCTTTTTCCGTTGTATCAGCTTTGCCTTCTGTAACAATTTTTACATGTATGGTATCTGTCGTTTCCTGTATTACCTGCGCCTGCTTCACGTTACGCAGGTTGTTGAATACACTATGAAAGCGTACCATTTGCCTGCCGTCTTTGCCTACAATGACATCTTCCACACGGCCGAGTATTTCCTGCACTACGGGCATGTGCCTTCCGCAGGAGCATTGTTTGTCAGCCAGTATAATTTTATCACCAATATTGTAGCGGATCAATGGCTGATCATAGTTTAAAAAGCCTGTGCAATAAACGGTGCCTGCTATACCGGCCGGTACCGGTTGCATACGGTCATCCAGCACTTCGAGCAAACCCGCATCAGGACTGATGTGCAGGCTGCCTTGTTCACATTCGGTAATAAGTCCGCAGGCTTCCACACCGCTCCAGCCGTCAAATGTTTTACAGTGGTAAACATCTGTAAACACCTGGCGCATTTCCGGTGTAAGTTTTTCGCTTGAGGTAATGACTGCTTTCAACTGCGGTGCCTCAATATTCAATTCTTTAAAGAAACGGGCCAGGAAAAAGTTGCTCATGGCATAACCCGTCATGTATTGCACGCCATATTTTCGAATGCCCTGTAAATAATTATTTGCGTTTTCCTTACTGATGTGGTATGCAGAAAAGTACACCTGTTTTTCAAAGAAGTTGTAACGATAAAATGGTGGTTTGTTTGCCGCATCTGCCAGTACCCTTCTGCCACCAATCATGCCACGTGGTTCAAAGCTGGTAACACCAGCCCAGTTACGAACCCTCGCTTCAAAAATGGCCATCCAGCGCTGGTGCATGGCGTGCGAAAATAATATTTGTGTAGGCGTGCCGGTGCTGCCGCTGCTGGCAAAAAAATCACCGTTCTTTTCCCTGGTGGCTGCCAGCAGAGTAGTGGTGCCATACCTGCGCAACAACTCTTTTGAAAGCACGGGCAACCGGTCAATATCGGCAGTGGTTATCTTTTTAAGAGCGGCCGCATCTATACCGGCGGCAGAGAAGCTTTCTTTATAAAACGGAACATGCGCAAAGGCTTGCCTCAATATTTGTTGCAATTGTTGCTGCTGGTACTCCTGCCATTGCAGTGCAGTAAAATTTTCCCTTTCTTTTGCGGCTTTATACGTTTGCGGAAACACCCCGCCAAACCTGCGCTTTTTCCATTGCAGGCCGTAAGCAGATACGAGTATATGCTGCATCCATACGGGACTATTGTTGTATATGTTGGTGGAAAGACTCACATGTAGTTGGTTGCACCAAAAATAAGCATCTGCAGGTTAAAACGATTACCGAACCAAATTGGCTGCAGCTTGTTATTTTTGTATAAATCTTTTCTATGGGCATCTGGCAGCAATTAATGGAATACCTCTACATCAAAAAACGTGACCCTAATGAGCCACGCACACAATGGATGAAATACATGCATGGCATGAACCGTATATCTCTGCTCATGTTCCTGTTTGCATTGCTCGTAATGCTTATAAAATTTGTGATTGTTCCGCTGTTAAAATGAACAAAGAAAGGGTATAGTTTTAAGCTGCCCGGCTTACTTTGTTTTTACAAAGTAATATATGCATTCCGCCGCCTTTGCTGAAGCGTTGCCGCCCTGGCTGAGCAATTGTTTAAGTGCAGCGTAATCCTTTTTTATCGCGTTGATTCTTTCTTCGTTCTCAAGGAGAAGCGTTAGTTCTGCCGACAGGTTTTGCACCGTTAGTTCGTTTTGAATAAGCTCTGTTACTACAAGCTTATCCATAATAAGGTTTACCAATGAAATATACCTGATCTTTATCAGCCTTTTGGCAATCTGGTAACTGATGTTGTTTCCCTTGTAACAGACAACTTCGGGTACGCCAAAAAGCGCTGTCTCAAGCGTAGCAGTACCACTGGTAACCAATGCCGCAGCAGATGCAAGCAACAATTTGTAGGTTTCATTCCTTACGCTGCTTACATTACTGTAAGGCTGTAGCAGTGGCTCATAAAAACTATCTTCCTGGCCGGGAGCTTTTGCCACCACAAATTCATATTCCGGAAAACGGCCCGCCACTTCGAGCATAATGGGCAGTTTCTTTAGTATCTCCTGCTTGCGGCTGCCGGGCAATAAAGCAACCACGGGTTTTCTTTTTTGAATGCTGCCTGCCGACTGCTGTTTTTTAATGAATGAATCAACAACTTCCACCAGCGGATGGCCAACATAAATCACTTCCCAGTTCCACCTGTTTTTGTAATAGTCTTTTTCAAAAGGAAGAATGACCAGCATTTGATCAATATACTGCTTCATCTTTTTTACGCGGCCTTCTTTCCACGCCCATACCTGCGGTGAGATATAGAATACTATTTTGAAGCCTTTGCCTTTTGCCCACTCTGCAATGCGGAGATTAAAACCGGGGTAATCAATCAATACCAATACATCTGGCTGAAAAGCTGCGATATCTGCTTTACAAAATTTGAGGTTGTTTAAAATAGTGCGCAGGTTCATGACTACTTCTGCAAAACCCATAAACGCCAGTTCGCGGTAATGTTTGATGAGTGTTGCGCCTGCGGCCTGCATGAGATCTCCACCCCAGCAATGAATGGTTGCGCCTGCATCGAGTTTCTTTAATTCTTTTATGAGATTACTGCCATGTAGATCGCCACTTGCTTCGCCTGCTATGATGTAATATTTCATTGATGCCTGTGTAGGTAAAAGAGGCCACAAAATACAACTAGTTTGTGGAATGCATGCGCTGGTACACCCGGAGCCCGGAGCTGCATAAAGAACCGAACGTACAAGTGAGTGACACAACAGGCGATGATAGCAGTTCAACTGCCCGTTACCAAAAAATTATACATAACGCGCTGCGAGGATGGCTTTGTGGTGCAGCAGATGACCATAGGTAATAAAACACAGCGCATTTACAGTAATATTTTTGTTGCCTGATGTGCCTGCTTCTGCAAGTTGTGCTTCTGTAAAGCTTTCGAACAACAGGTCTGTTGCCTTGCGCACGGCAACAAACTCATTTTTTAATGATTGCATACTGCGGTTATCGTGCCCGTCATGATCAGCATAACTGTTTTCATCGAAACCCGGCAATGGCGTTTTGTCTTTTCGCGCTATACACACGGCGCGGTAAGCAAAAATTCTTTCGGCATCAATTACATGTTGCAATACCTGCTTAATCGTCCACTTATTATCTGCATAGGCAAAGTCTGCTTTTTCGTCGGGGAGTGACAGGTAAAAATCATTTAGCTCCTGCGCATGCCGTTGCATAATTGCTGCAACAGAATCGCCCTGTGTATGATTGATGTACCCATGAAAAAATGTTGCTGCATCCTGCGGTGCCGGTCGTGCCATTGTACTAGTTTTTACCTTCTCTGGGATTTACAAAAACGGGTTGCTTTTCCTTTTTGGTCTGTTTTGTTTTGTTGTCTGCAGGCGGCGCAGCCTTTAGTGTACCGGCAATTTCTACAGCCGTGTACGCATTTACAAAACCACCTGTTTGAGAGAGCTCATTAAGGGTGGTGGTACTGTCAGAACCCGGAACATTTACGGTAATTGTATTATTGGCTTGTGCAGATTTATCGATGGCATATTTTACCTGGCTGGCTGACAATTGCGGGTAATAAGACCTGATGATAGATGCAATACCTGTAACCACCGGTGCGGCCATACTGGTGCCATTTAAAAACCCATATGTATTACCGCCGGGTAACGTTGAATAGATCTTTACACCCGGAGCAAACACATCTACTGTTTCTTTGCCATAGTTGCTAAAGTCGGCAACCAGCTTTCCCGCTGCCACATGTGCATCTCCGCTGGCGCCCACCGTTATAAAGTTGGTGGCTTTGGTGTTAAACGTAATCAGGTTTGGGTTGGGAAAATTATCTGTTTTATCTACGTTGTGCGATTCGTTGCCTGCCGCATGTACGATCAGCACATCTTTGGCCTGGGCATATTTAATGGCTTCATCAACCCATTTCTTTTCCGGAGAAAAACTTTTGCCAAAACTCATGTTGATCACTTTTGCACCATTATCAACCGCGTAAACAATGGCGAGGGCTACGTCCTTATCATATTCATCACCGTCTGGCACAGCGCGTATCATCATGATCTTTACATTATCGGCCACACCATCCATACCAATGTTATTGTTGCGCTGAGCGGCAATTATGCCGGATACATGGGTGCCATGCATGGCATCAGGGCCCATGATATCGTTATTGCCGTAATACTTATCGCTTATCTCATAGTAATTGTCTTTCACGGTTTGAGCACGGTAATCAGGTGGTGCCACTTCTTTGGCATCGATGGAAGATTTTTTACCGCTTACATATTCGTCCAGGTCATGTATCAGATCCTGGTTTGTCTGATCTTCTTCTACGTTCAGCATTTTAAGGCAGGTAATAAAGCCCATCTTAGCCTGTTTGCCTTTGGGTGTAGGCGGTTCAAACTTTTCCAGTTCATCCCGGGTGTAAGCTTCCTTACCCATTTCTACACGTAAAACAGCGTCGTTTTTTTTCAGCGATTTTGCCAGCACCCCCAGCATCATTACCTGCATTTTTTCATCCGGGTCTACATTCATCTGCTGAGCGGCCTTCTGCCATTCGCGGTATTGCCACTTTTCGTCTGTGGTAAGTTGCGTGGTATCTATCTGCCTGCCATCAAACTTTTCTTTAAAACGGTAGTACACACGCGTTCTTTCATCCACATCTTTTTTCAGGTTGCTGCCGTCTTTGTTTCCCAGGAAGTTCCAGCCATGTACATCATCAACGTAACCATTACCGTCATCATCTTTGCCATTGCCCGGTATTTCTCCCGTGTTTGTCCACAATATACCTTTCAGGTCTTCGTGTGTGGTGTCAATTCCTGAATCTATTACCGCAACAATAACCGGTGTTGCTTTTTTGCTCTTCAGCAAATCATATGTTTTGTTGAGGCTGATACCATTAAATGTATCGGTTTGTGGGTCAAGCAAGTGCCAGCCTTTTACATTGGCCTGGCCACTGGTAATTTGCGATGCCAACAGAAGAGTGCATCCTAAAAAGAGTTTCAGTCGCTGCATAATCGTTTTTTCTTATGTGCAAACAATTCCGTTTTGTACGGCTGTCTGATGTGTTGAGTTCTGAAATTTAACTGTTGTTCCGGCTGTTGTTTTTTATGGCATCGTCCCTTGTGTCACTCACTTGTACGTCATCTCTTCATGCATCAGCGGTACTGCATATGCGTTCAGCGGCATGTACACAACAAACAATCCAATTCGTTTTTAAACAAATGCAGTATGGTTGAACCTGCCATGTTGTTTATCTACAGCGCAAAGAGCAAACCGCGCTAAGCGGCTCCGGTACATTCAAACATTTTTTCTGTGCAGCAAAGCTTTGCAAAAACTAATCCAATCAATCGTCCTGTAAATGGTTCTTAATACAAAATTGCGGTAAGTTGTCAGTTTCACTAACAAGCATACCGCAATTATCTGCAATTTTAAGGAATTGTTACCGAAAAAGAACAGCACCGCTGCTATATATGGAATTTAATACCTTGCGCCAACGGCAGTTGAGTACCCCAGTTCATGGTATTTGTCTGGCGGCGCATGTATGCTTTCCATGCATCAGAACCGCTTTCCCTGCCACCGCCTGTTTCTTTTTCTCCACCAAATGCACCACCGATCTCTGCACCGCTTGTTCCAATGTTTACGTTGGCAATACCACAGTCGCTGCCTGCATGAGACAGGAATAATTCAGACTCACGTATGTTCAAAGTCATGATTGCAGATGATAAACCCTGTGGTACACCGTTCTGCAGTTCAATGGCTTCTTCTATTGTTTTGTATTTGATCAGGTAAAGAATCGGCGCAAATGTTTCATGCTGTACAATAGCAAGATCGTTGGTTACTTCTGCTATACATGGTTTTACATAGCAGCCACTTTCGTAACCAGCACCTTCCAGTACACCACCTTCCACAATAAAAGTGGCGCCCTGCTGTTTACCCTGTTCAATAGCACCCAGGTAAAGTTTTACAGCGTCTTTATCAATCAGCGGGCCCACATGATTCTTTGTATCGAGCGGATCGCCTATACTAAGCTGCTGGTATGCGTTTGCAAGTTTCTCTTTAAACGTGTCGTACACAGATTCGTGAATGATCAGCCTGCGGGTAGAGGTACAACGCTGTCCGGCGGTACCTACCGCGCCAAACAATGCACCAATAATAGACATATCGAGATCTGCATGCTGAGAAATGATGATGGCATTATTGCCGCCCAGCTCCAGTATGGAGCGGCCAAGCCTTGCAGCTACTGCAGCTGAAACAGCTTTGCCCATACGGGTAGAGCCGGTTGCAGAAACCAACGGAATATTTGTATCGTTAGAAAGCCATTCACCTACTTCCCGGCCGCCCTGTACAAGACAGCTTACGCCTTCCGGTACATTGTTTTTGGCAAACACTTCTGCAATTATTTTCTGGCACGCAATACCGCACAACGGCGTTTTTTCGCTTGGCTTCCAGATGCACACATCGCCGCAGATCCATGACAGGGCTGTATTCCAGCTCCATACAGCCACAGGGAAGTTGAAGGCAGAAATAATACCAACAATACCCAGCGGGTGCCATTGTTCGTACATCCTGTGCAAAGGTCTTTCGCTGTGCATGGTTAAGCCATATAACTGGCGCGATAAGCCAACGGCAAAATCGCAGATGTCGATCATTTCCTGTACTTCGCCTAAACCTTCCTGCAGGCTTTTACCCATTTCATAACTCACCAGTTTGCCCAGTGCTTCTTTTTTCTCACGCAGGGCCTCGCCAAACTGCCGCACTACTTCTCCACGCCTTGGTGCCGGCACCATGCGCCATTCTTTAAAAGCGGCTGTTGCTTTGGCAACTACTTTGTCGTATGTTTCTTTGTCTGTTGCTGTAACGCTGCCAATCAGCCTGCCGTCAACAGGGGAGAACGATTGTATTTTTTCTCCTGTTGACGGAAGCCATTCCGCACCCGTTGATACTCCTGCGTTCTCCTGTTCTAAGCCCAGTTGTTGTAAAAAATCCATATAAAATAATTTAAAACCCCTTCTGTAAAAGGAGTAGTTTGAATGTTATCGTTTTGCTGTTTGTGATGCATAGGTGCTTTCGAAAATTTTATCAGCATTGCCTGCTTCAAAACCTTCGCGCCTGTGTTCCCTTTTTATTTCATTTGCAGGTAATGTGCGGTATTGTTGCAATACCTTTCTTTCTGCAAATTCAACGTAAGAGCCGGAGATCATGTGTTTTACATTGCCTGCAAAAGCAGCGTTGATCATTTCTGCAACCGTTGAGCTTTGCAGCAGGTTGCCATCGGGGCTCGTTTTTATCTTACCGCCGGAATCGTTTAATTTAAAACCGTTGCGTTCCAGGAATGTATTGAATGATGCAATGGTATTGTACCCGTCTTTCAGGTTGTGTACGCTTACCGTAAAGTGATTAAGATAATAGCGGTTATAAATAACCCATGCTGCGTATTCACTTTCTTTACCGAGTGCTAAGAAGTCTTCCAGTGTTGGCAGGCGCCATAAACCACTGTGTAAAAAGCTGTCCACTGCAGCCGCATCATCCAGGTCAATTGCATCCACAGGGTCTGCTGTTACTTCATTGGTATAGCTGCGAATGATCTGCTGTGTCTCATCAGTAAGTTCTTTAATAATAAGTTCACTGATAAAAATACGTGGGTACTGCGGTGATGGTGGTGCATACCAGTACGCATTCAGTTTTTTTGCAGGAAAAAAATAATGGTCCTTCCTGGTATAGCCATAGTGCAGGAAAATCTTTTCCAGCGATTGTATACCAAGATGTGGTACACCCATTGTTCTGAACGCAATATGGTCGTTTTCAATCTCATCTCCCGATGCAATTACGCCTTCGTGTATCATGGCATTGATAACAGCCTGCACATCAGGCACACGCTCTTTGTAGCGGGTCATAAGACCGGCAAGTACTTTATCTAAAACCTGGTTTGACATATAAAAAAGTTTATAAAGAAAATTCTGTATGGGCCTGTCTGTTGTGCAAATGGCATCGCCTGTTGCGTCGCACTCCTGTACTGTATATCTGTATGCAGCAGGTTACTTTCGCACGGTTGTAAAACGATCAGAAATTCATGGCACATGAGAGCAGGTGCTTCGTAAAAAAGCCATGTATGAAAGCTGTATATTGAGCAGGATGTTCATTTGAGGTTGCAAAATTATTACATTTTACTGTAATAAACTAACAGTTATAAGCTGGTTGCCTGTGAACGGTTATTTTATAAATGCGTTGCCAAAAACCGGGAACTGCAGATACCACCGGCACAACAGATAAACGTAATGCGACGCAACGATGCTGCCATGAAAAACCGCTGCTGGTTCCATCATTCTTATAACAGCGAAAAAGCCTCACCGAGGTATTGCAGCAGTTCATCGGCATTATTGTTATTAAAAGGCATGGGCGGTTTTATTTTTAACACATTGTGCAGTGGTCCATCTGTACTTAACAGATAGCCTTTCGATTTTACATATTCCACTACTTTGTCAATTTCCGGAATGGCGGGCTCCAGCGTGGTGCGGTCTTTTACCAGCTCGGCCCCAATAAAAAGACCGTGGCCCCGCACATCGCCGATGATGGTGTATTGCTGCATCAGTTGCCGCAGCCCGTTCATGAGGTATTCGCCGGTATCTTTTGCGTGTTGCTGCATTTGCTCGCTTTCAATAACATCCAGCACTGCAATACCTGCAGCCATTGAAACCGGGTTGCCGCCAAACGTGTTGAAATATTCGAGGCCATTGTTGAAAGCGTCTGCTATTTCGTTGGTTACCACTACTGCGGCCAGCGGGTGACCGTTACCAATGGGTTTGCCCATTACCACAATATCGGGTATTACATCCTGCAGTTCAAAGCCCCAGAAATGATCACCAATACGGCCAAAGCCAACCTGCACCTCGTCTGCAATGCAGACGCCGCCGGCATTGCGTATGTGCTTATACACTTCAGGTAAGTAGTTTGCCGGCAGGGGAATTTGTCCGCCCACGCCCAGCAGTGTTTCGCAGATAAATGCGGCCGGTGCCTTGTTAGCCTGCTTTAATTCGCCGGTGATGCGCTGCACATCGGCTGCGTATTTTTTACCTGCGTCAGCATCCGCATATTTGTATGGGCCACGGTAAGTGTCGGGGTTTTGGGCTTTGTGTATCCAGGGCATTTTGCCAAAGCCACCTTTGCTGTCGAATTTATAAGGGCTCATTTCCATGGCCACTGTAGACGTGCCGTGGTAAGCATGGTCAAGCACAATGATATCTTTTTGCCCGGTGAAGTGGCGCGCCATGCGGATGGCAAGGTCGTTGGCTTCGCTACCGCTGTTGGTAAAATAGCAGACAGATAAGGATGGCGGTAATTTGGCTGTAAGCTTTTTGGCGTAATCGACTATATGATCATGCAGGTAGCGTGTATTGGTATTGAGCGTAGCTATTTGCTTTTGCATGCGTTTAACAACCACCGGGTGGCAATGGCCTGCATGAGATGGATTGTTTACACAATCTACATAAGTGTTGCCTTTATCGTCGTACAGGTACTGTAAAGCGCCACGCACAATTTTTAGCTTTTGACGATAGCTGATGCTGAGGTTGCGGCCCACATGTGCTGCTCTTTCTGCAAGCAGGCTGCTGTAGTCTTCGTTATTGATAAGCGGTTGAAAACCGCAGGCTTTTCTGAAGCTGTGCTGAGCTTTCAGCGGGTTGATACGAATGAGCTTATACAAAAGATCCCATGCCGGTTTTTCTGAAATAAAATGGTGTTCATTGTTTGTTTGAATAGAAGCATTCCAGGCGCTTTGCGTAACGCTGATACAAAGCCTCGCGGCAATGAGGTAATATAAGATATCAACTTCCTGTTCGGTAAGCGGGTAAGCCGTGTGGTAGCCTTGTACAACAAGCGATGCTGCATATAAAGGATCTGTATGGTTCATAACCGCATAGGTACAGGCTACCGCGAGGTTATTGATAAGCGCTGTATATACCATGTCGCTGAAATCTATTAAACCGGATACCTGGTTGTCATGCACGAGAATATTGGTATCATTGGCATCGTGGTGTACGTATGCATGCCTGAGGGTGGAGATGAGCGGCAATACTTCTGTTTCGAACTGCAGCAGAAAGTAACCCGCCATGCGCCTGCGCTCATGATCTTTAATGCAGTGCAATTTTCGGTTGGCATCGGCTGCGTTGCTGATATCCCATACATAATACCGGTGCATTGCGGGATGAGCAAAGTGCTGTAATGCTCTATCCATGTTGCCGAGAAAATTACCCAGATCTGTATAGCGTGCATCGGGATGATGAGGGATATTGCACCAGAATTCGCCTTCGAGATAGGTTAACAAACGCAGGTAATAATATTTATTGCCTGTATGGTAAATAGTAATGTACCCACCTTGTTTATTGGGTATATAGGTAAAAAGCTTTTCGGCAACACCGGTATCTGCCAGGTGTGCAACGATTTTTACCTGCGCATCAAAAAAGTCGTAGCTGTTTTCGTCGCCCGCAACTTTAAAAATGTATTTGATACCACCTGTTGTGGTAAGCAGGAAATTGAATTCATATTCGCCGGTTAAGGCTTTGGCTTCGACATCAAGGCCGTAGTGCTCTTTTACAAGTTGCTGAATGGTGGCAATGGCAAAATTCATCAGGTAATGTTTCGGTTGGTAATGGTGCCGTGGTTTAAACGCGGCTTCTCAAAAATAAAGAATTGCACATGGCCCGGCGTGGAGATTTTGAGATTGCCTGCGCAGTAGGAAATTGCGGCAGTAATGACAGTTTAATGTGCGGCGGGCTGTTAGTATGACGTAGCCATGTTGATCAACGTTCCGAACGCTGCAGTGAGTGACACAACAGGCGATGCCATGGAAAACCAATGCCGGCGCCCAAAAAGAAACCACTTTAACCGCGGGCGGGTATGTGTTTGGGTCTGCCATTTTTTCACATATACCCCGCTGGCATAATGATTGACAAAGGAAACCAGTAAATCACTGAATACTAACCTAAAGTAAATTAAAGAATATGGGTAAAATAATAGGAATTGACCTTGGTACTACAAACAGTTGCGTTGCTGTAATGGAAGGTAATGAACCTGTGGTAATTGCCAATGATGAAGGGCGCAGAACGACGCCTTCGGTAGTTGCGTTTCTTAAAAACGGGGAGCGCAAAGTGGGTGATCCTGCAAAACGCCAGGCAATCACTAACCCACACAATACCATCATGTCTGTAAAGCGCTTTATGGGCCGCAAATATGATGAAGTGACAGAAGAGATCAGCCACTGGAGCTATAAAGTTGCCAAAGGCGACAATAATACAGTGCGTGTAGATATAGACGGCCGTTTATATACACCGCAGGAAATTTCTGCCATGATCCTTCAGAAAATGAAGAAAACAGCGGAAGATTATCTTGGCCAGGAAGTAAATGAAGCAGTCATTACGGTGCCAGCATATTTTAACGATGCGCAGCGCCAGGCAACCAAAGAAGCCGGTGAAATTGCGGGTTTAAATGTTCGCAGGATCGTGAACGAACCAACAGCGGCAGCGCTGGCTTATGGGTTGGATAAAAAACATGCAGACCAGAAAATCGCAGTGTTTGACCTTGGTGGTGGTACATTCGATATATCTGTACTAGAGCTCGGCGATGGTGTTTTTGAAGTGAAATCTACCAATGGTGATACCCACCTGGGTGGTGACGACTTTGATAAAGTGATCATGGACTGGCTGGCAGAGGAATTTAAAAAAGACGAAAACATTGACCTGCGTAAAGACCCGATGGCTTTACAGCGTTTGAAAGAAGCTGCTGAAAAAGCAAAGGTTGAATTAAGTTCTTCTTCAGAAACAGAAATCAACCTTCCTTACATCACTGCTGTAGATGGTGTGCCTAAACACCTGGTAAAAAAACTGAGCCGCGCTAAATTTGAGCAGCTTGCAGATAACCTTTTCGCAAGATGTCTGAAGCCTTGTGAAGCAGCATTGAAAGATGCCGGTTATTCTATCTCGCAAATAGATGAAGTGATCCTGGTAGGTGGTTCTACACGTATACCAAAAGTTCAGGAAATTGTAGAAAAATTCTTTGGCAAGAAACCCAACCGTGGTGTAAACCCGGATGAAGTGGTAGCAGTTGGTGCAGCCATACAGGGTGCGGTACTTACCGGTGAAGTAAAAGATGTGTTGCTGCTCGACGTAACACCACTGTCGCTCGGTATAGAAACAATGGGCGGTGTAATGACAACTATGATCGCATCCAACACAACCATTCCTTCAAAGAAAACAGAGATATTCTCTACTGCCAGCGATAACCAGCCCGGTGTACAAATACATGTGCTACAGGGCGAGCGACCAATGGCAAGCCAGAACAAAAGCTTAGGCGTGTTCAATCTCGATAATATACCACCGGCTCCGCGTGGTGTACCACAGATTGAAGTAACCTTCGATATAGATGCCAATGGTATGTTGCATGTAAGTGCAAAAGACAAAGGCACAGGCAAAGAGCAGAAGATCAAAATAGAAGCGGGTAGTGGTTTAAGCAAAGAAGAAGTGGAAAAGATGAAAGCAGAAGCCCGGGCACACGAGGCAGAAGACAAAGCTGCACGTGAAAAAGTTGATAAACTTAACCAGGCAGACAGCCTGATCTTCCAAACCGAAAAGCAGTTCAAAGAGTTTGGCGATAAAATTCCAGCTGATAAAAAAGCACCGATCGAAGCTGCACTTACAAAACTGAAAGATGCACACAAAGCACAGGATGTTACAGCAGTAGATGCGGCCATGGCAGAAATGAATACTGCATGGACAGCAGCAAGCGAAGAAATTTATAAAGCCCAGCAGGCAGCGGGTGGTGCACAACCAGGCCCTGATGCAGGTGCCGGCGGCGGAAATACCGGCGCTAACAACGAAACAGTTACCGATGCAGAATTTGAAGAAGTGAAGTAGCTTTGGGTTAGAGGTAATAAATAAAAATTCCCCGCAGTAATGCGGGGATTTTTATTTGTAGCCTGGGGCCTGAATATGCATTGAGCTTTTGTTGCGTCGCACTCTTGTACGCCCGGTCCCCTGCGCAGCACCCCGGTTACAGTTCGGTAACCGGGGTGCCGCCATTCTATGCCTGAATCTTTTTTTGGATTTACCGCAAACGTGCAGGCGTTAAATGCCCGAGTTAATCAATCTTAAAAAGTTGTGTGGAGAATCTTCTACCCCGGTGTATATATTTTCAACAGTTTATTTATTTTCCTGATATTTTGCCGCAAGTATTTCGTTCACTACCGTACGGCAATGAGATACAGAAAATGGCTTAGGTATGTATGCTGTAGCATTTGTTTTCCTGTATACGTTTTCAATTTTATCGCTGGCAGAAATAATCACAACAGGAATATCTTTCGTCTCCTCATGTTCTTTCAGTTGTTGAATTGCTGCTTCACCACCTATCAGCGGGATCCAGAGATCCATTATAATAAGATCAGGCTCCGTGCGTGTTACAAGCGAATGAATGTCATTGATACTCCTCACCGCTTTGAGATCGTAGTCTTTAATAAAAACCAAATTCAGTAATTCTATTATATCAGGATCATCTTCACAGATCAGGATTTTCTTTCTCATTTTGCCACTGGTAATTGGAATATAAATTTGCTTCCTTCTTTTTCTTTAGATTGTAAAAAAATATCACCACCATGTCTTGTGATGATTTCTTTGGAGATGTATAAACCAATTCCCAGGCCAGAATTAAAGTCCTGTCCCTCGTTGGCACGGAAAAACTTCTCGAATATTTTCTCGGCAAAAGCACCTGAAACACCTGGTCCAAAATCTTCTACTTCAAAAAAAAGTGCATTGCCTGCGTGGTATGTTTTAACGATGATCTTGTCAGCCTCCGGCGAATATTTTACAGCATTACTAAGCAGGTTAAATATTACCTGTTGTATGCGCAGGCTATCAACATGTACATACTGGTTTGTTTGCTGTAACTCCACCACCAGTTCGTGGCTGCTGGCGAGTGGTTTAAAGTCTTCAATGGCTTCAGATACCAGCTTGTCAAAGCTAACTTTCTCTTTATAGAAGGTAAGCTTACCTGTTTCCATCCTTGTTACGTCCAGCAGGTCGCCCACCAAAACAGAAATGCGGTTCAGGCCTTTATTGGCACGCTTTACATAGACCTTGGCAGTCTCACAATCATCCTGCATTAGCACTTCATCCAGTAGCTGCAGGTAACCCATGATCGTTGTAAGCGGGGTTTTCAATTCATGGCTTGCAATGCTCATGAATTCATCTTTTTTCTTCTCAATCGTTTTTTCTTCATGAATATCGGTTGCCGTGCATATCCAGCTATTGATCTTTCCATCGGGGCCGTTAAGCGGCCTGCAGTCACACAGGTGCCAGTGTTGGGTGTGGTCATCCACTTTAAACTGAACCTGCATCTTGAAAGGTGTTTTGTCTTTCAGGTTTTTGTGCCACATCTCGTCAAACATCACAGCATCCGGTTCATCCAGGAACATGTTAATCGTCATCTGGTTTTTCTCAAACAAACCAATGTTAAAGTAATTCCGGAAAGTTTTGTTGATGTAAGTTATATAGCCGCTGTTTTCTGCTATCCATACCTTTTGCGGCATCGATTCTGCCAGCGTGCTAAAGAAGTCTGCGTTTTCCTGCGCTTTATTCCTCACAATGATGGCGTCTGTAATGTCTACAGCATACACAATTATATCAGTATCGTTACTATCCTCGGCAACAAGGGGCGCACAGGTAATATTAAAATACCTGGTCTCATTATAACCATCGTTGTTATAGTCAAAAACCAGCGGCACTTCTTTTTTACGATAGGTAGATTTTGTTTTCTTTATTTCCTGCAATGTATCAAAGGATTCATCGCTCAACATTTTCGGCAGCAGGTTTTCAAGCGTAGTACCATTAAAATTTTTACGTGGAAACAGTTGCTGCAATGATGGATTGATATATTCAAATACAAAATCGTCTCCTCTTAGAACGGCAATCAAATCCGGCGAAGCCATCGCCACCTGTTCCAGCATCTGCTTTTGTCTTGCCAGTCTCGATGTAAGGGTACGCAGGTCTACATAAGCGTTTTCCAGTTCCTCGTTTGTGGCATGCAACTCTTCGTTCGATGTTTCGAGCTCTTCATTGGAAGCCTGCATTTCTTCATTGGATGATTGCAGTTCTTCGTTGAGTGCCTGCAATTCTTCATTCGTGGTCTCCAGTTCTTCAATCAGCGTATTCATGTGCTGCCGGTTACCTTCCAGCTCATATTCCAGTTCTTCGATCCGCTTGGTATCAGATAAAAGCGAACCCTGGGCTTCGGTTACATTCAAAAAGGGTTCTTCAATATCAATCGAATCAAAAATGACCATGAAGAAAGGCATTTTTGGTTTGGAGAGATAAAGCGGTTTTATCTGTATCCGCATCAGTTGCTGAGACGCATCCTGTTTAAGCCTTCTAAGCCTGCCTGAAACATTCTTTTTATTGTTTACTGCATTGGATAACAACGACCGTAACTCCAGGTGCAATTCTTCTTTTATCAGGCGCAGCAGGTTAATATTGGCATTGCCGGATTTAATGGAAATATATTTATTTACATCGCCGGATATTTCAATGATATCCGCATGTTCATCAATAATAATATACGGTTTGTCAAAAGTGGTAAAGATGGTTTCCTTCACCATGTCCTGTATAGAAAAAGATATCTTGGTTATGCCATGCGTAGACGATGAAACTTTCTCACCGGTTACAGATTTTCTCGAAGGTATACGCATTGTTTTGCCGCTCTCGGTTTCTTTCCTCGAGAATATCCTGTACTTGGGACTAATCGTGTTGAAAGAAGCTTTGAAGTTGCCGATCGATTCAGACTTACCTAAAAACAAAATGCCATTATTGTTCAGCGAATACTGGAAGATCGGGAACAACTGGTTCTGCAAAGACTGGTTAAAATAAATGAAAAGGTTGCGGCAACTAATGAGGTCTAATCTCAGGAAAGGCGGGTTGCTGGTAAGATCATGCCGTGTATATAATATACTGTTCTTTAATTCCAGTGTGGTTTCATATTTATCCTTTTCTTCAATAAAATATTTTTTGATGATTTCCTTCGGCAATGCCTCTACTTTATGTTTCTCATAAGCGCCACGCCTTGCAAACTTTAAAGCATTATTGTCGATGTCTGTGGCAAAAATCTGTAGTTTGATGTCGTATCGCGTCAGTTCGCCAAACAGTTCGTTAATGATAATTGCAAGACTTACACTTTCCTCACCTGTTGCGCATCCCGGCACCCATACCCTAAAACTGCTTTTGCTGGGCAGTTTGGCAATGTAGTCCTTCAGAATATTTTTCAGTTCATCAAATGCTTCTATATCCCGGAAGAATGAGGTTACGCCAATCAGCAGGTAGTTATAAAACAAGTCCAGTTCTGCATCGTGTTCGTTGATGTAACTGAGGTATTGTTTAATGCTCGACAGCGACAGTTCTTTCAGCCTTTTCTCAATGCGCCTGATGATTGTTGAAGACTTATAGTTGTTAAAGTTGGTGCCTACCTTCTCTTCCAGTAAATACAGCAGTTGTGTAATGTCGTTGTCAGACTCAGATCCCTCAGGTGATTTCTTCTCCGCCTTCTTTAATATCACTGGTTTTTCCTCGTGTATCAGCTCCACAAGTTTAGCACCTATTTCTGCTGCCGGTAAAATTACATCTACCATGCCCGTATTCATGGCTGCCTGCGGCATACCGGTGTATTTTGCATTGGAAGGGTCCTGGCAAATTGTTAAACCACCTGCTTCCTTTATTTTTTTTATACCATTGCTGCCGTCATGGCCTGTACCAGATAAAATAATACCGATGGCCTTACTGCCATATGTTTTGGCAAGACTGGTAAAAAGCCGGTCAATATTTGGCCTCGGACCGCCAATAGTTGTCTCAACAATCTGTAAACTGTTGTCTTTAAAAATGGCATCACAATTGGGTGGTGTTACATATATATGATTCAGCTCAAGTTTCTCATCGTTAATTATAGTAGTTGTAGGAAATGCTGTCTTCCTGCTAATGATTTCAGGAAGCATACTTTTGTATTCGGGGCTAAGATGTTGCGCAATAACAATGGCCACATTACCAATATCGGCAGGAAGTGATTCGATCAGCTCTTGTAGTGGTATCAGGCCGCCGGCAGAGGCTCCGATAGCAACAACATAATCAGGACTTAAACTCATCAGGTGTTTTTAATTTTGCTGGTACTTTTCGTAATAAAGCAAATAAAGTAAATAAAGCTCAATCTTTAATAAGCAATTGTTATACCTATGGCTAAAATGTGGCTCAATGCAAAAAGGCAGATTATAAAAGCAGACACAGGCTGGAATGACCTCGCCTCAAAAAATGATGCTGGCTTTTTAAGAGCAGAAAATATCGAAGGCGTTCCCTTCCTCAGTTTTATAAAGGGCGATCCTGTCCGCATGTTCCTGGATTCAATCATAACAAGGGTTCTCATCACCAATAAGCCCTACATTCTCAACTACAGGTGCGATGCGCCTGCCACGGCGCAGTTTATGCGTATGATCGTAAAAAAAGAAAGTGACGATGTAGTTTCTATAGAACATGATCTCATCAATCATGGAAAAATTTCCCCATCAATTCTGTTCACCGAGAATCAAACTGCACACGAGCAACGTTGCGCCATTTGCGGTAAGGTGGAATTTAAAAACGAATGGCACGATGCATTGACCAATCGTAAAGTTTTCGGAACCATTCATGAGATGGAAACAAAATCTGTTATTTGCCCATCGTGCCAGGAAAAGGTAGTGCAGCCATTGAGCGAAGAAGCAACAGTATAAAAATATATTTGTACCAGGCAGCATTGCTGCTATGTAGCTTTTCTTGCGTCGCACTCTTGTACTGTAGTATTACTATTCTGCATGTGCTGCCACCAGCGCCAACCACAGGCACGCTTATGGGTTGCTGTACTTAAATTAGCGCGTACCCGCTGTATATTAACAATGCCATTTATTCGGGAAGGTTACAGCATACCAGGTCGTGCTGCAATCATACATTTTTTGGGTGTGCTTTTTGTCTTTGATAATACATGGAAGGTCCTTCACTTGTTATACTCAGAGAAGAGGTTCGCCAGTTTAAGGGAAAGAAAATTCTTGAAGCAACCGGTTATGCAAAACTTGACTATGACCAGCTTGTAAATAAAACGGTTAAAGACTTCAAAACCTGGGGTAAACATTTCCTGGTTGTTTTGCCAAAATGTACACTCCGCATACATTTTTTATTATTCGGCACGTATTACATCAACGAAAGAAAAAATACCAACCCAAAACTGTCGTTGATTTTTTCTAGCGGTGCATTGCATTGTTATGTTTGCTCCGCAAAAATTATCAATGAGCCGCTCAATAAAGTATATGACTGGGAGCTTGATTTGCTTAGCCCAAAATGGAATTTCTCAAAAGTAAAAAAACTGGTGCTGGAGCACCGGGAAGCACTTATCTGCGATGTAATACTTGATCCCGAAATATTCGCCGGCGCAGGCAACATCATCAAAAACGAGGCTTTGTACCGTGCAGGCATACATCCTGAAAGCATCACCGCAAAAATTCCTGCTAAAAAACTCACAGCGCTTATAAAAGCTGTACACAGCTACACCAAAGATTTTTTAAAGTGGAAAAAGCAAAATGTGCTCAGCAAAAACTGGAAAGTATACAGCCGGAAGAAGTGCGCTACCTGTGGTGGTAACGTTGTAAAAAAATATAATGGTAAATTAAAACGCAGGAGCTTTATCTGCAGCAATTGCCAGCACCTGTATGAATAACATTGCCGAAAGAATATTTTTTCTATCTTAAGCCGCAAAGATATCCCACATGCTCAACAGGAGAGAACTGCTCAAATTATCCGGCGCCGCCACACTTGCTTCATTTATTCCGTCATCATTTGTACGTGCCGCGCCAACCGTAAAAGGTCCCTTTCGTTTTTGCCTGAATACAAGTACGATCATGGGGCAAAAGCCTGGTTTACTTAAAAGCATAGATATAGCCGCAAAAGCGGGTTATGATGGTCTCGAACTTTGGATAAATGACATCAATGATCACCTTGCCGGCGGCCATTCTGTGCAGTCATTGAACGCATTTATACAAGCCCGTAAGCTGCAGGTATATAATCTCATCAGTTTTACCTCCTGGATGGTTGATGATGATGACCAGCGAAACGCTGCCGTTGCACAACTTGAAGCGGAAATGAAAACCGCTGCCGCCATCGGTTGTAAAAGAATTGCAGCGCCACCTGTCGGTGTGGAGCAGGGAGCGCCGCTCGATATACAAAAGACTGCAGAACGGTATAAGACGATCCTGGAATTGGGAAAAAAATACGGCGTTATGCCCTTACTGGAGTTCTGGGGCGCATCCGGTACATTGTACAACTTTAGCCAGGCACTGGCTGTTGCCGCGGCAACCGACCACGCTGATGCAAAAATTTTACCGGATGTATACCACCTTTTTCGTGGCGGTTCAGGATTCAATTGTCTGCAACTCGTAAATGGTAACGTGATCGATGTTATTCACATGAACGATTATCCCGGCAAACCTGCTGCAGAACAAAACGACAGCGACCGCGTTTATCCCGGCGATGGTATTGCACCAGTAAAAGAGGTTTTACATTCATTGAAAAAGATTGGTGGCACCAAAGTACTCTCGCTGGAGTTATTCAACGAAACATACTGGAAGCAGGACGCAATGCTGGTGGCAAAAACCGGCCTGCAAAAAATGCAATACCTCGTAAACGAGGTGATGGCCGGCAAATAAAAGCATGTCTGTATTGCGGCTAAAAATACTTTTCTATGGTAAGTCCATACGTAAACAGCAGGTTTTCCCTGTTTGTCCTGCTTACCCTGTTATAGGTGAGCGCAGCAGTTATACTAAGCCATTGGTTAAGCTTTACAGAAAGATTGCTGGAAGACTGGATGATGTAGTCTTTTATTGACAGCAGGGAAGGCTGGTAGAAATGCACACCATCTATACGAAACCGGTTAACAATCTCCCATTTGTAAGACAAGCGGAAAGAGTTACGCGGCACCTGGTAAACATCTCTTCCCAGTGTCGCATCCTGCAGGTCGCCTTTTTCATAAACAATCCCATCGCTAACATTAATGCGCAATGCAGGGCTGTCTATAATATTGTAGGCAAGCCCGGCCCCGGCCTGTAAACGGTAATTGATATTGAGCGAATAAATTTTGTCGTAGTTGATGAGCCCCCAGTAATACAGCTTTGTAATGCCTTTGTTGAAATCAACATCACCGTGTGCGGTAAAATCGTTGTTGGTAAGTTCGTTCTGCAATTCGCCGTATATCCAGTTAAAATATGTGTTATAAGAAAACCGTTTCTTCTGCGCATTAAAATTGAACCCGTTTTTCAGTACATACGATTTGGCATCGTTGGTACTGTTGATAACACCGGTTGACAATAATTTGAAATAATAATGTGTACTGTCATTAAACTGCGCATGAGCGATCGTGCAGCTTAGCAACAGCAATACTGATAAATAAACCTTATTCATCAAGATTGTTTAAGAGTTTGAAAATGGTGTTTTTTACGCTGACTGCGCTGCCTACAGCACTGCAGTACAAGTGAGTGACACAACGATGCTGATGCTTAGGTAAAAGCCCGTACCATCAGCCTACGCCAGTGCTTTCTTTACGGCCGGTGCCACAACAGTGCCAAACAGCTCTATTGCATGCATCATTTGTTTATGCGGTAATGTGCCCACACTAAACTGCACCATGAACCTCGTGTTGCCAAACAGTTCATGCTCGTATAAAATTTTGTCGGTTACCTGTTGCGGGCTTCCTACCAGCAATGCACCAACCGGGGAGCGCATGTATTCAAACTGGTCTCTTGTAGTGGGCGGCCAGCCACGTTCTTTGCCAATGCGGCTCATTACCTGTGCATATACGGGAAAGAACTCATCGGCAGCCTGTTTGGAATCGTCGGCAATGTAAGCATGCGAGTTAATGCATAACTGCAGTTGTGCTGCATCATGCCCGGCTTTTGCATATTCTTCTTTATAATAATTTACATGCGGTACAAATTGTTCGGGCTTGCCGCCTATAATGGCAATGGTTAAAGGCAAACCAAGTTTTGCAGCACGGTATACAGAGGCGGGGGTACCACCAATAGCGATCCATATGGGCAGCTTATCGTGGTATGGCCGCGGGTATATGCCAAGGTTATCAATAGGCGCCCGGTGCTTGCCTTTCCAGGTTACTTTTTCACTGTTATTAATGGCAACCAGCAGTTTTAGTTTTTCTTCAAAAAGCGTGTTGTAATCATCCAGGTCATAACCAAACAACGGGAACGATTCTATAAAAGAACCACGGCCGGCCATGATCTCGGCCCTGCCGCCGGAAATAAGATCTAACGTGGCAAACTGCTGGAACACCCGTACAGGATCATCTGAACTAAGCACACTTACCGCGCTGGAAAGCCGGATATTTTTGGTAACAGTTGCCGCCGCCGCCAGTACTGTAGCAGGTGACGATACAAGATAATCCGGGCGGTGATGTTCCCCGATTGCAAACACATCAAGACCAAGTTGATCGGCCAGTTTTACTTCTTCTAAAAGATTTTGGAAGCGTTCGTAAGGCGTAATCGTGCTGCCCGTTGCAGGGTCTGGTGTTAATTCAACAAAAGTACTGATACCAAGTTCCATAGCTGATGATCGATTTATTGGGGAATACTAAAACCTTGTCTGTATGCAAATGTAAGAAGACCTTATGCTACCTCCTGCAATGTATGAAATGGTTGAAGAAAAAAGTTATCTTGCCGTATTCAAAAAGCCCCTTAGTTATGAAGCCAACCATTATCGTGCATGCATGTTTGCTGCTTTGCATTTCCTTTATCAGTAGTTCGTGTAACAACAATGCCGCAGAAAATACTGCCGGTACAGATGCTGCCCCGCAAATGAACGGTTACCAGCTTGTGTGGGCAGATGAGTTTGACGGTAACAGCATAGATACAACGAGCTGGAATTTTGAAAAAGGCGGGCACGGCTGGGGCAACCATGAGCAGGAATACTACCATGCTGCCAATGCATCGGTAAGCAACGGGAATCTTGTTATTACAGGTAAAAAAGAAAACATAGACAGCAGTCATTATACTTCTGCACGTATGACCACCAAAGGAAAGCAGGAGTTTTTATATGGTAAGATCGAAGCACGCATCAAAATACCGGTGGCACAGGGTTTCTGGCCGGCATTCTGGATGCTCGGTTCAAACATCGACAGTGTGGGCTGGCCTGTATCAGGCGAAATTGATATCATGGAACACATCAATACCGACAGCCTGTTGTTTGGCACACCACACTGGGATAGTGCCGGCCATGTTATGCATGGCGATACACTTGCCTATACGCCTTCTGAGTATCATGTGTATGCTATTGAATGGGACAGTACAGCCATACGCTGGTACCTCGATGGAAAGCAGTACCATGAACTGAATATTACCAACAATGCAGGCCACACAGAAGCCTTTCATAAACCGTTTTATATACTCTTAAACTTTGCATTGGGTGGCGATTGGCCGGGCCAGCAAATTGATGATACAAAATTGCCTGCTAAGATGTATATCGATTACGTAAGGGTGTATAAAAAAGCATAACAAAAAGAAGAAGAAATAATGGTACGGGCAGTAGTTTTTTATGGCATCACCTGTTGCGTCGCAATCCGTTCATCTGTGGTTTTTCATGGCAGCATGGTCCTACCGGCATACTATGTTACAACCTGGTAAAAATGCGTACCTGCAACACATGTAAATTGACAGGTACAAAAGCGCTGCCTGGCAACATTTCTTTAACAGCAACAACTTGTTAAAACAAACCGGCGGCAAATCAAAACCGGTTCTTATTGCGTTATGTACAGTTACAAAATAACTGTACTATGCGTAATGAGTATAAGAAACTAAAATCGATTTTACGTAAAAGTCTCAGTCTGCAACCATCCGGGAAAGATCTTAATCAAAATCTTGCAGAACAACTTTGCGATTGGGAAGTAGATTACCTGCTTGCCAAGGTGGAAAATGAGTTTAATGTAGAGCTGCCTGTTGTGGCGGCACCAAATCACATCAGTGTAAACCAGCTTTTACGCCACATCAGCAAAGCCCGCAATTAGCGGGCTTTGTTTGTATAATGTAATGGTAGCAGACCAGTGACTGAAATAAAAAAAGGTTCATACAATTGTACGAACCTTTACTGTGTATAGTCTACGGGTTATTGTTTTTCAAGCGTTGTTGTGGCCACCACAGAAGGTTCAGATTCCGGGTTGCCTGTCAGTACAAGCGTTTTGCCATCATAGCTTTGCACCTTCGCACTTTCAAACTGGCTGGTGAAGATAATGCTGTCATTTCTTACATCCCATGTACCATTATCTGCTGAAGAAGGCACGCATACCTCTCCGTCATCTACATAGTTTAAAGTTTTATCCGTGTTAAGCAACACATAATTGTCCTTCTCACACGCAGGAAAAGAATCGTACAGGTTAAAGCTTATACCGGCAACAGTATAAACGAGACCTTTTACCACGTACTTACCGGAAATATTCTGTACCGTAATGGCGGTACTGGTGTTGCTGTCGTCTTTTGAGCAGGCTGCAACAGCCATAATAAAAGAGAGCGCAGGTAAAGCAAACTTTAAAATTTTCATGATCATTCGGTTTTGAAAAATAGATTACTTATAAAAGTAAGACTTATAAAAAGGCATTAACGAAAACGCAGCGCCAATAATTGTTCACCCCTTATATAAGCATTCCCCCCGGAACTGCAATTATATAAGATATTTTTTGCAGGTATGTTACATGTTGTTTGTTGCCGGTAACAAATATTCACTTACCGGTAAGCAATAAAAAACAATAAAAACAAAAAACATAAAACACACGACCATGCAATACACATCATTTAAAACGCTCAGCTATTCTGCTGCTTTCTCTCTTGTTGTACTACTGTTTTCATCCTGCAAAAAAGAAGCCGCAGATCCTTATGCAGGCACACAGGAAACAGAAACCGCTGCAATTGCTGATAATGCAGTAAATGCCGGTCAATCAGTATTCCTCGTAATAGATGAAGAAAGTATCGATAATGGCAATCCTCCTAACAATTTTACATCTGCACAGGTCAATGACAATATAGCCGGCATTGGCCAAAGACAAACACTGGCATACTTTCAAAACAATGTGGGTAAAACCATTACCCTGTACACCGGGGAAGTAGGCGATGAAGGATGGCACGCCCTGAAAACAATTCCTACTTCATGGATCAATGCCGGCCCCACAAACAACGGCCTGCAAAATTATATACAGGCTGGTCCCGGTCTGGGATCAGGAGAAGGCCCGGAAGTATTGCTTGATAAAATTCCCAATGTTACGCCTTTGCGTGCCAGGGGTTTAAAAATGCTGGTAGGCCAAACAATTCTGGCAGTTGTATATGATGGTGATGTAAGTATTAACTACGACCCGCTCAATGGAAACCTGCAGGGTGCAAACCTTGGCATGGTTGCGCTGGAAGTGTTAAGCGTTACCAAACGTACCGATGGTTCAAGTGGTTCATTGCCTAAGGTATCTGTAAGAATCAAAGATGTTGATGCAGCTAAAGCCTCACAGTTAATGCTTTTCAGCAATGCACCAAAACCAAAATCATCTTCTGAACCTTTTGACATAAACCCACCGGCTACAATTGCAGCCATTAAACTGGTAACTGCACGCTAAAAATTTACCGGCTAAGGCTTACGAATATTTTACACTTTGCATACAGCCTTTACCAGGTTTAAAAAAGCCATCCGATAAGATGGCTTTTTTGCATTGCAAAAACCATATAAAAGATGGTGGTACAATGGCAGACTAAACAATGCGCAGGGTAGTATTGCCGCCTGCAAAACAGTTGTATGTCTTATGTGGTGATAGCAGTTTCCTGTCGCCATAAAAACGGAACGCTGAAGTGAGTGACACAACCGGCGATGCCATGAAAAACTACTGCTGAAACAACAACAGATAAAGCATTCAGTGCAACAAAAAACAGCAACTGAAAAAAACAATAGCTTCACTTCTGTTCGCGGCACACTTTTTAACTGCAAAACGAAAGAGCCAACATACCTGCTTAAAAAGTAATGCAGTCATGGCCATTTAAAAAACTGCCGGTAAGTTCATATAATACTTTATTTTTATAGCATACGATTGTTTGCCTCACAAAACAACAACACCGTTTTTATGGCAATACGCGTAGCTATTAAACACAAAACAACGTACCATTACGACAGGCCCGTTACGCTGTCTCCGCATATCTTTCGTTTAAGACCTGCAGTACATTCACGTACACCCATCGAAGCATACTCGTTTAAACTTACGCCCAAAGATCATTTCATACACTGGCAGCAGGACCCTTTTGGTAATTACCAGGCCCGCGTGGTATTTCCTGAAAAAACTACTGCGCTTACGATTGACGTGGAAGTGATCGCCAGGATGGAAGTGATCAACCCGTTCGACTTTTTTGTAGAAGAGTATGCAGAAAAATTTCCTTTTCGTTACAGCAGCCAGTTGCAGAAGGAACTGGTGCCATACCTGGAAAAAGAAACGCCGGGTACTTTGTTGCAAGCCTGGTTAGGCGGTGTTGATACCACCGAAAAGGGAATTGTTGACTTTCTTGTATACATTAACCAGCGTATCAACAAAGACATTGCCTATACTATTCGCATGGAGCCGGGTGTGCAAACACCGGAAGACACACTCTCGAAAGCGTTAGGCTCGTGCAGGGACAGTGCGTGGCTGCTGGTGCAGGTGTTGAGGCATCTTGGCCTGGCTGCCAGGTTTGTATCAGGCTACCTGGTACAGCTAACAGCAGATGTAAAGTCGCTCGACGGCCCTTCCGGCCCCGCAGCAGATTTTACTGACCTGCACGCATGGACTGAAGTATACATACCAGGAGCAGGCTGGGTGGGTCTCGACCCCACATCAGGACTTTTTGCTGGAGAGGGCCATATACCGCTGGCATGCACACCTCATTACACCAGCGCTGCACCGGTAGTTGGTGCCACGGATAAAGCCACCGTAACATTTGAATTTGATAACAGTGTTACCCGTATCCATGAAGATCCACGCGTAACGAAACCATATACCGAAGCGCAGTGGGCCGCCATAGAGGCACTCGGTTACAGCATTGATGCAGACCTTGACGCAGGTGATGTGCGCATGACGATGGGAGGGGAGCCAACCTTTGTTTCCATTGATGACATGGAGTCTGAACAATGGAACACCACAGCAGATGGTAAGGATAAACGCGTGTTATCCCATGAACTCATTTTCCGGTTGCGCGACAAATTTGGTGAGAATGGCATGATCCATTATGGACAGGGAAAATGGTACCCCGGCGAGCCGCTGCCCCGCTGGCAATATGGCCTGTACTGGCGCAAAGATGGCTATCCCATCTGGCGCAATATTGAGCTCATTGCACAGGAACAGGCTGGTAAGCGTTACACACATGAAGAAGCAGGGATTTTTATTACAGAGCTGGCAAAGCACCTTGCCATCAGCTCAGACAATATAAGCGCAGCTTATGAAGACAGCTTTTTCTTTTTATGGAGCGAAGGCAAAATACCTGTAAACATCGATCCTTTAAAAGCCGGTCTCAAAGACAGTATTGAACGAAGAACCCTTGCGCAGTTGCTCGACAAAGGCCTGGATGCACCGGCAGGGTATGTATTACCATTGCAGTGGAACTATTGGAACAATACCTGGCTCAGTTGCAAGTGGGTGCTCAACAGGGAGCAACTCTTCCTGCTACCGGGCAACTCGCCCATAGGTCTCCGCTTACCACTCGATTCGTTACCCGTTGTTTCTAAAGCTGCCACCCCGCAGGAGGTGGAAAGAAGTTTGTTTGATGAATTACCTGCGCTGGAATCGTATCATGAAATGATACCACAACGCTACGGAATGGTTTATGATTTTGTGCCGGAGCCCAAAAAGCAATACTTCGCCGCAAACAATAATGAAGAACAAAATAAACCCCCGGAAGCATCTCCTGTACGTCAGCCGGGCACCGCAGACAAGGAAGAAAACATCACGTTTGAGGTGCAGACCATTAAAACCGCTTTGTGCGTAGAGGCCAGGGATGGTATCATCTATATCTTTCTGCCACCCATGCAGTACCTTGAGCATTACCTCGATGCTGTTGCTTCCATTGAGGCTACAGCTGCAAAACTATCCATGCCGGTGCGTATAGAAGGGTATGAGCCGCCACGCGATTACCGTATGGAGCGTTTGGTAGTATCGCCAGACCCCGGTGTTATAGAAGTAAACATCCACCCGGCAAAAAACTGGGCTGAATTGCTCATCAATACCAATACGTTATATGAGCAGGCATACCTGTCAAGGCTGGGCACCGAAAAATTTATGCTCGATGGCAGGCATACCGGTACGGGCGGTGGCAACCACATCACCATTGGCGGCGCCACGCCATCAGACAGCCCTTTGCTGCGCAGGCCTGATCTGTTGCGCAGCCTTGTTACTTACTGGCAGCACCATCCCGGCTTATCTTACCTCTTCTCCGGTTCATTCATCGGCCCTACCAGCCAGGCGCCACGTATAGATGAAGGCCGCGATGAAAAATTGTATGAAATGGAAATAGCCTTTTCACAGGTGCCCGATCCAGGCGAAGGTTTCGTGCCCTTCTGGCTGGTAGACAGGATTTTTCGCCACCTGCTTACAGACATTACCGGCAACACACACCGCTCAGAGTTTTGCATAGACAAATTGTATTCGCCCGATTCATCTTCCGGCAGGCTTGGTATTCTTGAATTCCGGGCATTCGATATGCCACCGCACAAACAAATGAGTTTGCTGCAAATGCTCCTGCTGCGTGCACTCGTGGCAAAATTCTGGAAGCAGCCCTACAAGCATGGCCTGGTACGCTGGGGTACACAGTTACACGATAAATTTATGCTGCCTTATTATGTGCGGCAGGATATAGCACAGGTGGTAGAAGACCTCAACAATGCAGGCTACCCGTTCGATATAAACTGGTTCGATGCCTACTTCGAATTTCGTTTCCCGCACTACGGCACCACCCGGCTGCAGGGCATTGAAATGGAGATACGCATGGGTATTGAACCCTGGCATGTACTGGGCGAAGAAATGAGCAGCAGCGGCACTGCAAGGTTTGTAGATTCCTCCCTGGAAAGAATACAGGTTACCCTCCGCAACTTTACGGCAGAGCGTTATGTATTGCTGTGCAATGGTTGCCGTGTGCCACTGAAAGAAACCGTTACCAGCGGCGTATATGTCTGCGGCATCCGTTACAGGGCCTGGCAACCACCTTCTGCGCTTCACCCGACAATAGGTGTAGATACGCCACTTGTATTTGATATTGTTGATACATGGAACAGCCGCAGCATCGGAGGCTGCACTTACCACGTAGCCCATCCCGGCGGCAGAAATTACGATACCTTCCCTATCAATGCCTATGAAGCCGAAAGCCGCCGCATCAGCCGCTTTTGGGATCATGGTCACACGCAGGAAACCATACAGCCACGTGCCTGGTTTACCGATGTGCAGCACTATATAACACATGACCGCCAGCCATTTAAAACAGATGTTCCGGCCATAACCATCAACAATGACTATCCGTGTACGTTAGACCTGCGCCAGTTCCGCGCCCAAAACAAAAAGTAACAGTATGAAGTAAGCATGTGTACCCTGTGGCATCGCCTGTTGTGTCACTCACTTGTGCAGTTCGTTTTCATGGCGGCTGCAGCGATCTGTTTATGCAAACATTCTTCGTGTTCATACTGACTGTTACGTTATAGTCATGCCCGCTTTCTTCTTATAATTATTTTTTATATATATTGCCACTGATTGCGAAAAATTATAATATGTAAACTGGGTTCATCCCATTGCATGGCTGTTAAACAAAAAGGCAATTATCCCTAAATCTTAATTACATGCAGAAAAGACACCTGGACAGGCAACTTTATTTCAACGAACAAAGTATCAGCACAAAAAAATTCGTATTACCGTACATTACCAACACCAACAATCCGCAACAAAAAGCTTCCCGGCACTATCGCGTACTGGAGGTCGGATGCGGGGAAGGAGGAAACCTGCAACCATTTTTAGAATCAGGGTATGAGTGCTGGGGCGTAGAGTTGACAAAAACAAGCTATGACAATGCGCTGAAGTTTTATGCAGAACACCCGTTTAAAGAAAACATACATATCCTCAACAAAGACATTTACGATGTTACTGTATCGGAAGTAAAAGGCCCCTTCGATATCATTTTTCTGAAAGATGTTATTGAACATATACCACACCAGGAAAATTTTATGAAACATCTCAAGCAGTTCATGTCCGCAGATGGCGTTGTTTTTTTCGCATTCCCACCCTGGCGCATGCCGTTTGGCGGTCACCAGCAGGTAAGCACAAGTAAGTGGGTGAGCCATTGCCCTTACATTCATTTACTGCCGAAATGTATGTTGCGTTTATTTGGCGTATCCGGGGGTGATATTGAATTCCTGGAAGACCTCAGAAAAACGGGCATCGGTATCAGGAGATTCGATAAAATTCTAAAAGCAGAAAATTACACCGTGATCAAAAAAACGCAATGGCTTATTAACCCAAATTATGAAACCAAGTTCGGGCTAAAACCAAGGAAACTTCCCAGGGTCTTGCACATTCCTTTTCTGCAGGATTTTTATACGTCTGCAATGTATTATTTGATAAAGAAAAGCTAAGTAATGACCGGTGCCACCAGGTTAGTACTTTATAAAAGTGATTATATTGCCGCGCTTTTTTGATAAAGCAGCATAACAAGCCCGCAACCTCGTAAAGACGCACTTTAAAACAAAGAACTAACCATGGTCTACCAGTATGTGTCATTCAGTATAGCAGTTGTCTTTATTTCTTTTATTGTTGGTATGCTGGTTACGGCAGCGCTGAAAAAAACAAGTTTCTACGATACAACATTATCCAACCTCAATTTTATCAGAAGCGACAACGTGAACAAATGGGTTGGTGTTAACATGGTTAAATGGATCGTGAAAAATACACCATTTAAATTCCTGAATCAAAAGCTGCAACTGGCCGGTAAAAGCGCAGGAACAGACCTGCAGGAAGTACGTAAAGCAATGACAAGTGCAGAAACAGACCATTTGGCGGGGTTTCTTTTTGTGACGGTTTTTGTTTTTACAAAACTATATCAACAGGAATGGCTGTTTGCGCTGACAATCATGATCGCAAACATCCTGATGAACTTGCATCCCTCTTTGTTGCAACAGCAAAACAAAAGGCGTATCGACAAAATCGTAAAAAAGCGCCGGTAAAAGCGTTGGTTGTGGTGGCCGCTGCACAAATAATAAGCGTAGTGCTGAATATATTTTGAGACAATGACGTTGCGCCGCCGGGTGAATACATCGCTGCAGTCGCCATAACAACCGAGCGTACAAGTGAGTGACACAACAGTCGATGCCATAAAAAACTACAGCCGGCATCCCCAAAAAAACTGCCTTACATCATCAACAACGCTCAAAGTATTTGCTTACTTTGACAGCTATGAAATGCATCATTTTTTCTATAGTAACCGTACTTTTTGCCGCCGGCGTTTTTGCGCAATACGATGTGTGCATATATGGTGGTACATCAGCCGGCGTAATTGCCGCATACACAGCGGCCAGGCAAAACAAGAAAGTGATATTGATCGAACCCGGCAAACACCCCGGTGGCCTCAGTTCCGGCGGATTGGGTTATACCGACATTGGCAACAAATACGTGGTTACCGGCCTTGCAAGAGATTTTTACAGGCGCCTGGGCAAACACTACGGCAAGTTTGAGACATGGATCTTTGAACCGCATGTGGCAGAACAGATCTTTAACGATTACATCAGGGAAGCAAATGTGCCGGTACTATACGGGTATCGTATTACCGGTGCACTAAAACAAAACAACGCAATACAAAGCATCACGATTGAAAATGCTTTTATGCCTGCCGCTGCAACAAACAAAACGATCACCGCCAAAATGTTTATTGACTGCAGTTACGAAGGAGACCTGATGGCAAAAGCAGGCGTGCGCTACACCGTAGGCAGGGAAGACAACAAAACATACAACGAAACCTGGAACGGTATACAGTTGCTGGATAAACACCAGTTTCCTGATGGCGTAGACCCGTATAAAATTGCAGGAGACAGCACCAGCGGGCTTTTGTGGGGCATCAGTAGCAACAGCTTGTTGCCAAACGGTACAGGCAATGCGATGGTGCAAACATATAATTACCGCATATGCCTTACAAACAATGCAGCCAACAGGATTGATATTACGGCACCTGCCGGTTATGACCCTTCAAATTACGAGTTACTGCTGCGGTATATAGCCATCTTTAAACCAAAGGAACTGAATGACCGTGTGCTGAAGATTGACATAATGCCCAATAATAAAACCGATATCAACAATAACGGGCCTTTCTCTACAGATTATATTGGCATGAACCACGCTTACCCGGATGCTGATTATAAAACACGCCAGCAAATACTGAAAGACCAGTTACTGTATACACAGGGTCTGCTGTATTTTATTGGTCACGATCCGCGTATGCCTGCACACCTGCGTAATGAGATGCTGCAGTGGGGCTATCCTAAAGATGAATACACAGACAATAACAACTTTACACCGCAGGCATATGTACGCGAAAGCAGGCGCATGATTGGCGCTTATGTAATGACGCAACATAACTGTGAAGGACGGGAAGTAATAACCGATGGTGCAGGCATGGCTGCATACACCATGGACTCGCACAACTGCCAGCGGCTGGTGGTAAATGGTATGGTGAAAAATGAAGGCGATGTGCAGGTAGGCGGCTTTGGGCCATACCCGGTATCGTACCGCGCTTTGGTGCCAAAGCCTGAAGAATGTACCAACCTGCTTGTACCCGTTTGTTTAAGTGCCAGCCATATTGCATACGGTTCTATACGTATGGAGCCTGTGTTTATGGTGTTGGCACAATCCGGTGCTGCCGCGGCTTGTATGGCTATTGACAATAACACCACGGTGCAGCAGGTAGACGTAAAAAAACTGCAGGCATTACTTGCGCAAAACCCGCTTATGGATGGTAGTGTGGCCGAAATATTGGTTGATGATAATGATGCTGCGCATGTTAAAATTTCAGGAGCGCACGTGGTAAAGCAAAACGGTGGCTATGGCACCACATGGATTATGCTACCGCAGGCAGCGCAGCCGGCATCAGTTGTGTATACACCTTCGGTACAACATGCGGGTAACTACGCTATCTATGCTTATGTGCCCGTGGCCGGGCAGGCATCAACATTTTTACGTTATCAATTGAATAATGACAAAGGCACGAAGATTACCGTGCGTACGCCAACGAAAGCTGAGGGGCAGACAAGTGGTGAATGGGTTTTACTTGGCACGCATTATCTGCCCAAAGGAAATAATACGTCTGTTACACTTACTGCAAAAGGCGCCGATGGAACTGTAGCTGCAGATGCTTTGTTATTTGTGCCGGCGAAATAGTTAAGATTTTAAACCAGGTGCAAGAACAATGATACCTGTAAAGGAACAGGCCGCGTTGCTGCGGCCTGTGTACATTGCTATCCTCCTTCACCGTCTGTTATCTCACTCCCCACATTGTCTGTTGCTGCGTCATGTTCATCCGGCGTAAGCTCCTCAATCTTTTCCTGTATGTTGGCATTTGCTGCCGGGTTCGGATTTACGGCCGTGTGTGTTGCCTGCTCATCACTTACCGCGTTATTGTTGTTTACCTGTTCTTTGTTATTGTCATGCATATAAAAACGTTTAAATCGTATTGCCTTATGTTGCCGGCTTCACTGCTATGGTAACAATGATTGAGCCACAGCTATATTTATACAAAAACAGTAAGCGTTGCACCACGCCGGGCAGCGATTGTGTGAAACAGTGAGGTATTAATTGCTGCATGCATGCAACAGGTAGCGTATTATACACCCGCCTTTTAAATTTGAGAAGCAAGACATGTGTTAGTCAGCTGTAGTTCATGTGGCATCGCCTGTTGCCACGCTCGGTTCAACGTTCCGTTTTACATGGCAGCTGCAGCGTTTTGTTTTATGCTATGCAGCTTTAAAGTCGGCCAGCAATATTTGTGATACAGAATACTGAAAGTATAGTAACAGCAATGTTAAGCACCTGCTTGTGAAATGAAGGAAGGCCGCACTATGTTGCAAAGCGAACCAGCCGTACAAGTGAGTGACACAACCAAAGCCGATAGCAGCAATGCAGTTAAGTACAGCATTTTTCAATTTTGTGAGGGTTAACGGGCTGCCAGCTATTGCGCAGTTGACCTCTATATTGCCGCAATTAACCCGGGCGGTTCTTTGGCGAACAAACTAATTTTGACGATCATTTTTATACACACTAAAAGAATGTTATGCATACAAAAAAGATATGGGCAAACTTTGCAGTTGCTGACCTTGCAAGAACAACCGCTTTTTATACAGCATTGGGTTTTCGGCCAAATGGCGTATCAAAAGACTTAACCAGTTTCCTGGTGGGCGATGATGATTTTGTAATCCATTTCTTTTTAAAAGAGGTATTACAGTCAAACATCGGTGGTGAGATTGCTGACCTGGAAAAAGGCAACGAGATCATTTTTACCCTTTCTGCTAATAGTATAGCAGAAGTGCATGAATGGGCCGAAGCAGTTAGAAATGCCGGCGGGCAAATGGTTACAGAGCCGGCTGCTTTTGGCGAAGGTTATTATGGGTTTGTTTTCGCTGATCCTGACGGCCATAAATTCAATATCTTTCATATGTAAAGATGTTTAGCCCGCGCTTATTATAACAATGAAAAAGTTGAGCCCCATTTTATGGACAAAAGACCTGGATGCCACGATCTGGTTTTACGAAACTGTGTTGGGCTTTAAAGGCGTTGGTAATTTCCCGGGCTTTGTTTCCTTAACAAGGGATGAGGTAGAACTCATGTTCATCGTGCCGCAGGATGATCGTACAGCATGCGATACAGGTGACGAAACAGGCTTTTTTCGAAAACCTGTGTTAACCGGTAGTATTTTTATAACGACCGATCATGTTGATGAACTATGGGAAGCAGTCAAAGATGTGGCTGTAATAAAAACAACAATCGCAAACAGAGCCTACAAGATGCGTGACTTTTCCATCCTGGATAATAACGGTTACGAGCTTGTTTTTGGAAAAGATATCAGCAATGAGATTTGAGCAGTTTTTACCGGCAGCGCATTTAAAACCTTACATCAGGTACTACGTGGTATCAGAAAACCCGGCAGCACATACCTACAAAGTATTGCCTGCTGCCGGTATGGTCATCGGTTTTCAATACAACGGGCAGCTTGCAGTTATGGAAGATCATACACCAACATTCCTGGCTTCTGCAGGCATTACAGGTATTGCAGACCGGTACAGGATATTTGCACATGCCGGTAGCATAGGCACCATCCTGGTCTATTTTACAGTAACCGGTTTTGCCCATTTTGCAAATGCGCCTGCCAATGAATTGTTTAACCTGCAGGTATCGCTGGAAAATATTTTTCACCGGCAAAAGATCGATGATGTAAAAGAGAAACTGGCGCAGGCAAAAACAACTGTTCAGCGCATCCGGGTGGTGGAGCAGTTTTTACTGGCGGAACTAAAAGAGAAAGCGCACGATAAACTTATTATGGAAGCTGTTCGCATGATCTACGATTCAAAGGGTGCAATTAAAATCAGTCAACTACACCGCAGGCTGTACATCAGCCAGAGCCCTTTTGAAAAAAGGTTTCGAAAACTTGTAGGCACCACACCAAAAAAGTTTGCTTCTATTGTACGGTTTAATACAGTGTTGAAAGCACTCGGCAGTGCTAAATCGCTAAGCGACATCTGCTATGAAAACAATTTTTTCGACCAGGCGCATTTTATAAAAGACTTCCGCCAATTTACCGGTGATACACCTGAAGCTTTTAAACGGTTGCAGTAAATAAACGATTTTTTACAATTGCAACTGTTACGTTTGCTCCACTTTTGCGCTATTAATACAACAAAATTTTCAGCATGTTTACAGTGGAGCAAATTAAAGCGGCGCACAGCCTCGTAAAATCCGGCGAAGACTTTCCGGGTTACATTAAAACCATTAAACAATTGGGTGTTACAGCATTTGAAACATGGGTAGAAGACAGCCATACACTTTACATGGGTGCAAACAATTATCAAACACAATCAGCGCCAATGTACACAGCATTGGTTATTGCAGATGTGTATAACCAACCAGCCTTTGAAGCGGCGCTAAAGGCCCACCAGCAGGGTAAAACCGGTTATGTTGATTTTTGTAAGGACTGCGCAGTGAATGGCGTTGAAAAGTGGTTTGTATGTTTACATGCTATGACCTGCTCGTATTATAACAGGAAAGGTAATGAAGTGCTGGTTGAGAAAATACCTGCGTAATGAAATGACTGCCAGTCGTGGTTTTCATACATAAAAATCACCGGGCATTTGGATGACCTGCTGTTGTTTTGCCTGGCTATACCGGCACGATGCAGTCTTTTACGCATTTGGCAGATCATTTGCAATCAGCAGCATTATTATGAAACTCTTTAAGTGCACCAACTGCAACCAGCCCGTATATTTCGAAAATACCTTTTGCAACAACTGTAATGCGCCGCTGGGTTTTGTGGCAGAAAAGCTGCAACCCGTAGCACTTACTGTGGAAAATAATGGCCTTTTGTCTTTCACCCACAAAAGGAAAAAAATGGTTTTCAGGTATTGTAACAATCATCAACACAATGTTTGTAACTGGCTGGTGCCTGCCGATAGCCTAACAGGTTTTTGTACGGCCTGCGAGCTGAACCGCACCATTCCTGATATTACGCAGCCTCAGTTACAGGAACGCTGGCGCACCATCGAAGTAGCCAAACACCGGCTCGTATACCAGCTTTTAAGCATGAAACTACCGGTTTACAACAAACTCGTCAATGATGCTACCGGTTTGGTGTTTGATTTCAAAGCAGATGAATCAACGAATGATAACGAACGGGTAATGACCGGCCACGACAATGGTGTAATTACACTTAACATTGCCGAAGCAGACGATATAGAGCGGGAAATGGCAAGAAAACAAATGGATGAAATTTACAGAACGGTACTCGGTCATTTTCGTCACGAAATCGGCCATTATTACTGGGACAGGCTTATTGCAAATACCAGCCACCTGCAAACTTTCAGGACTTTGTTTGGAGATGATACACTCGATTACGGCGAGGCGTTGCAGCAACATTACAACGAAGGCGCTCCCGCCAACTGGAACGAACATTATATAAGCGCTTATGCAACCATGCATCCGTGGGAAGACTGGGCAGAAACATGGGCCCACTACATGCACATCATCGATACGCTTGAAACAGCTTATTCTTTTGGAATGAGTGTGCATCCGCTGGTTGCAGAATCCCGCAAACTGCATACAGAAATAAAAAAAGACCCCTATTCCATAGAAGATTTTGATACCATTATTCAAACATGGCTGCCACTCACTTTTGCCATGAACAGTCTCAATCGCAGTATGGGTTTAAAAGACATTTATCCTTTTGTCATTACACAGTCCGTAAAAGAAAAAATGAGATTCATTCACCGCGTGGTAAGGGAAAATGCTGCCGTACAAAATTCAGTGGTGCGTGAAGCATGATGAGCCGGGCTGCAGCACTGCTATTGAGCTTCCGTTGCGTCGCACTCTTGTACGGTTTAAGCATTATTGGGCAAAGCGAAGACCTCAGCGAAAGCTGTTATGAACGTTTCGCTCTATTCAAATCAGCCCGATCATCCGGGAGTGTTCAATAGCTTCAGGGCTGCCTGTATAGAAGCAGGTTTTTACACCCCGCTGTTCCATGCCGGCCAGTATCTCCTGCGTTTCCTGCACTTTTTCCTTGTGTACGTTCCTGATGTAAACGGCATACACATTTCCCGGGAAGCCTTCAGTAACTGCCGCATAGATAGATGGGTCTTTTTGGGAATTATCGCCCAGTAATACAAACTGCTGGTTGGGAAATGTTTTAATGATCCTGGCTATACGCATAAACTTCCCTTCATGTTTTGTTTTGCCGGTTTTTACCAGTTCGTGCAGCTTCTTTATGGCATTCAGTAAAAATGCGCCTTTAGGCAAACCGTTGAATGCAAAGAATTCATTCAGGTAATCATACAGGTTCCACTCGCTGCTCGATACATAGAAGAAAGGGTTGGGCACCGCATCTTGCCTGTTTGCTTTTGCAAGCAGGTTATAATGTGCTACCACATCTTCAAAAGGTTTTCGCGTGTGCGGATTTTTACTCAGCAAAACCCTCAGCCTTTTGATCACCGTGGCGGAGTGAGATACCAGGATGGTGTCGTCTATATCTGAAATGAACACATGCTGGGCAATGTGTGGAATAAATATTTTGCCCTCACCGGTAGCCAGCAGGCTGTTACCTGTGCCGGTAGCTTCTACGCTTACGGTGTGCCAGCCTGCAGGCGTTGAAGTTTCAGATTGCCATTCAAAGCGAAAGAAGCCATCTTTAGCGGTAGTCGTTTCGTACCACGTATTGTTCCATTGCAGCCGCACTTTTATACCGCCAACAGGCTTTACCACGAACAGCTTTACCAGTTGCACCATATTTTTGAGCACGCTATTTGTAAATGTTTGTTGCTGGCTTTTGCTGGCTTCAAGTACATGCCCAAAAACAATCAGGTCGTTTTCGTGTCCGTAGCCGTGATAAACTTTTATTTCCATTATCAATATCGTTCTTAAAAGATGCCGTTTATATTATGCAACAAAAGGAAGCTTTAAAATTGTTGTTCGTTGTCAACAATAACTCCGGTTCCAATAACGAAGACTGGCAAACAACCATTGAAACTTTCTTTGCTGCAACACCACACCATTTATTTTTTTTCGAGTTAAAAGAAGATTGTAAAGTAACCTCTATACAGGAGTATATAAAAAAAATAGTGCCAGACAGGGTAGTTGCTGTTGGCGGTGATGGAACGGTTAAGCTTGTAGCTGAGTGTATTACAGAAAACAAGGTTCCGCTGGCAATAGTTCCTGCAGGTTCTGCAAATGGTATGGCCAAAGAGTTCAATATACCTGATGTAGAAACTGCTTTGCAAAATATTACTGAAGGGGAGGTGCACGAAATTCATCTTATAAAAGTGAATGACGAATTATGCATTCACCTGAGCGATATAGGTTTCAACGCGTACATGATCAGGAAGTTTGAAACACTTGATTCACGCGGTATGTGGGGCTATGTAAAAGCCTGCTGGAGTGTTTTTATGCATCGGAAAAAAATGGAAGTGGAATTAAAGATGCCATCGTCTACGCAGCGTAAAAGTGCAGAAATGGTGGTGCTTGCCAACGCTACGCGTTATGGTACCGGCGCATTGATAAACCCCGGCGGCAGCCTGGAAGATGATTTATTCGAAATCATTGTGATCAAACAGTTTTCCGTGCGTGAAATTTTTAAAATGATGTTTACGCATTCACCATATGATCCGGCAAAAACAGAGGTACACCAGGTAAAAGACATTCATATACAATCGAGGCGGCCGGTACATTTCCAGGTAGATGGCGAGTACCTTGGTAAGGTAAATGAAATACAGGCCACGGTTTTACCAAAAGCCATTCATGTTATTATACCTGCTGCGCAACCATAAGCAATCATTCGCTTTGGTCTTCGCGTTTGCTGAATAATGTGCCGGGCGTACAAGAGTGCGACGCAACAAAAGCTACATTCTTATTCAACTGCCGGGTACCAAAAAATTATCCCAGTCTTTTTACATCTACTGAAACATGCAGCCGGTGTGGGCCGCTGCTGAGGATCACACCTTTGAGCGGTGTAATATCTGCATAGTCTCTGCCCCAGCCAATGGTAATGTGCTGTGCTGCGGGGATCATGTTATTGGTGGGATCAAAATCGAGCCAGCCCTGGTTGGGCATATACACAGCAAACCATGCATGCGATGCATCTACGCCTGTAAGTTTTTCTTTGCCCGGTGGAGGCAGCGTTTCGAGGTAGCCGCTTACATAACGGGCCGGTAAGCCAACAGCGCGTATGCATGCAATAGCGAGGTGTGCAAAATCCTGGCAAACTCCTTTGCGCTCTTTCATGACTACATCTAATGGTGTGGCCACCGTGGTAAAACCAGGTACGAACTGAAAATCTGTATGAATACGCTGCATTAATTCTTTCGCAGCGGCCAGCATGGAACGTCCGGGTGTAAAAGACTGCAGCGAATAAGCCCTGATTTGTTCTGATGCCTGTGTAATGGCCGTTTCTGCTACATACTGCCGGGCACTGAAATCTGCCTCGCCGTTGGTTGCAATCTGTTGCTGCACCTCTTCCCATGCTGTGTTGGTAAACAGTTCAGGTGCGTTATTAACGCCCGGTTTTTTATCGATTATTGAAGTAACGGTAACACGCAAATGTTTGTGCTCATGCTGTATGGCGAAATAAAGCGTCTTATTACCAAAAAAATCTGTGTATTCATTTTTTATTTCGGGCTCCGGGGAAATTTTTATGAGCGTCTTCCTGCAGCTTTGATCGGAGGTATCGCGCAGGAATAATTTCGCCACATTATGGCAAATACTTACCGGCTGGTGATACTCGTATTCTGTTGTATGGGTTACCTGGTATTGCATAATGCGTGCAGCATTATTTGTTTAAAGTTTAGACCTGAATAATTGTTGCTGTGTTTCTGCATGCCTGAAATAAGTTTTTGAAACAACATTGGAGATGTTGTACAACAGCATATTCATTTTGGTAAGAAACTCATCCAGCTTTTTATAACTGTTGCTGTTTTTATCAGCTACAGACAGTTGGTCTTTGTCTGCCAGTTTAATCATACTAAAAGCTTCCAGTGCAAGTCTTTCATGTTCTGTGAGTTCGTGACCCGCATTTTTCTTCGGTAAGCCGGAAAGGTATGCCTTTAGTCTTTCCACCTGGTAAACCAGCGATCTTGGATTGTTGGGGTCCAGCAGCATGAGATCGAGTACCAGTGGTAACTGCAGGTGTGCACGATATTTAAAGCGATAGTTTACGAGGCTTTCATTGCTGTTTAAGACTGCTTCCTGTAAAATATGTTCCACCTGCTCATCCTGCTTTGCTACAAGTGCAGAACGCAACATTGCGATCAGCAGCACGCTTTGTTCGGTCTTGCGGCCGGTATCCAGCAAGGTCCATCCCTGGTCCCGTGAAATGCTTTCGCGGTTAAGGCTGATGAAGGCCATCATGGAGGTGATGAGGTTGTCTACGGCGCCCAGCAGTTTATAATGCCCTGTGTGTTTGGCTGCCGCAGCGGTTTGCCATGCTTCTTCCATTTCACGCAGTACCCGCCAGGTATCGGTAGACCAGTGGTCCCTTACTGCATGTACAGCACGCGTGAATGAAACAATGTTGTAACCGAGACTTCCCACGCGGTTGTTGTTAAAGAGCAGATCGGCCAGCTCTTTCCATGGCTCTTTTATTTTGGCTTCACTTCCTTCACCAGCAAAGCCCGGATATGTATGTGTATATAGTGTAAGTGCCCTTAACAGGCATTTTTTCAGGGTAAGATCGTTCTCCATAAAAGCTTTGTTGGCTTCGCCTACAAACTGCATGATGGTACGCTGAAAACGGGCGTTGCCGAGCACCCTTTCTGCATAGCGGCCCACCCAGAAAAGATTTTCGGCTGTACGGCTTGGCAGGTCTTCCTGTTTGTAAGGCTGCCGGTTGCCAGGTGTATATTCCTGCTCTTTCTTAGCGTTGAAACTACTGGTTTCGCCGCCTGATAATATCCAGGTGTCTTTGCTGAAACCACCAAGCTGGTTAGAAATGATGATGTTATTTTCGTCAAGAGAAGTTCTTGTTAAGCCGCCGTTCATTACCGTATACCCGCCATTATCGCTCACAACAAAACTTCTGAATAATGCATGGCATGGCGCGATATTGCCTTCTGCAAAAGAGGGCGAGGAGGAGAAGTTTACTTTTTCCTGGCCCACATACAAATGCGGTTTGGCCTGTATGCTTTGTTTCAATTCTTTTAGTTCGGATGCACTGAGTAATGTAGCATCGACGGAGGTGCGTTTAAACGACTCACGGAAAATTCTTTTAATGACCAGCGTGGAAAGATTGTCCAGCACATATTGCAATTCTGTTGGTTGCCCGCACCACCATGACGCAATGTTGGGAAGCTTCAGGTCTTCACCCAGGAAGTGTTTTGCTATAGCAGGCAGAAAAGGCATCAACCCGGGGTTTTCCACCACACTGCTGCCCAAGGGGTTTGCAATGCTTACATTACCTGCACGAACGGCTTGTAAAAGCCCCGGTACACCCAACTGGGAATCTTCTTTCAGCTCCAGTGGATCGCAATACATATCATCTACCCTGCGGAGTATTACATCTACCTTTTCGAGGCCGCCCAGTGTCTTCAGCCATACGCAATTATCTTTAACCATCAGGTCGTCGCCCTGTACCAGGGTAAAGCCCAGGTGCGAAGACAGGAAAGAATGTTCAAAGTATGTTTCGTTGCTGGGCCCGGGTGTAAGTATCACGATCCGCGGTTGCCGGTTTTGTTGTGGAGCAATACGGGTAAGGGCATTCCTCAACGTGTTGTAATAGGGCGACAGTCTTTTTACTTTTAACCCACTGAACAGTTCGGGCACAATGCGTGCCATGGCCAGGCGGTTTTCCAGGGCATAACCGGAGCCGGACGGTGCCTGGGTTCTGTCGTTCAATATCCATATTTTGCCATCTACACTGCGCGCCATATCTGCCGCGTAAACGACGAGATTGTGCGCACCCGGTAATTGTATGCCACAACATTCCCTGATGAAGCCGTGGTGGTTGTACACGATCTCCATGGGCAATATGCCTTCTTTTACCAGTTGCTGTTCGCCGTAAATATCTTTGAGGACAAGGTCAAATAACGTGCTGCGTTGTTTGAGACCTGCCTCAATACTTGCCCATTCATCTTTGGTGATAAGGAAAGGAATAATGTCCAGATCCCATGTACGGTTGGCACCTGACGGATCGCCGTAAATATTGTAGGTAACACCATTCTCTTTCAGAAAACGCATCATGTCCTGGCTGCGGTTGGCTATTTCTTCCGTGCCCAGACCGGTAAATGATGCAAAGAATGTTTTCCAGCTGGCAAGGAGTTCAGCATTGCCGGTATAGCGATCATCAGAAGACTGACCATGCAGGTATGCGTTTAAAAAACCAGTTTGATCGGTGACAGGAATCATGTAATGTTTTAAGCAGCTTGCGGCACAAATTAATGAATAAAAGGCGAATGGCGGCGAAGGATGAATGGTGAAGAATTATAGCGGGAACCGGGAGCAAGACGAAATACGCAGTGTTGGCTGCACGGCAGGCAACAACTTTTACCCGGGCATAAGGTGTTTGCTGGCGTGTACAGCAATTCATGATGTGTGCATATGATACCGGTAGAAAAAACAGCACCTGCTGCACCATGCTGCGCAGAGAACAGCAAGTACAAGTGAGTGACACAAGGGACGATGCCACCTGCACTATTGCCCGTTACCTAAATGCCCGGCATTAACCGCACACACGTTATTGCAAAATGGAATAACTTCGCCATTCGAAATTTATATGTATGGTTACGATTGAATTAGCACGTGTACAAAACGATTATGGCTTCGAAGCAACAGATGCGAACGGTCATGTAGTACGTATGGATACAAGCCCGGAAAGTGGCGGGCAGAACTTTGGTGTACGCCCTATGCAGATGCTGCTGATGGGTGTGGCTGGATGCAGCGCGATTGATGTGATCAGTATTTTAAAAAAGCAGCGACAGGAAGTGCGTGATTATAAGATGACCGTAAACGGTGAACGTGAAGCAGGCAAAGAACCTTCATTATGGAAAGATGTGACCCTCGACTTTCACCTTTACGGCAACGTGGATGAAGAAAAAGCGAGACGAGCCGTAGACTTGTCAATGGAGAAATACTGTTCCGTATCTGCAACGTTGAAAGCGGCAGGTGCAGACATTAAATGGAATGTTTTTGTGCACCCGTAGATGATGTATGCCAAAGCATGCAGGGATATATGAAACCGGATTTACAGATCTTGTATAAATGTTTTTATTAAATGAGCGAACAACAAAGAGAGCTGCATCCTTTATCAAAAGCGGTGCGTGTACGTGGCAACCAGACCTGGCAGATGGAGCATTCATCGCCTATGTTTCTGACCAGCAGTTTTACCTTCGATTCTGCGGAAGATATGCGCGGTGCTTTTGCAGAAGAAAATGACGAAAATATTTACAGCCGTTTTAGTAACCCCACCGTAGACGAGTTCGTAGCCAAAATGTGTGCACTGGAAAATGCGGAAGCAGGTTTTGCCACGGCAAGTGGTATGGCCGCAGTTTTCGGTTCCATCTTTTCGCTGCTTAAGCAGGGTGACCATCTTGTATGCTGCAGTTCTGTATTTGGCAGCACATTTACCATTGTTACCAAGTTTCTGCCAAAGTATGGTATTGAATGTACACTTGTTGCGGCAGGCGACAAGGATGCATGGGAAAATGCAGTAAAGTCCAATACCAGGATGATCTACCTGGAAACGCCAACCAACCCGCAACTGGAAATTATTGACCTTGAGTGGGCAGGACAGTTTGCCAAAAAACATAACCTGATACTGAATGTTGACAATTGCTTTGCCACACCATTGCTGCAGCAGCCTTTGAAGTATGGTGCACACCTGAGTGTGCATTCTGCCACCAAATGGATCGACGGGCAGGGGCGTGTACTGGGCGGGGTAGTAGTAGGTGATGCAAAACTGATCCGTGAGATATATCTTTTCTGCAGGAATACAGGTCCGTCGTTATCGCCATTTAATGCATGGGTATTGAGTAAAAGCCTTGAGACGCTGGATGTGCGTTTGCAACGCCACTGCGAGAATGCAATGACGGTAGCACAGGCGCTGGAACAGCACCCCAAAGTTTCGTGGGTGAAATATCCATTCTTAAAAAGCCACCCGCAATACGATATTGCTATTAAACAAATGAAGGCCGGTGGCGGCATTGTTTGTTTTGAAGTAAAAGGCGGTGTAGAAAGCGGCCGCATGTTTTTAAACAGCCTGCAGATGCTGTCTATGACTGCCAATCTTGGCGATACGCGTAGTATTGCTTCTCATCCGTCGAGCACAACGCACTCAAAGCTGAGTGAGGAAGAACGCCTGAGTGTGGGAATAACGCCGGGACTGGTGCGTATTTCTGTAGGGCTTGAATTTGTTGATGACATTATTTACGACATCACACAGGCACTGGATAAGTTGTAGGCGCTAAGCACGATAGCGATCCGCTTTTAAGGTTGTGCAATAAACATATGATTGCAAGCCGCCTGTTTCCTAACTGGAATTGTTCCAGGCACATCTACAACACGCCATGCAAATACAGGAAAACATTGCTTTAAAGCCTTTTAATACATTTGGGATTACTGCAACAGCCAGGTACTTTTCAACCTTTACTGCTGTGGACGAACTGCAAAGTATTATTGACGCCAAACAGGTGCAACATACACAGCGAATGGTGCTTGGCGGCGGCAGCAATGTACTCTTTACCAAAGATTTTGACGGACTGATTTTAAAGAACGAACTGAAAGGAATTGAACTGGTACACGAAGACAATGATTGGTATTATGTAAAGGCGCAGGCAGGGGAGAACTGGCACAGCTTTGTATTGCATTGCATTGCGCACAATTATGCCGGTGTAGAGAACCTCAGCCTTATTCCGGGGAATGTTGGCGCAAGCCCTATGCAAAATATTGGCGCTTATGGCGTGGAAATAAAAGATGTGTTTCATGAACTGGAAGCTTACAACCTGCACGACCGGGAAGTAGTGCATTTTTCGCCGGGTGATTGTGCTTTTGGATACAGGGAAAGTGTGTTTAAAAGAAAATACAAAGACCAGTTTGTTATTCTCAATGTTACTTTCAGGCTGCGCAAAAAGCCTGTCTTCAATACTTCGTATGGTGCAATAGAACAGGAACTGGAGAAGATGCATGTGCAAAGCTTATCCATACAGGCTATCTCCAGCGCGGTGATCAATATCCGCAGCAGCAAGCTGCCAGACCCCAAAGAGATTGGCAATGCCGGTAGCTTCTTTAAAAACCCCACCGTACCCAACGAGCAGTTTACTGCATTGCAGCAGGCGTTCCCGGCGATTGTTGGGTATGCATTTGGCGCACATGACACCAAGCTTGCAGCCGGCTGGCTTATTGAGCAATGCGGCTGGAAAGGTTACCGGGAAGGTGATGCCGGCTGTCATGCAAAGCAGGCACTGGTACTCGTTAACTATGGGAATGCAACAGGAGGGGAGATATATGATCTTTCTTCTAAAATTGTAGCGAGTGTAAAAGAAAGATTTGGTGTTGGGCTGGAAAGAGAAGTTAATATTATTGCATAATGATCCGTAAAATACTACTGTTATAAAAAAACAACCAGGCCGGATACTCGACCTGGTTGTGCTGAATGATTTGTTGCAGTACAAGTGTGCGACGCAACCAAAGCTTCATGCTTAAGTTACTGCCGGGCCCATCATATATACCTACTTATAATCGTCTTCATTAAAGATATCTGTATCGTCTTCTCCCTCGTCTGTACTAAACTGGCCAAGGTTCATCATACTGCCAATGAGGTCTTTAAACTGAATTTTTCCTTCAATCGTTTTTTTACTGATCAGCGAGTAAGCAGCAAGGCCGTGCAGCACAAATTCCATTAGTAACGCGCTTTCTTTTTCGTTTGCATGCGGGTACAGCTTTTTTACAATGCCGTACAGGCCTTCTACTTTATACAATGCCTGTATTTTTTCAGCATCTTTCATGTCCACAAGCATATCAAGGTGATTACCCTTATCAAACCATTTGGTTATTTCTTTATAAGGGTCGTCTTCTTTTTGTGCCTGTGATGCTTTGCCGGTTGACTTCCTTTTTTTAAGCGATTCCGGATTGGGGAAATAGGTGATAAACTGCGAGCGGATAGATTTATCAAGCAGGTTGAGCGCTACCTGGTATGGCCCTTCCTGCTCGCCTTCGTACACCAGTTCAATCTTGCCTGTAATAGATGGTATGATGCCGGCAAGATCGCTTATCCATACCTGTGTATCCTTTTCGCCGTGTATGATAGCCCTGCGTTCGGCACTGCTTACGGCATTCTCAAATGCAGCGATGGTAAGCCTTGCGCTTACACCGCTCTTTTTATCTACGTACTCATTGTTACGTGCTTCAAAAGCCACCTGTTCTATCAGGCGTTTTACGAGGTCGCTAACGCTTACGTGTTGTTGTTCTTCAAGTATATCTGCTTCCTGCTCTGTAATAGACAAAGATGTTTCAATGTCTTTGGGGTAGTGTGTTAATATCTGGCTTTGTATACGGTCTTTAAGAGGCGTTACTATACTGCCGCGGTTGGTATAATCTTCGGGGTTGGCAGTAAAGACAAACATAATATCAAGCGGCATACGCAGTTTAAAACCGCGGATCTGTATGTCACCTTCTTCGAGAATGTTGAATAGAGCCACCTGTATACGCGCCTGCAGATCGGGTATTTCGTTGATCACAAAAATGCTGCGGTTACTGCGTGGAATGATACCATAGTGTATTACACGTTCATCAGCAAAACTCAGTCTCAGGTTGGCTGCTTTTATTGGGTCAATATCGCCGATAAGATCTGCCACACTAACATCGGGTGTTGCCAGTTTTTCACCGTACCGTTCACTGCGGTGCAGCCAGTAAATGGGTGTATCATCACCATGTTCTGCAATCTGGTCCTTTGCATATTTGCTAAGCGGGTTTAACGGGTCATCGTTTATTTCGCTGCCATGCACTACCGGTATATATTCATCCAGCAGTTCTGTCATCTGCCGCGCCATTCTTGTTTTTGCCTGTCCGCGTAAACCGAGAAACAGGATGTTATGCCTGCTCAGGATCGCCCTTTCTGTATCTGGTATTACGGTGTCTTCATAACCAATGATGCCGTTAAACGTGTTTTCTTTATTGCGTATTTTCTCCACCAGGTTTTTGCGCAATTCATCCTTAACCGATAAAGGTTTGTAGCCACTCTTCTTTAATTCGCCTAAAGTTTTTATATCGTGTATTTTCATAATAAAATTTGTTGGTCAGCATTTCGTTCAATGGTCATCGCCTGTTGTGTCACTCACTTGTACGGCAGATCAATATGCATCATCGATGCTGCGTGGCATGCGGCGCAGTAAAATACAGGAACGAATTGCAGACGTTTATGTTAAACATTGAAAGCCAGCAAAGGTAAAAGCTGTTTAAGAAACAATTGTACGTTGAAAATGTTTTTACGAAGGTAGGAGGTAAAGTGCAAAGACGTACCACCGGGGTTTTCGAAAAGCATAAATAAAGAAAGCATCAAATTTTACATGCGTACCTGCCTAAACATGTACACCTGCTCAATCCGATGCTTTCGGGGCTCATATGAATGCTTCGTGTAAGAAACCAATGTAGCCCGCAGAGTCCCAGTGTTCTTTCTTTTTACAGATTAATTACTGCGCTCTAATGTGATATAAAACTACAACCTGGTATAGCCTGTTCCAAATTTCTGCACGTACTCTTTTGCACGCATTCTGCACTTTTCAATGCACATTTTGTTGCGGAAAAAATTTCAGGAAACGCTGTATTTTCTTGGCATGGTAGTTGTTTTTTTATCGCAATATGGTGGTTCATTAGCCGCCGTTTAAAAACGCTCAGTCATGAAAAACACAAGAATTGGTGTGCTGGCATTAGCAGCACTTTTTGTAGGATTGGTTTCCTTTGAAAATTTTGATGGTGGTTCAATAAAAGGAAAAGTTGTTCCTCCCGACGGTGCTTCACAGGTTTGGGCACTTTCTTCAACTGACACATTAAAAGCAATCATCAACCAGGGCATGTTCGAAATACAGAATGCCAAAGCTGGCACCTATAAAATTTACATCGATGCTGTAGAACCTTATAAAGATGTGATTAAAGAAGGTGTGCAGGTTACAGAAGGTGGTGCAGCAGATCTTGGAGACATTACGCTACAGAAATAAACGCACTAAGTACTAAGGACGGATTGTTAAACTACAACAGGCAGTGATATTCATCAACTGCCTGTTTTTTTGCGTATAAGTATTTTATCTATGCTACTGTAACAAGGTAAAAGTTCTTTTTACCTTTTTGTACCAGCAGGTACCTGCCGTGCAACAACATCGATAAAGTCATTTTTTGTTGTATATCCTCCACCTTTTTCCTGTTAATGCTTACCCCGCCGTTTTGCACTGTTTTCCTCGCTTCACCTTTGCTGGGGAATATGTTTGTCGCTGCCAGGAAGGAGATGATGTCTGTAGTCTCCAAAGCATTTTTATCGAAGCTGCATTTTACAATGCCTTCCATTTCTTCCAGGTCCTGTTCGCTCAGGCTGTCAGCGTCGGCGCTTTTATTGGCAAATATTTTTTGCGTTGTTTCCATGGCAGAAAGGTAGCCGTCTTCGCCATGCACGAAAGTGGTAATTTCTTTGGCAAGTGTTTTTTGCAACAATCTTGCAGCCGGGTCGCTGTCATTTGCTTCAATAAGGGTGTTGATCTCATCTTCCTTTAAAAAGGTAAAGATCTTGATCCATTTTTTTGCATCATCGTCAGATGCATTGAACCAAAACTGGTAGAACTGGTAAGGGGTTGTTTTTTCGGGGTCCAGCCATACATTGCCTTTCTCCGTTTTACCAAATTTTCCGCCATCTGCCTTTGTCATCAGCGGGCATGTAAATGCAAATGCTTCTCCACCAGCCTTACGCCTGATGAATTCGGTACCGGTAGTAATATTGCCCCATTGGTCGCTGCCGCCCATCTGCAGCTTGCAGTTCATATTGGTATAAAGCCAGTAAAAGTCATAACCCTGTATAAGCTGGTAAGTAAACTCTGTAAAGCTTAACCCGGCATCTCCCTGCAGCCGTTTCTTTACGCTGTCTTTGGCCATCATATAGTTTACTGTAATGTGCTTGCCAGCGTCGCGTATAAACTCCAGGAAACCCATATTTTTAAACCAGTCGTAATTGTTCACCATTACTGCTGCATTTGGCTTTGCAGGGTCAAAGTCGAGAAATTTTGCTAACTGCTTTTTTACACCAGCCTGGTTTTTTTCCAACACATCAGCGCTCAGTAAATTTCTTTCTTCACTTTTACCTGTGGGGTCGCCCACCATGCCCGTTGCACCACCAACCAGCGCATACGGTTTATGCCCTGCCCGTTGCATATGTACCAGCAGTAATATGGGCACCAGGCTGCCTATATGTAAACTATCTGCGGTAGGGTCAAAACCAATATAACCGGAAGTCATTTCCTTGTTCAGTTGTTCTGCTGTACCAGGCATAATGTCCTGTATCAAACCTCTCCACCGTAATTCTTCAATAAGATTCATGCACCTAAATTTTCGCAAATGTAAAAAGTTGCATCTATTACGGTTAAAAAATAATCCATGCCGCTGGTATGCTGTTTATAATTGCCTGCCTGCATTACTGCGAAATGTATTTTATTTGAATAATGTTTACATAACAGACCATGACAGTTAGCATAACGGCAGCGGCTACTTTTACATATATCATTCATTGCCATAGAAAATTCAACAAAACATGCAGGCTTTACTTGGTGTAATATTTCATTTTATCGGCGGCTTTGCTTCGGGTAGTTTCTACATGCCCTATAAGAAAGTAAGGGGCTGGCATTGGGAGAGCTTCTGGATTGTGGGCGGCCTGTTTTCCTGGCTGATCGCTCCACCACTAGCCGCCTGGTTAACCATACCCGGCTTTGCAGACATTATAAAAAGTGCAGGTGGTACAACACTTGGTATGTGTTATTTCTTTGGCGTATTATGGGGCATCGGGGGTTTAACGTATGGCCTGGGCGTCCGCTATCTTGGCGTATCACTCGGCAGCAGTGTTATACTTGGCCTCTGTATGGTATTCGGTGCATTGATTCCGGCTTTGTATTACGACCTGTTTCCGAAAGCAGGTAAAGACACATTATCGCTGCTCACCCAAACAAACTGGGGGCTCACCGTATTGGCGGGTCTCGCGCTTTGCATAGTAGGTATTGTTATCTGTGGCAAAGCCGGTATGATGAAGGAAAAACAGATCAGCAGTCATACTACAGACCCGCATGGCGCCGGTGGCAAAACAGAGTACAGGTTTGGTCTTGGCATGTTTGTAGCAATCGTGTCCGGCGTATTAAGCGCCTGCTTCAATTTTGGCCTGGAGGCAGGTAAGCCCATGGCTGAACTGGCCAACAACCTGTGGAAAGCTGCAAACCCCGGCCAGGGCGAGTTCCTGTACCAGAACAATGTTACATACGTGGTGGTGTTGTGGGGCGGCCTTACCACCAATTTTATATGGTGTATGATTTTGAATGCGCGCAACAAAACATTTGGAGACTATACCAACAAACAAACACCGCTGGCCGCCAATTATCTCTTTTCCGCACTGGCAGGCATTACCTGGTTTTTGCAATTCTTTTTTTATGGTATGGGAGAAAGTAAACTTGGCAACGGCGCAAGCTCATGGATACTGCACATGGCGTTCATTATTCTTGTAGCCAACATGTGGGGGCTGGTATTAAAAGAGTGGAAAGGTGTAAACAAACAGACGATCTCAACAATTATAGCCGGTATCATCATCATCATCCTGTCTGTGTTATTGGTAGGGTATGGCAATTCAATAAAGTAGTTGTTCATCGCGGTAGAAAAGGAGATTTTTTTTGAGCCAGGCGGCAGGATAAGCATGGAGCTGCTGTTGCGTCGCACTCTTGTACGGCAACACACTGTTCAGCACCCGGGCACTGTCACGCAACTGGAGCATAACCGGGATACGCAATGTTACGGGTTGACACGACGCATAAAACATGCAGCAAAGGCTGTATGCATCATAACCGATGACAGCACATGCAGTGCGCTGCAGCTGCCATGAAAGCGGAACGATGAAGTGAGTGACACAACAGGCGATGCCATGAAAAACCACCGCTGAAACAACAACAGGAAAAACAATCAGTGTAACTAAAACAACAGCTGATAACAACAATATTTTTAGAAAACTATGAACACAGCAACCACACAATTTAAACATGTAAGCTATTTGTGGGACGAAGCAAAAGCTGCAGCACTCGCCGGCGATGAAGTAGCGCTGCTGGTATACCGGTCAAACTTACTCGGCGCAGACCTGCGGCTGACCAATTACGGCGGTGGCAATACATCCTGCAAGGTTATGGCCAAAGATCCTTTAACCGGCAATGAAACGGAAGTAATGTGGGTAAAGGGCAGCGGCGGAGACCTGGGCACCATGAAACGCAGCGGGCTTGCTGCATTGTATGTCGGGCGTTTACGCAGTTTAACAAATGTATACCGCGGCATAACACACGAAGATGAAATGGTGGAACTGTTCAACCACTGTATTTATGACCTTGCATCCAAAGCACCTTCTATAGATACACCACTGCATGGTTTTTTACCATTCAAACACATCGACCACCTGCACCCTGATGCTGCCATAGCAATAGCTGCAGCCAAAGACGGCAAACAAATAACGCAGCAGTTATTTGATGGCGCTATTGGCTGGGTAGACTGGCAGCGGCCGGGTTTTGACCTGGGTTTGAAACTGCGTGCATGCCTGGAAGAAAACCCCGGCATACGTGGCATTATGCTTGGCTCTCATGGCTTGTTTACGTGGGGCAACACCGCCTACGAAAGCTATATAAATACGCTCCAGGTTATTGAGCGCTGTGCCGGGTACCTGGAAGATAACTTCGGCAAAAAAGGGCCGGTATTTGGCGGACAGCGCATTACTGCGCTACCCAAAGCAGAGCGGCTTGCAAAAGCAGCATTGCTGGCGCCGGTATTGCGTGGTTTCTGTTCATCGCACACAAAAATGATCGGGCATTTTACAGATGACGACCGTGTACTGGAATTCATTGACTCCAACGATCTCGGCAGGCTGGCGCCCATGGGCACCAGTTGCCCCGACCACTTTTTGCGAACCAAGATCTCTCCGCTGGTATTGAACCTGATGCCCGATGAAGATGTGAGCAATACCGCTGCCATGAAAGAAAAACTTGCACCGCAGTTTGAAGCATACAGGGCCATGTACGCGGAATATTACAACAGTTGTAAACACAGCAACAGCCCGGCAATGAGGGATGCAAACCCGGTAATCATTTTGTACCCGGGGGTAGGCATGTTCAGCTTTGCTAAAGACAAGCAAACAACAAGGGTGGCAAGTGAGTTTTATATCAATGCCATCAATGTTATGAAGGGTGCAGAAGCTATTTCTGAATATACCTCGCTGCCAAGACAGGAGGCCTTTAACATTGAATACTGGTTATTGGAAGAAGCCAAACTGCAACGCATGCCCAAACCGAAAGCACTGAGCGGCCGTGTGGCATTGATAACCGGCAGCGCAGGTGGCATTGGAAAAGCCATCGCCATGAAGTTTGCCGAAGAAGGCGCATGTGTGGTCATCAACGATATTAATGAAGAACGCATGCAGGGCGCTGTGGAAGCTTTTACCAAACAGTTCGGCAGAGATACTGCAGCATCAGTATTGCTCGATGTAACAGACAACAACAGTATTGAAAAAGCTTTTGCCGCAACGGCACTTGCTTTTGGCGGCGTAGATATCGTGGTGAACAATGCCGGTATCAGCATATCAAAATCAATTACCGACCACAGTATCGAAGACTGGGATAAGTTGTACGATATACTGGTGAAAGGGCAATTCCTTGTTTCCAAACTTGCGGTAGAGATGATGCGGAAGCAGGATCGTGGCGGAGATATCATCAACATCGTGTCTAAGAACAGCGTTGTTTCCGGGCCCAATAATGCAGGCTACGGCAGCGCCAAAGCAGCGCAGGCGCACCTTTCGAGATTACTGGCTGCAGAACTTGGTGCAGACAAGATCCGCGTGAACACGGTTAACCCTGATGCGGTAATTGCCAACAGCAATATCTGGGCCGGTGGCTGGGCTGAAGGCCGCGCCAAAGCTTACGGTATTACAGTAGAAGAATTGCCGGCGTACTACGCCAAAAGAACATTGCTGAATGAAGTCATATTGCCCGAAGACATAGCCAATGCCTGTTATGCATTCGTAAGTGGTTTGCTAAACAAATCAACCGGTAATGTTTTAAATGTAGATGGCGGTGTGGCAATGGCATTTATGAGGTAAAATGATGTACCCGTCTTTTGTCCGCTGCTCATCGTTCCTTGCGTCGCACACTTGTACTGCATAGCATGAAGCAGCATTCCAGGGTATAGTCGTGTAATATGTATAACAACAACGTTAAGATCATGCAACGCGTAGCCTTTACAATGAAACTGTTTGCAGGCAAAGCAGCCGAATACAAAAAACGGCACCATGAAATATGGCCCGAATTAAAAAGCTTGCTGCATCAGGCGGGTATAAGAACATATTCGATATTTCTCGATGAAGCCACCAACACATTATTTGGTTACCTTACCATAGCCGATGCCACCAAACTGGATGAGCTGCCCAAAGAGCCGGTCATGCAAAAGTGGTGGGCATATATGCAGGACATTATGGAAACAAATGCAGACCATTCGCCCGTTAGTATGCCCCTGGAAGAAGTATTTTATTTAGCATAAACGTTTTATTTGCCAAGCACAATATTGCCATATGGAGTTAGAAAAGTATAAGATAGAAGCACACAATGATGATGCCCTGCAAACGCATAACCGCAGGTTAGCTTTTGTTGCCGCCGAGGTGGAAAACGCTGAAGCCATCATTCAAAAACTGGTAGATTTCCAGGTGGCCATACCAAGCTGGGCACTTGGTACCGGCGGCACCAGGTTTGGCCGTTTCAGCGGTGGTGGCGAGCCACGCAACCTGGAAGAAAAGATAGCAGACATCGGGTTGTTGCATGCGTTAAATAAAAGCAGCGGCGCCATTTCACTGCATATACCTTGGGATATACCGGAGAATACCACCAACATAAAAGCATTGGCCGCACAGTATGGTATACAATTCGATGCCATGAATTCGAACACCTTCCAGGACCAGCCCGGGCAGGAGCTGAGTTATAAGTTTGGCAGTATGCAGCATGTTGACAAAGCCGTGCGCCAACAGGCCATCGATCATAATATAGAAGTAATTAAATACGGCCAGGCACTTGGGTCCAATTCACTTACCGTGTGGTTGTCTGACGGTTCCTGCTTTCCGGGGCAGCTAAACTTTAGAAAAGCTTTTCAAAACACACTCGAAAGTTTACAGCAAGTATATGCAGCGCTGCCTGCAGACTGGAAAATGTTCGTAGAATACAAAGCCTTTGAACCAAACTTTTATTCCACCACGGTAGGAGACTGGGGACAGTCTTACCTGTATGCCAGCAAGCTGGGAGACCAGGCCTATACATTGGTTGACCTTGGCCACCACCTGCCCAATGCAAACATTGAACAGATCGTGGCATTGCTGTTAATGGAAGGCAAGCTTGGCGGCTTTCACTTCAACGACAGCAAGTACGGAGACGATGACCTTACCGTTGGCAGTATAAAACCATACCAGTTGTTCCTCATCTTTAATGAACTGGTAGAAGGCATGGATGCAAAAGGCATGAACCATGCAACAGACCTGGGCTGGATGATTGATGCGAGCCACAATGTAAAAGACCCGCTGGAAGACCTGTTGCAGTCTGTAGAAGCCATCATGATCACCTATGCACAGGCACTGCTGGTTGACAGGAAGAAACTGGCAGCAGCACAGGCAGACAATGATGTGGTAACAGCACAGGAGGTGTTGCAACAGGCCTTCCGTACAGATGTGCGTGCATTGGTTGCCGAGGCAAGGCTGAGAAGTGGCGGTGCTTTGCAGCCACTGGCATTATACCGAAGTGCGGACATAAGAGCACAGCTTATTAAACAGCGCGGTGCAAAAACAGTGGCCACAGGGTTATAACAGGCAGCGTTGCTTACAAAACATAGCGGCGCATACCAGGCGGTGTATACAAACGCTGACAGGGCCGAAGCTGCTGCATTGTGTTATGCCGTACAAGAGTGCGACGCAAGGGACGATCAATCGTTATTCAAAAGCCGGGTTCATTATTATACCATGTCTATTCCTGTAATACTCATTTTTGACGTAGGCAAGACCAATAAAAAACTGCTGTTGTTTGACAGGCAGTATAATGTGCTGCACGAAGAAAGTATACAACCGGATGAAATTACAGACGAAGATGGTTTTGCCTGTGAAAACCTGGCGGCGTTAACGCAATGGATATGGCAGCAATACTGGAAATATTTTACCAGCGAAACGTATGACGTACAGGCCGTAAATTTTGCGGCATACGGGGCCAGCCTCGTACACATCAATGATTTTTACAAGCCTCTTACACCATTATACAATTACCTGAAACCTTACCCGGAAGCATTAAAGCAACAATTTTACGATACCTATGGCGGCGAAGACCTGGTTGCCAGGGAAACAGCCTCGCCGGTATTGGGCAGTTTAAACTCCGGAATGCAGTTGTACCGGTTAAAGTATGAACAGCCGCATGTGTACCAGCAAACCAGGTATTCCCTGCACCTGCCGCAATACCTCAGTTTTATCATATCATCCCGTGCAGCATCAGACATTACCAGTGTTGGCTGCCATACGCATTTGTGGGATTTCAATATTCACAAGTATCATCGCTGGGTTTATGAAGAAGGCATGCGCACAAAATTTGCACCCATATACCGGGGCGATAACATTGTGCATGCGCAGAACAGCACCCGCAAAATAGCGGTGGGCATAGGTTTGCACGACAGTTCTGCAGCGCTGATACCCTACCTCGATTCAGTTACAACACCTTTTGTACTCATCTCTACAGGCACGTGGTGCATAAGCCTCAATCCTTTCAATGACTTGCCACTGACCGGTGAAGAACTGCGGCAGGATTGCCTTTGCTATCTTTCCTACACGGGCAGGCCTGTAAAGGCAGCACGGGTGTTTGCGGGTTATGAGCATGAGCAGGAGGTTAAACGTATAGCAGCGCATTTTAACAAAGCCAACAACTATTTTACCACTGTGGCATTCGATGCGGCAATTTTAAATAAGTTGCAGCCGGCCAACATGTTGCGGGGTGCAGCTTTCAGCGAAAAAGATCTTACACAATTTGCCACTTACGAAGACGCATACCACCAGCTAATAGCAGGTATTGTAGCGCAGCAGGTACATTCTGCAAGGCTGGTATTAACTGATGAGGTGACAACTATTTTTGTAGATGGCGGCTTTGGCAAAAATGAAGTGTATATGAATATGCTGGCTGCGGCCTTCCCTGCTGTGGAAGTATATGCCGCTTCCGTGGCGCAGGCTTCGGCACTGGGTGCTGCACTGGCCATAGAGCAATCATGGAACAGCCAGGCACAACATGGCAACCTCATCAGGCTCAGGCGCTATTAACACGTGCCTGCAGGTTTATACAATTGTACGCTTTGCTTGTTTAATTACTTTAACACGATGCAGATAAAATACCACAGCAGTTATCCCTCTATTGACGATCTTATAACAAGAGCCCGCCAAAAGATTCCCCGTTTTGCTTTTGAATACCTTGATGGTGGTTGCAATGAAGATGTGAATCTTATAAAGAATACGGCAGAGTTAAGAGCGGTTGAATTAAAGCCCTATTACTTATCACAGCATCTTTCGTCTGATATGAAGACGGAATTATTCGGCCATGTATATGATGCGCCTTTTGGTGTTGCTCCAGTAGGTTTACAGGGCCTCATGTGGCCCAACGCGCCTGAAATACTTGCCAAAGCTGCATTTGAGCACAACATCCCTTTTATACTCAGCACCGTAACCACGGCAAGCATTGAAAAGATAGGAGCGATAACGCAGGGGAAAGCGTGGTTTCAACTGTATCACCCCGCAGAAAACAGTGTACGGGACAGTATTATACAACGCGCCGCAGATGCAGGTTACCCCGTACTGGTCGTGTTGTGCGATGTGCCTACGTTTGGTTTTCGCCCCAGAGACATCCGTAACGGTTTGGCCATGCCGCCGAAGATGACCTTGCGCAACATTTTACAGATCATGGGCAGGCCGGAGTGGGCCATCAAAACGCTGTTGCATGGTCAGCCCGCATTCGAAACACTTAAACCTTATACGCCAAAAGGGTTGAGCATGAAACAGCTCGGTTTGTTTATGAACAAAACTTTTTCCGGCCGGGTAAATGAAGAAAAAATAGCACCCATACGCGATATGTGGAAAGGCAAGCTGGTACTCAAGGGTGTGGCAAGCGAAGAAGATACCGAAATGGCCATCCGTCTTGGGTTTGATGGTATCATTGTTTCCAACCACGGCGGCCGGCAGTTAGACGCAGGGCAATCGGCCGTAAAATCCATGGAGCCAATTGTAGCGAACTATAAGAACAAGATTAAAATCATGATGGATAGTGGTATCCGCACCGGTCCTGATGTGGCAAGAACACTGGCTTCCGGCGCCGACTTTGCGTTTATGGGCCGCACTTTTATGTACAGCGTGGCGGCACTTGGCAATGAGGGTGGTAATCATGCCATCTCCATGCTCAAAACGCAGTTGCAACAGGTAATGGAGCAGGTATGCTGCAAAAAAGTAAGCGACTTCCCCAATCATCTTATCCGCTAAATATTTGTAAGCCGGCAGCAGTTTTCATGGCATCTCCGGTTGTGTCACTCACTTGTGCGTACCGTTTTTATGGCGGCTGTAGCGTTGCTGTGTATGAGGCATGCCCAATCATTTTACCACTGCTGAATGATGATGCAAACCTGGTCATCCCTCAACGCAAATTCTTTTGCACCCCATGGACGAAGTGTAACCTGTTTCAAATTAGGATGCAGGAATTGCGGATGAGAACCGGAAACCTTTTCATACACAGCATCAATATTAGTAGTTACAAAACGGGATTCAGGATTGTGCTCTGCGGCTAGCTTCGCATGCTGAAACAGGTAAATACCCAGGCCATCTTTATTCAATACGCAAAAAGGTTGTTCCGTGTTTATTTCGTTGTGGCCAATAGCAAAACCCAGGCAGTCAACAAACATGGTCAGGCCGTCGCTGATGTTTGCATAGTAGACATTCGGAACAAGTTGTTGAAAGTTCATGGTGTTATTTTTTATGGAGACGAAATGGATTATGCTTGCAGAATATTTTGTTTCCCGCCGTTTTTTACGAGGCCCTGCGAAGACCGAAACTTCATACAACATTCAGGTTTAGCCATGGTCATCGAATTGACCAGCTATTAACCCCAGACTGACATTAAATTTTCTAACCGCCATTTGTGCGTGTCGCATCCTTTGTTATTACTCTATGAAAACCTGCTTTTCACCTGCAGAATTTACTGCAATAAATATATTTTCAACAAACTATATAAAAACATTTATCTTTTTGGAAATATACAGTAATGAAAATTTATCTCCTCATACTGTGTCTTGTTTGCACTTTGTCATGCGGCGTTGACGGAGAAAAAGAAAAAGCCAACGATCAGGTAAACATTCAGGGAGTGTGGTTAGCGCAAACGGAAAGTCAGAACGGCATCACAAAGAATGTGTCTTACCAGTACATCTTTCGCGGAGATAAGGTTACGTTCATAGACGAGACCGGGAAAGAAATGCAGTATACTTTCAGGTTGAATACCAGCGGCAATCCCAGGTTATTGATTATCCGGCCAGCGGAGACGCCCAACGATTCTGCTGCTGTAAGCGTTGCTTATGAGTTGCACGGAGATTCACTAAAGATCGTTGTCGCACCAGCCGGTTTGCGCCCTGCAGAGATATCAGACAACAATGACCAGGAACTGATCATCTGTAAGCGAAAGGGTTTATAAAACGGTCTGACCATCATGCCCGTCATTTCCTATTAAATGCCGGAAGAATGTATTGCTTAATTAGTTCATCGCCCGGCGACTGAGCGTTATAGTTTCCACCTGTAATGACGGTAACCATATGTTGCGCTTCCCATATGTAAATCTTTTGTCCACCATTTCGCTGGGCAGCCTTACCCCAATATCTTACTCCGTCAGCGTCTAGGTATTTAATCCACCATAAATAGCCATAATGAACACCCTGCACAACAGACTGTTTTTCCAAAGATTGATATACCCAATCTGCCGGAATTACTTGTTTTCCTTTCCAGTTGCCGCTGTCAAGATACAATAACCCAAACTTCGCCATATCTCTTGGTCGCAAATACAATTGGCAAAAAGTCTCAGCACTTGATTTGTCTGGTTTAAAATTCCATTTGAAGTTAGTGATGTTCAAGGGCGCAAACAGGTTATTTTTTGCAAAATCCGGCAACAACATGTTGGTTGATTTTTCAATAATACGCCCGAGCGTTACCGGGTTGCCCGAGCAATACATGCCTTTTCCGCCTGGTGTGTCAACCATTGGAAGATCTAAGGTGAATTTTATCCAATCATCCGAATTATTCATAGTGGTCTCATTACCTTCTGATGCTGGATTACTCACATCACAATCAAGCCCGCTTTGATTGGTAAGCAAATTTTCAATCGTAATGCGCTTTTTTGTGTCAGTATTATTCGCAATGTTGTATTCAGGAAAATAGGAAAGCACCTTTTCGTGCTTGCTTTTAATAACACCTTTTGCAATTGCAATGCCCGTAAGTGCTGATACAAAGCTCTTTGATGCAGAACGCAATTCGTGCAGACTATCTTTGTTGTATTCATAAAAGTATTCTTCAAAAACTAGTCTGCCGTCTTTGATGATTAAAACACTGTGAACATTTGGATAAGTACCATCAATGATCTTTCGCATCATTTCAGATAACAATGCCGTGTCCAATCCTGACTGCCGGATATGACCCGTTTCCAGGCCGTCTTTATATGCTTTTGGTTCCTCGTACTTATAAACAGCGTTTTTGGCAGTCGGTAATCTCGGGTACCAGCTCATCTCCGGGAAAAAGACATCTTTGCTCAACAGTTTGAAGCTGTCTTTTCCTGCAATGTAGCCCGCAATGGTGTTGTTTGTATTCCTGAAGAACTGCACTTTTTCATTAGACATATTTACAAACAAATCCCTGCTATAGGGTGTCAACCTGTACTTGCTTTCATTAATAACAGCATACAATAGCGTGTCTCTTGGTGAAGCAGCTATTTTAAGTGTGGTGTTGTTAATATACTCATACAAACCTTCAAATTCCTTTAGCTGTTTATAGGTTGTTTTATACGGCTGCGTAAGACAAAAAAAAGGCGTAAATGATAAAATGAACAGCAAGTATATTTTCCGCATCTTTAAATGATTGGAGTGTTTCATTAGTATAAAGATAGCGTTCAGCGCTTTGCGAAATTCATATTCGCTGTAAGCGATAAACCGGTGCTTTCGGTAGACGTGCTGAGACTTAAGCAATTTCCCAAAGCATTTAACATCTTCATTTTTCTGTGGTGACCGGCAGTAGTTTTTTATGGCATCGCCGGTTGTGTCACTCACTTGTGCGTACCGTTTTTATGGCGACTTCGAAGCGCTATTGCAAAAAACTAAAAATGCTTTGCATATGAATGTATTTCAAGGCAGAGTTCTTTTAGGAACGCAGTCGAAAACTGAATTTCCCTTAACCACTTGTAGAGTACCTTAAAGAAGGCTTTGCGGACATAGAGAGCTTAAAGTTTATGTTAATCGTTTTGGAATTTAAATTTAGTTAGCATCCAAAATAAAAAAGATAGAAAAGCGGAAATCATTATCACTAAAATAACAGTATATATCAGGCAACCTAATTTATTAGATTTTTGTTTCTGCATTTTACAATTACGTCTTCGGTTTTCGCAGCTTCTCCTGAAAGGCACTCTGCGGTATACATAACAATGCTGCGGAAACGAAATTAACATGATTTTTTTGGTCACCGGCAGTAGTTTTTTAAGGCGTCACCCGTTGTGTCACTCACTTGTGCGTTCCGTTTTTCATGGCGACTTCGAAGCGGTATTGCAAAGAACTAAAAATGCTTTGCATATGAATGCATTTCAAGGCATAGTTGTTTTAGGAAACGCTATAGAGATTGAAAGTTGCTTAAACCACCCGCAGCGTCCCTTGCAGGAGACGCTGCGGAGACGGAGGCTGTAGCCTTCTCGGTCAATATGAGTTTGTTGCTGAGATAATTGCTTCGTTAACTTTTGCATACAAAGTCTCAGTTAATGTCTCATATTTTTCATTGTCTTCTTTCGTATTAAACCCAAGGTCATTCCAGGAACCCATAGCGCCAAAAACCCAAGCAGTTCCCGCCGCATATAATATTTGTCTTGCCGTTAAGGAATAATTGTTGTTTACAACTAAATCAGAGTTGTAATAAAAACTCTCTGGTGTGTTTGATATTAATGCATGTCTTGCCTTCGTAAATTGATCGCTCCAGTAATCAAGTTTTTGTCCAATTGCAAATGCTTCTATTTCTGTCAAAGTTGTTTGTAATTCTTCTTTAGATTTTTGAAGTGAAATCTGCAAATCCATTGTTGGTAAATTGGAAAGTGTCTGTGCATAATTAACAGTCCAAATATTATCGTTAGGGTCGTGCTTTTTTGTCACTTCCCATCTACTAGCCCACGCATTAGAATATTTTTCATAAACAGCTTCAACAAACCAAGTTCCACCACCACCTACAAGTCCTGCAAGTTTATAGTCCTTTGCAAAAGATTGGTCTGCTGAACTTCTAAAATATAAACGTAGTTTTTTACAACCATTTTTCTTTAAATACTTAAACCAGTCGTTAGGAATGTCAGCTATGACCTTCTCCTTTTGCTTCATAAAGAAAAACGGTTTTTCAAAAAGCCTAAAGTCAACTTTATTGCAATACTTGAAAGAAAGATTAGTATCAAAATTTTCGTTCAGTTTGTTGTTAAATATAAAGTCGTTACCAAATGATGTTAAAGTAATTATTTGTGATAAAGTCCCGGTCATTTATTGTAGAAATTGAGGTTTGTGTCAGGGTTACAGCTAACGTTCGAGGCTTGACGCAGGGATGGAATTGTTATTTTGTCCGCCCGGCGACTGGAGCCGATTGAAAAACTGATGATGAAATTAACAACTAAAAACTAAATAAAAACTCGGTCAAGACTCGGTTTTCGCAGCGTCCATTGCAGGAGACGCTGCGGAGACGGAAACGTGTGTTGGCAGCTGCCCTTCTTTTGTTATCAATGCAGTTATTCACAATTACAGGCATTCCCAAAAATTAATTTGAAAATTAATGTGTCTGATAACTGTGTCAAATTATAAGTGATAAACAAAAACATTGTCGAACTTGCTAATAATACAACAACAATTAACCACATTCTACTATATGCTTTTCTTTTTTTGTCAATAAAGTTAAGGTCTTGCTGAAATTCGGTGTCATTATTTAATATTTTTTTGATGTCATCAGGTTCTAATAAGTCAGTATATCTTTTTTTTAAATTTTCGTAACTATTTATAAAACGAGTTCTCTGTTCTTTGATTTCCCATCTTGACACCCAATAATAGATTATTGAACCACTTAAAAATGCCAAGGACAATATAGTTGCATCTAAAGAGAAAATATTTACGAAGTCTCCTTTACTTAGAACACGAATTACAATTGCAGAAAGATAAAAACTAATTAAGGCAAGAGTGCTTTTTTGAAAACCACTTGCAAACGTTTCTACAATTTTATTTGCTCTATTATTAAAGTCTAAAAGTTGGTCTGAAATTTTATTTCTAGTCTCAATGTATTGCTTAATATTTTGTTTTTCATAGACCTTGAAGCTTGATTTTACAGATTGAAAGGGACTGCCTGTTAGGTATAATTCACCTGCAGTTCTAAAATGAAGTGAAACAATATTTCTAGACAGTCCAATTTTGTCAGTTAGATTACCACCATTGTAAACCCACTCAAATATGTTGTAATATTCATCAAACTCTTGTAAATGTAATTTTGCAACATCTGATATTCCTTTTATTGACTTGTAACCATTGATTTTAAATTCGATTGAATTTCCAATTATTGATGTTATGTCAAATAAGAAAATGATTGAAATTAGATTTGCATATCTATTCATCAATTCGTTTAACTCTGATTGCTCGTCATCTTTTAAGATTAATTTAAAGTCACTCGGAACTAAACAAAAGTGTTCAATATTACTAAAATGACATTGAGCCTTGAAATATTCAAAAATTTCTTTTCTTTTTGAGTTTTCTTGAATTAATGTGTATTCTGATAATGGTTCAAAGCGGATAGAACTTGTATAGAAAGCCTTTTTAAGTCCAAAAATCTTGAATCTAAGAAATTGTCCTAACTCAAATAGTTTAGAGAAGATTTGAAAAAACTGCCCTACTTCATAACCATTAAATGTGCTAACAAAGCATTTGAAGTCGTAAATTGTACAAGAAGAATCTTTAACTGATTTGTTTATCGTAATTACGATTGAAATTACTTCACCATCTAAATGTAATGCTTCTAGTTCTAACGCTGTTATAAATCCACCAAAGTCAATTTTACTCGAATTAAAAATTACTGGGTCGGACTCTCCAAACGTTACTGAAACATGTATTGAATCTCTTTCTTGTATAAAGTTAAACTTCGATTCAAGAAGTTCTTTATCGACTGTTTGAAATTGACTTGCTTTCAAACTTGCTTTTAACTCCTGAATGTTCTCTATTGAATTTACAATAGAATAGTCAGGGAAAAGTGCTATTATGAATTCATCTATGAATTTCATTGGTTATTTACTTGTTCAAGATTTTTGAAGTATTTGTAACCTTCATCAGATTTGATTTTAACATATTTTGCACCGTCACTTTCTTCAGTGGCAAAGATTGTATTGTCTGCAAAGTCACCTTTTATATGTAAATCTATTTCAGGTGTTAATTTTACTTTGCTCAAGAATCTTGCTTTGACTTTATCTTTTATGATATTGAATTGATTATCAAATGGAGAACGTAGTTTTGATGGAAGTTCTCTAATTTTCTCTTTTAATTCCGGTATTTTCAAATTGGTGTAATACGGCGTATAGTTTCCTATTGCGTTATCTAAAAAGTCTTGTATTTCAAATCTGTCATTAGAACGGAAATACTTAACAGTACTGTTTCTTAGATATGTGTAGTCTTGGGGATGTTCTTTTTTCATCTTTGTGAAGACCGCTTTATCAATGGCATCAAAAGCCTTTTCAGTATTATCTTCATCTGTAAAGACCATATTAAGCTCTAACAATTCTTTCCACCAATATTTTGTGTCAGACGGGTTAGTGTCATAAACCAAAATTCCATCAATTGAATTGTCAGAATGAAGATTACATACAAATGCTTTAAATGCCTTTTTCTTAACAGGAAGGCCACGAGACAATTGATAATTCACTTCATTCAAAAATTCATTGTGGTCGGCTTTACAAATAATAAATTTGTCTTGCCCGTCTTCCGAAATTTTTGCTTGCACTAAAATGCCTTTTTGAATTGTAATACCAAGTTTTGACATTCTTTCTTGAGCTTCAAATTCAACACTAAGAAGTCTATCAGCTATAATCTTTGTGATTTCTGCAAAGTCTTCATTGTTATTGATTCTTTTTATTTGTGCCCTTACTTCAGTTGTTTCCCTGTCAAAGAGAAACTGTCTACCACTACTTCCCGAAATAACAACTCCAAAGAGTTCCTTTAAATATTCAACCAAATCGTCACCATATGTTGAGGAGTCAATTACTTCAACATCTTCTTCGTTCAAGTCAATTTTAAAGATTTGAATTTCATTTATGTCCATACTTTCTTTTTATTATTATTGTTCGGTCCTATCTTTAAGGGTTGCTGCCAACGATAAATATCCAAAGTCTAAAACGCTATTGTTTGATTTTCAATCGCTTTCCGTTCCGCAACAACTAACAGTGAAATTTTTTGCTACTTAAAAAATTGAAATATTTGTGGAGTCATGTTTATATAATTGTCGGGGTTAAGTCTGCAGCACAGGTTCATTGGCGTTACAAATCAAACAATAGTTACAGAAATAAACAACGTGATTTTTCACAGGAATGTATGAGAAAAACACATTGCTGTTTTGGTCGTTTTTTTGTATAACAGTCCTGTTGTTTATACAGCACGGAGATAGCCAACAGATCGCTGCAGCCGCCATAACAACCGAACGTACAAGTGAGTGACACAACCGCCGATGCCATAAAAAACAACAGCCGGCAACACAATGGTTACCGGCTGTTAATAGTGATGTATTCGCTTACGCAGTTACCAGCGTTGCGGCATCTTCTTTTTCTTTCAGGTCTTTGATAAGATCGAGCGCCTCGGCCACCACATCGCACATAATGGTTACCAGCGAACCCGGTTTGGCATTGTTGTATGCATGCATAATGGCTTCTTTCTCATTGAGTATAATGGTAACGGGAATGTCTTTTGTTTTCTTCTCATTAATGCCTTCTACCAGCAGGTTTACAATCTCCTCAGCCGTGCGGCCACGCAGGTGTTTATCCTGCCGTATAATGATCTCATCAAAGCAACCGGCGGAAATGCGGCCAAGGTCTTTGATGTCTTCATCACGCCTGTCGCCCGTACCGCTGATGATGCCCACTTTTGGTGTGCCATCCATCTTGCTTACAAAGTCGCACAGCAGCTCAAGCCCTGCAGGGTTGTGCGCAAAATCTACCAGGAACCTGAATGTTTTGAATTCAAACATATTCAACCGCCCCGGTGTTTGTGAAGCAGAAGGTACAAATGTGGTAAGCGCCGTGCGAATGTCTTCGATAGAAATATCTTTGAAAAGATAGCTGGCCAGTATGGCGGGCAGCGTGTTCATAATATTGTGTAATGCTTTGCCACCATAGGTTATCGGGATTTCTGATGCCTTGAGTACACGGATCTTCCAGGTGCCTTTCATGATGGTGACATAACCATGCTCGTATACTGCTGCATAGCCGCCGCCTGCCGTGTGCGATTTAATGCGCGGATTGTTTTCATCCATACTAAAAAATGCCACATTGCAATCGAGGTCTCTGCGCATGTTGTACACGAGGTCGTCATCTGCGTTTAAGATGGCATAACCATGCTTGTAGGTTGTTTCCGGTATCACTGCTTTTACACGGGCCATTTGCTCCAGTGTATCAATACCACCCAAGCCAAGATGGTCTGCGGTTACATTGGTAACGATGCTTACATTACAATGCTGGAAGGCAAGACCGCTTTTTAATAAGCCGCCCCTGGCACACTCAAGTACGGCAAAATCTACCGTGGGGTCTTTGAGTACAAACTGCGCGCTGAGCGGCCCGGTGCAATCGCCTTTCATCAACATCTGGTTTTGTATATACACACCATCGCTGGTGGTATAGCCAACTTTACGGCCTGCAGATTTGCAGATATGCGCAGTAAGCCTGGTGGTGGTGGTCTTGCCATTGGTGCCGGTAATGGCTATGATAGGAATGCGCCCTTCACTTCTGTCGGGGAACAGCATGTCAATCACGGGCTCTGCCACATTGCGCGGTAAGCCTTCACTTGGTTCTATGTGCATGCGGAAACCCGGTGCTGCATTTACTTCGAGTATGGCGCCGCCATTTTCGCTTACGGGTGTGCGCAGGTCTTTTGCCATAATATCAATGCCACAGATGTCAAGACCAATGATGCGTGCAATACGTTCGCACATTACAATATTTGCAGGGTGTACTTCATCGGTTACATCTGTGGAAGTGCCACCGGTTGAGAGGTTTGCCGTTGATTTAAGCAGCACCAGTTCGCCTTTTGGCGGCACAGTTTCCAGCGTGTAGTTTTTCTCATCGAGCATTTTTTGTGTAAACTGGTCAATGGTGATTTGCGTGAGCACTTTTTCATGACCATAACCGCGCCTCGGGTCTTTGTTTGTTTCGTCTATCAGCCATTGAATATTGTGTTCACCATCGCCTGTAACGGCTGCGGGTGTGCGCAGTGCGGCACAAATAAATTTGTAGTTGATCACAAGCACCCTGAAGTCAAAGCCGGTAATAAATTTCTCTACGATCACGTTGCGGCCATATTGCCTGGCTGCCTCCAGGGCTTTGGTGGCCTGCTCCCACGTGGTGATGTTGGTGGTATTGCCTTTACCATGGTTACCATCGATCGGCTTTATTACCAGCGGGTAGTTAAATTTATCGATTGCTTCTTTCAGGCCTTCTTCGGTGCGTATTACAGTGCCGCGTGGTACAGGTATTTCAGCCGCTTCCAGCAGGGCTTTTGTTTCTTCTTTATCGCAGGCAATATCTACTGCAATATTGCTGGTGGTGCTGGCAATGGTGGCGCGTATTCTTTTCTGGTGCACACCATAACCAAGCTGTACAAGACTTTGTTTGTTGAGCCTGATATAAGGGATGCCTCTTTTTGCAGCTTCTTCCACAATACAGCCGGTAGAAGGCCCCAGCCTGGTGTCTTCCCTTATTTCGCGCAGGCGCTGTATGTCTGCGGTTAAATCGTAACCGGTACCATCTACCAGTGCCTGTGCAATGCGTACTGCAGCTTTGGCCGCATATACACCTGCATCTTCTTCCATATAATTAAAGACTACGAAATATACACCTTCCACACCGGCGCCGCGTGTTCTGCCAAAACCACAATCCATACCGGCCAGCGTTTGCAGCTCCAGTGCTATGTGCTCAATAACATGCCCCATCCAGGTGCCTTCTTTTACCCGTTTGAAGAAACCACCGGGTGCGCCTTCGCTGCAGCGGTGCTCGTACATAGAAGGAAACATCGCTTCCAGTCTGTCGGGGAAGCCGTCTATTTTATCAGTAGGTGATTGCTCCAGTTCTTCGAGGTTTAGCCGCACCTGTATTAGTTTTGGCCTGCGTACACTCCAGTAATTAGGACCTTTCAAAACTTTGATGTCTTCAATTTTCATAGCAGTCTGTTGTAGTTCTAAAAAAATGTTTGAGAAATATTTGTTACCCGGCATTTGTACGCTATGCAGCTTTGGTTGCGTCGCACTCTTGTACTGCATATCTTTTAGCAGCACAGGGCACAACCCCGTTGATTGTATGGTAGCACGTACAAAATCTGTGTTTGTAAAAGACCGGCATTTGCGCAGCCTGAAAAAGGAAGATAATAAATATATTGCTGCAACTGCTTTTAAGGTCAATAGTTTTGTTCCTGCTGCAGAAGAAGGCCATTATCTTTTACTGCCGCGGATTGCATAACAGGTGCGCCGATGCACCCGGCGCAGGTGCACAGTGATATGCCGTACAAGTGAGTGACACAAGGGACGATGCTCAAAGTACCCACTGCCGGTTACCTGTTTACTTTCCTTTTTTATCTGCCGGCCAATACCACCGGCCAAATGAAAATAATATAACTTCGCTCTTCATTTTTCACACAGGCAATATGAAAGTTGATTTTAAAAAATATGCAGATGGTCTGGTGCCGGCAATTATACAGGACTATACCACGCACAAGGTTTTGATGCTTGGCTTTATGAATGAAGAAGCTTACCATAAAACAGAAACGACCGGTAAGGTTACTTTTTACAGCCGCAGCAAAAAACGCCTGTGGACAAAAGGAGAGGAGAGCGGCAATTTCCTGGAGCTGAAAAGTGTTGCAGTAGATTGCGACAATGATACATTGCTGATAAAAGCCAACCCGCTTGGGCCCGTGTGCCATACCGGTGCTGATACCTGCTGGAGTGAGCGCAACCACGACGAAGATTTTCTCTTTTACCTGGAAGACATTATAAACCTGCGCAAAAAAGCGGCACCGGAAAACTCTTACGTAGCAAGCCTTTTTGCAAAAGGTATTAACAAGATTGCACAAAAAGTGGGCGAGGAAGCTGTGGAAGTGGTAATTGAAGCAAAGGATAAAAACGATGAATTATTTTTAAATGAGTGTGCAGACCTGCTGTTTCATTATTTGATTTTGCTTAACGCCAAGGGTTATAAATTGCAGGACGTGCTCTATATTTTACAAAACCGTCATTCAAATAAATAAGTATGAAGTGTGTACTATTGAGCCTGTTATTATTACCGTTTGGTCTTGCCGCGCAGAACAACCAGAACGGTTTTAGCATCAGCGGAAAAATTGGCGGGCTGCCGGAAAACAGTATTATATTTCTTGCTACTACAGATGGCAGAAATGATACGCTTTCCAAAGCAACTGTTCATAACAATGCCTTTACACTGAATGGTAAATTAGAAAATACAGAAGGCGTGATACTTGTGTTACCCGGTATTGAGCGCACAATGTTTCTGTTTATCGGTAACGATACACTTAGCATTACGGCATCAGCACCAACACTGGATGATGTGGTAATTACGGGCTCGCAATCGCAAAACGATTACGAGTCTTTTATGAATGAAGTAAAACCACTGGGTGATTTTGTGATCATGTACCGCCAGCAAATGCAAACTGCAGCTTCGGAAGGGCAGCGTGATACTGCAGCCATCATGCTTAATACGGCCTATAATATTTACCAGACATCAATAGAACGTTTTGTAAACAGGAAAAGGAACAGCCCGGTAGCTGCGCTTGCACTTGCTTACAGTTTTGATACAGACCCCAACAAAGATGTTGAATTGCTGGAAAGGCGCATGTCGATACTTGGCGGAAACGCTTTGAACAGTAAGTATGCACAAAGTATTCAACGCGTAATAAGCGGTGCAAAGATTGGTGCAGTTGGTACAAAAGCGCCGGAGTTTACACAGAAAGATACACTTGGTAAAGATGTAGCCCTGGCGCAGTTTAAAGGTAAATATGTGCTGATCGATTTCTGGGCAAGCTGGTGCAGGCCTTGCCGTATGGAAAACCCGAATGTGGTAGCGGCATACAACGCATTCAAAAATAAAAACTTTACCATTCTCAGTGTATCGCTCGACCAGGATAAGGAAAGCTGGCTAAACGCTATAAAAATGGATAAGCTTAACTGGTGGCATGTGAGCGACCTGCAATACTGGAGCAATGCAGCAGCACAGCTTTACCGCGTGCAATCGATACCACAGAATTTTCTCCTCGATCCCAATGGTATCATCATTGCCAAAAACCTTCGCGGTGAAGAGCTTGCAGCCAAGCTGAAGGAACTGATTAAATAACCGGCGCTGCTGGCGTTGTTGTACAGTGTTTTAAAAGCAACACTATGCAACAGCTGTTAATACTGTTCCTGCTCATTGGGGAAATCTGTGCTTTTTACATCATCTATATAATGGGCAACTGCCTGGGTTATCTGTTCGTACAGGTTGAGGTACTGGCGTAAGAACCGCGGTTTGAATTCTGTATTAATACCCAGCATATCGTGCATAACCAATACCTGCCCGTCGCACGCACGACCGGCACCAATACCAATGGTAGGTATGGTGAGGCTTTCGCTTACTTCCCTGGCCAGTGAAGCTGGTATTTTTTCCAGCACAATACCGAAGCAGCCTGCTTCCTGCAATAAGAGCGCATCCCGGCGTAGTTTATCTGCTTCTTCCTGTTCTTTTGCCCTTACATTGTACGTACCAAATTTATAAATGCTCTGCGGCGTTAAACCAAGGTGCCCCATTACCGGTACGCCGGCAGATACTATTTTTTTAATGCTTTCCACCACTTCTTCGCCGCCTTCAAGTTTTATGGCATGCGCACTTGTTTCTTTCATAATACGCACAGCAGAAGCAAGGGCTATTTCTGAGTTTGACTGGTAAGAGCCGAAGGGAAGATCAACCACAACAAGGCAACGGTTAACACCTCTCATTACACTTTGTGCATGGTAGATCATCTGGTCGAGTGTAATGGGCAGCGTGGTTTCGTGACCGGCCATTACATTGCTGGCACTGTCGCCAACAAGAATGATATCTATACCTGCATTGTCAATAATCTTTGCAAAGGAAAAATCGTAAGCCGTGAGCATGGAGATCTTTTCTCCGTTGGCTTTCATTTTTAATAAGGTGTTGGTGGTAACTTTTTTTACTTCCCTGGCGGCTGCTGACATCTGAATGAATTTTGAGTTTGAGTGAAGACTGAATATATCCCTGCTTTAGAATAAAACATATCCAGATGTCGCCGCAAAGATGGGGAAATTATTGAAAAGGAACAAGGCATGGCGCACAAGGGAAAAGGTTAAGGGGAGAAGGGGCAATGCCTTAAAAAAATGTTTACAGGCAAAGGATAAATAAAGTATAATTCAACTTACGCGGTAGCGGAAAGATTTATTGTTTGCTTACTTCTTCATACAGGCTCTGGATAAGGCCATCTGCAAGGCCTATCTTGGGTACGTAGATCTCGGAGATATCTGCCCAGCGCATTACATTGATATAAATCTGCAGCGCGGGTACAATTACGTCGGCGCGGTCTTCCCTGAGTTTATACACTTTAATGCGATCTTCCAGCGACACACTGGAAAGTTCTTTATAATAATCTTTCAGCAGGTCGAGCGATAAAGGTTTGCCATCTTTCTTTTTACTGATGGAAAAAACTTTGTTGATATTTCCTCCTGAGCCAATTGCGATCATTGGCCACTTACTTTTCGTGTTGTTTTTGATATGGTCGCGCATATTGTCCCAATGCGCATCCGTTACCATATTTTTCAGCAGTCTTATGGTACCAATGTTAAACGATTCTTTGTAGCGCAGTTTGCCGTCAGCAAAAAAAGTAAGCTCGGTACTTCCACCGCCAACATCAATGTATAAATAAGCGTGTTCCTTGGAAAGATTTTCAGCAATATGATTTTCGTATATGTAAGAGGCTTCGTCGTCTCCGGTTATAATACTGATCTCTATACCTGTTTCAAGCTTAACCTTCCTGATGATATCGTTGCTGTTGCGCGCATCTCTCATGGCACTGGTGGCGCAGGCTTTTAAATGCTGCACGCCGTATACATTCAGCAAATGGCTGTATGCTTTCAGCGTCTGGATGATCATGCCTACTTTTTGCCTGGAGATTTCACCTTTGTCAAACACGTCGAAACCGAGGCGCAGCGGCACACGCACAAGATTCAGCTTGTTGAAAGAAACAGTCCCATCTTTGTTCCCGGCTACTTCAGAAATTAATAAACGTGCTGCATTACTCCCGATATCAATTGCTGCTAGCTTCAATTTTTACTGTTTTAATTACAACGTCTGGCAAAGAATATCAAAAATGGTGCAGTAAATATCACGCATTCTTTGCGTCAACCTGTTTGGGAACTTTGTTATACAAATAGTGGAACGTTTCTATCTGGGAACGTACTTTCTTTTTGCCTGCGGAAGATACATAGTTATTTTCAAGATGGCTGTCGAGCACTCTTGCTTTTACGTTATCTCTTAATTGAATGTGGATAATGTCCATCAGTTCTTTTTTAATGCTTTCGTCGGTAATTACCGCGGCGGCTTCCACACGGTGGTCGAGGTTACGTACCATCCAGTCAGCAGAAGAGATAAATACCTTTTCTTTTCCATTGTTGTGGAAGATCAGCACCCTTGCGTGCTCCAGGTATTCGTCCACGATGCTAATGGCATGCATCCTGTTCTTGAGTCGTTTCTGGGCTGTTTGGGCACAGAATATACCACGTACCACCAGGTTTACAGTTACGCCCGTGGCCGCTGCATCGTACAGTTTCTGAATAAGCTGTACATCGCTTAATGAATTAAGCTTCGCTGTTATAATGGCCGGCTTTTTTGCACGGGCATGTTTTATTTCTGTATTAATGAGCTGCAGCAATTGCCTGCGCATGCCGGTGGGGCAAACCATCAATGTCTTACAGGCTTTCAGGTGATTGATACCGGTCTTGGGATTTTCAATAAAACGAAAAATGCGGTTGATGTCTGCCATAATATTGCGGTTGCTGGTAAGCAAACAATGATCGCCATATATCCTGGCCGTTTTTTCGTTGAGGTTGCCGGTACTTACAAAGCCATACTGAACGGTCTTCTTGCCGGTTCTGCGTTTTATAAGGCAAAGTTTTGCGTGCACCTTCATATTAGGCGATCCAATCAACACTTTCACGCCTTCGAGTTCGAGTATTTCTTTCCATTCCAGGTTGGCCTCTTCATCAAATCTTGCCCTTAATTCCAGCATTACAATAACCTCTTTGCCGTTTCTTACAGCATTGATAAGTGCGTTGATAACCTTGGAATTGGAGGCCAGCCTGTATGCGGTGATCTTGATGGTAGTAACTTCGGGGTCAATGGCAGACTCGCGCAACAGATCTATTACAGAATTAAAGGAATGGTAAGGAAAATGCAGCATTACATCCTGCTGAATAATGATATCCGTTACACGCATGGTGTTTTGCAATGCCGGATGGGTGAATGAATTTCGCCTGGCATTTTTTGTCCTGAATACATCCGGGAAATCCATGAAATGCCTGAAGTTATGGATACGTCCGCCGGGTATAATATTGTCTTTCCTGGAAAGATTCAATCTTTTCATCAGATATTCAAGCAGGCCCGCATCCATTTCTTTGTCGTACGTAAAACGAACCGGTTTGCCCTTTCTGCGGTTCTTCAAACCATGTTCTATCTTTTGTACAAATGTTGTGGTAACATCGTTGTCAATATCTATTTCCGCATCTTTTGTTACTTTAAAAATGTGTGAGCTAAAATGGTCGTAGCCGAAGTAAGAAAAGATATAAGGCAGGTTAAACCTGATAACATCTTCCAGTAAAATGATTTGCTGATCATCGCCGGAAGAAGGCAGCAACACAAAACGCCCGACTATTTTACTGGGTACTTCTATCAATGCATATTTACGCTCATACGCAGAATCTCTTTTGTGCATTACAACACCGAGGTAAATACTTTTTTCGCGCAGGTAGGGCATCTGGGGCAGGCTCTCCACCATCAGTGGTATAATGTTGGAACGCACTTCTTCTTCAAAGAATTTTTTTACAAATGCCTTCTGGTCTTTTTTTAACTGTGTTTCTGTAACCAGGAAGATCTTTTCTTTATTCAGTTCGGCAAGTATGTTGTCCCATATCCTGTTGAATTCGCTTTGCTGCTCCAAAACAATCGTCTGTATCTGGTCTAAGATCTGTTGCGGTTTTTCTTCCAGGTGCATATTGCCTTTCTTTCCGCCAAGTTGTATCATGCGTTTAAGCGTGGCTACACGTACGCGAAAAAACTCATCCAGATTATTGGAGAAAATACCCAGGAATCTTATCCTTTCTTTCAGTGGTACAGATATATCATTTGCTTCCTGTAAAACCCTTGCATTAAAACTGAGCCAGCTAATATCCCTTGCTATAATATTCTTCATATTCAGGTATTGCGATTAATCAAATTTATACAAGGGTGCCAAGAGTGAATGTTAAGTTTTTTGTATTACAGGGTTCTTATTTTCTGTATCATACCGGTGGTTGAAAAGCCTTCCACAATTGGGTTTATCACTACACGGCCGCCGTTTGCCATTACCTCTTTAGCGCCCACAATTTGTTCTAATGTATAATCGCCACCTTTAACCAGTACATCAGGCATTACCAGTTTAATCAGTTCAAGCGGCGTGTCTTCCTCAAATATTACTACGGCGTCTACAATTACAAGTGCAGCAAGTAGCAAGGCTCTTGAGTGTTCATTGTTAATGGGTCGTTCCGGGCCTTTTAAACGTTTGGTACTTGCATCACTGTTTACACCTACAATAAGCATGTCTGCTTCTTTCGCTGCCTGCGATAGTGAAAAGATATGTCCTTCATGCAAAATGTCGAAACAACCATTGCTGAAGGCAACCGTATTACCGGTAACTCTTTTGGCCGCCAAAAAATGTTGTAAAGTAGTCCTGGAAAAAATCTTCTGTTCTATGCTTGTAATATTTTTCATACCGGTTACTAACTTAGGTCATTTATTTTTTTGTACCAAACTGCATTGCTGCTATTGAGCACCTGTTGCGTCGCACTCTTGTGCTGTGGCAATATGCTTCAACATGTGCAACCGGCATCAGCTTTTTCTTACCGGTAAAACACGCCGGGTTTATCTTGCCTGTTTTTTGCAGACTTACGTGCATGTATTCTGCAGATGCGTAGTAAACGTTTGCTACATAGCCGGAACGCTGCGGCCGCCATAACAACGGTACGTACAAGTGAGTGACACAACAGCCGATGCTATGAAAATATCAGCTGATCTGCAAATGATCATCCTGCGTTTTTCAACACGATATTTATTGGGAGTGGTGTGCCGGAAAGAGAGGTCTAGAGCTTGTTACCTTCTTTTGGAAAAACGATGGAAGGTTTGAAGGTTTTTGCTGCTTCAAAATCCATGGTGGCATACGAGATAATGATAACTATATCGCCAACAGCACCCTGTCTTGCTGCGGGGCCGTTTAAGCAAACTGTTCCGCTGCCGCGTTTACCTTTTATAATGTAAGTTTCCAGGCGGGAGCCATTGTTAACGTTTACAACCTGCACTTTTTCATTTTCAATAAGGTTCGCGCCGGCCATCAGGTCTTCGTCAAGTGTCAGGCTGCCAACATAGTTAAGGTTGGCTTCGGTAATGGTTGCCCTGTGCACTTTTGATTTAAGTATTTCTATTTGCATAGCGGCGCAAATTTAGGTACTTCTTTTAGTTAAGCAACATATTATCAATCAGTCTTACACCTTCTGTAAAGGCAGCGGTTAATATTACCAGTTGCTGATCTTCGTGGTATGCCTGCACGGGCTGCAATGTGTGGGCATCGCATATCTCTATGTAATCAATTTCTGTAAAACCTGCGGCTTTTAACTGCTTTTTGGCGTTATCCTTTAAGTCGCGCAAAGAAAGTTTTAACAAATTGTTTTTTACGTACACGTGAGCGTGGTAAATGGCAACTGCGTTTTCTCTTGCGTTTTGTGACAAACGTGTGTTACGGCTGCTCATAGCAAGCCCGCTTTCTTCGCGTATAGTAGGCACTACATGAAATTGTACCGGTAACTGAAAATCTGCAATGAGTTTTTGCACCACCATACATTGCTGGTAGTCTTTTTGACCCATATATAAATGTTGGGGCTCAATTTTTTTAAGCAGCCTGTGCATTACATTACAAACGCCCTGGAAATGGCCCGGGCGGTAATGCCCCTCCAGTAAATTTTCAAGGTCGCCAAGATCATAGCGGGACAAGGCTTCCAGGCCATCGGGGTACATTTCGGCAACTGAAGGAAGGAATAAAATATCGGTGCCCGATTCAACAAGCAGTTTTATATCCTGCTCTATTGTTACGGGGTATTTTTCAAAGTCTTTTTTATCGTTGAACTGGGTTGGGTTAATAAAAATACTTACCACTGTTGTGTGGCCGGCCAGTTTGCCTGCTCTTATCAATTCCAGGTGCCCGTTGTGCAGGGCGCCCATTGTTGGTGCAAAAGCGATGGTCTTACCCTGGTTTTGAAGTCGCTTCAGTTCTGGCTTTAAATCCTTTTCTTTTTTAAATAAAATCATAGCAGCGGGGGTGAAATGAACTGACGTTTGTGTATAGTAGGCGAATTAAAAGCATTTTCTTACCTTTGCCACCCTGTTTTTAAAAATTTTCGTCTAATATCGGTCACGAATGTCAACAAAGAAAAGAATTTTATTTATTGCAACGGAAATGTCTCCATACCTGGAGCTTACTGAATTTGCAGAGGTAGTGAACAAACTTGCAATAAAAAGTAATGACTCTGGTCTGGAAGTAAGGTGTATCATGCCCAGGTTTGGTGTTATCAATGAAAGAAGGCATCGTTTACATGAAGTGGTCAGGCTTTCAGGTATCAATGTGTCGGTAGATAACGACGATTACCCTCTACAAATTAAAGTAGCCTCATTGCCAAATGCACGTCTGCAGGTTTACTTTCTTGACAATGAAGATTTCTTTAAGCGTAAACAGATATTTGAAGACGAAGGAGAAAAATGGTTTGATGATAATGATCTGCGTACCATTTTCTTTTGCAAAGGAGCATTGGAAACAGTTAAGAAATTTGGCTGGCCGCCAGACATCATACATTGCAGCGGCTGGATGACAGGCCTGATACCTATGTACATAAAAACGGCCTATAAAAGAGAGCCCGTTTTCAGCCACAGCAAAATTATCTTCACAATAGGCGAGAATACATTCAAAGGAAAGCTCGGCAGTTCTTTTGCCCAGAAAGCCGGTATGAACACGGTAATTAAAGAAAAAGAACTCGAGGTATTCAAAGATGCAACCAATACGGCGCTTTTCCGTGGCGGTGCAACGTATGCAGATGCAATAACCTTTGGTGCCGAAAAAGTTGACAAGAAACTGGCAGAAGAATTCGCCAAAGTAAAAGGCAAAAAGGTTTTACCATTCGGTGGATGGGACACTGATTTAACAGAGTATTTAGAATTGTATAACGAGCTTGCGTCTAAGTAACCGTAACTGATTTATTAATCTATCTTTTGTGAAGAAACTACTCCCGTTATTTGCTATACTGGCGTGTGCCATCGTTACCATATTTTCCTGCACCAAAATCGTAAATACAGAAATTGGCGGAGATCTTTTGCCACCCATAGATGGGGTGAATACAAAAGAAATGTTTCTTACCATCTCTACCAAAAACATAAAAGATACGATTACAAAAGTGGGTTATGGTATCCCTAATGCACTTGGGTATGTAAATGATGGCATCTTCGGAAAAACCACGGCTTCCATAAACCTTGAGTTAAAGCCTGCATCATATCCTGTAGTATTCCCGGTTAGCAAAGACAGTTTATTTATAGATTCAGTAGTCCTTGTTTTAAGTTATAGTGGTGTATGGGGCGATACCACGCAGCAACTTGGTATGCGTGTTTACAAGATCAAAAACAATGACCCGTCTGTAGATGTTTTAAGGGCCGACACGACTTACGATACAAATTATGAAACGCCACGGGGAGACGAGTTGACCGAAAATTTTGCTGAAGCCAGCGTTGACATAAGAAAGTTGAATGATAGCATTTATCCACGGAATGAAGCAGCCATTAACCAGCTTCGCATCAGGTTGGACAAATCTTACGGCCTGGAATTACTCAAAAACTACGACACTACTTCAACAGGTGCATACCATAACGATTCACTTTTTGAACGGACGTTTAAAGGCTATCAAATTGTACCCAGCCAGAAAGGAAACGCTTTGGTAAGAATCAATATTCTCGATACAAATACCAAACTGGCTATTTACTACAATTACCTCAAAAGAGATACTGCCGGCGGTGTCAGGGATACAGTGGTAAAATATTTCAATACCAATCAATACTCTAACAGAACAGGCAGCAGTAATAACATTAAGCATGACAGGAATGGCACCGACATCCCCAAATTCCTGCCTGCCAATAATGATAAAAGCGACAGTTTGCTTTTTGTTGATGCCAATCCCGGCATTTATACCAGGCTTCTGATGGATAGCCTTTCCGGTTTAAGCAACAGGATCATACACAGGGCAGAAATCATTATGGAACAGGTACCGGGCAACCCAGTGGAAGATGGGTGGTTAACCCCGCCGGCATTGTTCCTTACCCCAATCAGTTACGGGGGCGACAGCACACCAAGATTTGCATTGCCTTATGATGTTACCATCTCAAATGGTGTAATTGTTAACCAGGCTACATTTGGTTGCTACCCGCTCAAGAAAACGGATCCTGTTACACAGCAGAGTATTTATTACTATTCCTTCGATGTATCCAGGTATGTGCAAAATGTTATCAGCCGCGGCGACAGCACGTTCCCGCTGATACTTTATGCACCATCGAATGATTTTGTGTACCTGACAGAAAGTTCAATTTATACAGCATATACCGGTACTTCATCCGGTCCGCTTAATACCCCAGCCATCGGGCGGGTAAGATTAGGTGGTGGTAATCACTCTGCGCACCGTATGCGGCTACACATTGTTTACTCAGACATTCAGTAATCATCAGATAATTAAAAGCTCCTGTAAAAGGAGCTTTTTACTTTGCGGTATTCGTTATCAAAACCTTAACGAAATATTTGTCTATATAAGCTATCTTCGGAGCTATTAAAATAAATTCCTTATGAAAAAAATGCTGCTTGCATGCTGCCTTATTTTCGCACTTAAAAGCTTTGCTCAAAACCCAATACAGTATATGCTGGTGGGCACTTACACAAACGATGGCAAAAGCCAGGGAATTTATGTATACCGTTATAATCCAAACAAGAACGAAGCTTCGCTGGTAAGCACTGCGAAAGGCGTTGAAAATCCCTCATACCTCGCTATATCCAAAGACCAGAAGTTTGTATATGCAGTCAATGAAAACCATGGCGAGAAAGGTGGCGAAGTAAGCGCTTTCGCCCTCGATAAAACCAAGGGTGAACTGGTGCTACTTAATAAGCAACCAACAGGCGGAGATGATCCATGCTATGTTACCGTAGATTCTACCGGTAAAAATGTGATCGTGGCAAATTACAGCGGTGGAAATATTGCAGTGCTTAAAACCAATGCAGATGGTTCGTTGCAGCCTGCGGTGCAAACCATCTCACACGATGGTTATGGTGTAAACGTGGCAAGGCAGGAAATGCCGCATCCGCATAGTGTAGTACTTTCACCGGATCAGAAATTTTTGTTTGTTGCCAACCTTGGTAACGACCGTTTATACAGGTATGCATTCAATGCCAATGATGCAGCCAATCCGTTAACAGCATTGGAACCTGCCTACTACGAGGTTCCTGATGGCAGCGGTCCACGGCATTTTACCTTCCACCCAAATGGAAAATTTGCTTACCTGCTCAATGAGTTGTCGGGCAACATTATCGTGTATGAGTACAACAACGGAACGCTTAAAGAAATCCAGACAGTAGTTTCTGATAATACCGGTTCCAAAGCCGACAAAGGAAGTGCTGACATACATCTTTCACCAGACGGCCGCTTTTTATATACGAGCAACAGGGCCACGGCTAATGATATAGCCATGTTCAAAGTGGCAACAGACGGTAAACTTGCCGAAAATGGTCACCAGGCAGTAGGTACGCATCCACGTAATTTTATGATCGATCCTACAGGAAGGTTTTTGCTGGTGGCAAACAGGGATGCCAACAATATCCAGGTGTTCATTATCAACAAGAACTTTGGCATTTTGCAGGACGCAAATACAAAGATTGATGTGCCTCAGCCTGTATGCCTCAAGATGGTACCCGTTAAGTAAAGTATTAGACAAGCTGTGGTAATACTGTGGGGCGCCTGTTGTGTCACTCACTTGTACGCCAGGGCGTTGTGGCAGCAACACGATACTGCATAATCAATAAATGTAAAAGCCGGAAAAAGGTATTGATCAGATCAGCAAGTTCGCGCTGGTGCCCAGTATATATTCGTCAGTACAAGAGTGCGACGCAACAAAGCTGCCACTTGTACAAAAGCCGGTAACAATATAAACCAACAAAACTGCTCTCTGCTACGTAACTGCTATAAATGATACGCATCGCACCGGTGCTTGTTTTGGTGGCATTTCAAACAGTATTATGCCTTTTAAGAAATTTACATACCTGTTGTTGTTGTTAACAGTATTGCTTGCAGGCAAAGATGCTTTTGCGCAAACCTGCACTACACTGGGGCAAAACCCGTCTACCGCTTTCCCGGTTTGTGGTACCAATACCTTTAGCCAGAGCATTGTGCCAAATTGTGGTGGCCGTACAGTACCGGCTGCGGAGCGTTGCAGTGCAGACCAGGGCCTTTTGCAGGATCTGAACCCTTTCTGGTACAAGTTTACCTGTTTTGCTTCCGGCACATTGGGTTTTTTAATTGAACCCGAGATCATTACAGATGATTATGACTGGCAGTTATTTGACGTTACAGGCCGTGACCCGGATGATGTTTACAGCGATGCCTCTCTGATCGTTGCCAGCAACTGGAGTGGTAATACAGGTAATACCGGTGCTTCCGGCACCAGCAACGGGGTAAATAACTGCGCCGGTCCGGCTTATCCAACGTTCAGTGCCATGCCTGCTATTTTGGAAGGTCATCAATACCTGTTACTGATCAGTCATTTTAATCTGTACAGCCCGGGCGATAAAGGTTATAATCTTTTGTTTGCCGGTGGCACAGCCAATATAACCGACCCCGTGGAACCAGATTTAAGCAGGGCTACATCAAGCTGCGACGGATCTGAAATAAGATTGAAGCTCAATAAAAAAATGAAGTGTGCTTCTGTAGCCACAGATGGAAGCGATTTTAAGGTGAACATCCCGGGTGTTAACGTAAAATCAGCCTTTGCCGTAGGATGTTCAGAAAGTTTTGATTTTGATTCTTTGGTTGTAACGCTCGACCGGCCTTTAACCGCCGGAGTTTATAAACTGGCTGTACAGGTTGGTGCAGATGCAAATACGATCCTCGATAACTGTGACAGAGGCCTGTTAGCAGGGGATGAGATAAGTTTTGAAGTATTCAAAATTGCACCCATACCAATCGGCGACCTTACACCTGTGCAATGCGCGCACGGTCAATTACAATTTACTTTTCTCAAAAATATTCGTTGTAGCAGTATTGCAGCCAATGGCAGCGACTTTGTTATAACAGGGCCGCACCCTGTTCAGATTGCTTCTGCAGAAGGTGAGTGCATCAACGGGCTTTCAAGATTGATCAACGTTAAGCTGGCTGCGCCAATTGTATTGGATGGTACTTATACCATTGCATTGCGTAAAGGCACAGATGGTAATACAGCCATTGACGAGTGTGGCGAAGAAGTGCTGGAAGGCGATCAGTCGTTTACAGTAAAAGATACCGTGTCTGCCGGTTTCACGTATAATGTTGTAGAAAACTGCGGCAGTGATGTATTGAGTCTTTTTAACAACGGCGGCGCAAGCATTACAAGCTGGAGCTGGCTGTTTGACAATACGTTTACAAGCAACCTGCAAAACCCGGTTAGAACCTATACCACTTTTGGCTCTACCACCGTTAAGCTGACTGTTACAAACGGGTTTTGTACAGATTCATCTGAGCAGGTTATTGCTTTGCCACAAGATGAACTTGACGCACGTTTTAGCGGCCCATCCGTTTATTGCCCCAATGAAATTGCCGTATTTAAAGATACCAGTGTGGGTAATGTTATCGCCTGGTCCTGGAACTTTGGTAATGGCAGGGTAAGCAACCTGCGTGTGCCACCGGCGCAGACGTATTATACAACACAGCGTGAGGTACTCGTGCCGGTACAACTGATCGTTCAAAGCAATCGCAATTGTTATGATACAGCCGTACAATACGTTAAAGTGGCAGGCAATTGTCATATAGCAGTGCCCACTGCCTTTACCCCGAATGCAGATGGTAAAAACGATTACCTGTATCCTTTAAATGCGTACAAGGCTACCAATCTCACCTTCAGCGTGTACAACAAATATGGGCAGCGAATATTTTTAACCCGCGACTGGACGCAGAAATGGGACGGCTCTTATAACGGGCAGGCGCAGCCAACAGGAACATATGTATGGATGCTGCAGTATAAAGATGCCAATGGTGCAGATGTATTTTACAAGGGCACTACGGTACTCATCAGGTAGGAAAAGGCATGATTGAACAGGCTGTTGAACACGCATGAAGCTTTGGTTGTGTCACTCACTTGTACGTCCGGTACAAGGCCCGGCTGAAGCGATCCGGTTAAGGCCTCCGACTCAGTATAATTCCTGTTTACAATAGTTGAAACTCACACAATCGATTGTGTGAGTTTTTTATTTTAACGTATTCGTAGATTGATGTAAAGAAATGTTTGTATGAATGAATTGTTCAGCGGCCAGGTTGCTGTGATCACTGGTGCTGCATCGGGGCTTGGCCTGGCCATTGCACAAAAGCTGTTATCACAATCTGTAAAGCTGGCGTTGTTTGATAAAGATATTTCACTGTTGAAAAAAGCGCTGGTAAATACGGAACATGCAATGTTGTACGAGACTGACGTTACAGATGAAACAGCCGTTGCAATGGCCGTTGAAGCTGTATACGGGCATTATGGTACTATAGATATTTTGATTAACTGTGCCGGTATAACCGGTGTTACCAATATTAAAAGTCATGAAACAGATACTGCCAATGCAGCGGCTGTCTTTGCGGTTAATTACTGGGGTGCTTATTTTACTTCCAAACATGTGCTGCGCATAATGCTGAAGGCCAATTACGGCCGCATATTGCATATAGCATCGGTAGCGGGTAAAGAAGGCAATGCGGGCATGCTGGCCTATTCTGCATCCAAAGCCGCAGTTATAGGCATGACCAAAGTGCAGGGCAAAGAATATGCTGAGACCGGCATTACCGTAAACGCACTGGCGCCGGCAGTTATACGCACAGCGCTCGTAGACCAGATGCCGGAAGCACAGGTAAAATACATGACAGATAAGATACCCATGAAGCGCTGCGGAACACTCGACGAATTTGCTGATATGTCCATGTTTATCGTATCTCCGCAAAATTCTTTTACCACCGGTTTTACATTTGATCTTACCGGTGGAAGGGCTACCTATTGATTGCTGATGCGGGATGATTGAAGTAAAAAAAGGCTTTCCAAAAGCATCTTTTATACTTCGCATTGCTCAATACAGTTGTTGCAGTTGAAGAGTGCGACGCAACAGCAGCTTCACCGGTGTACAGCAGCTGATAAACTTATATAAATGGATAAACTGATAACGGGTGATATAAACATAAGCGTGGTTGGGCTTGGGTTAATGGGTTGCAGTATTACAACCTGTTTGTTAATGGCTGGCCACCACGTGGTGGCTTTGGCGCCGGTTGCATCAGACCTGGAGCATGCAGAACACCGTATACGGCAACACCTGCTGCGCTCTTATAAAGAAGGCCTTATAAGCGAACAACCCGCCAAATACCTGTCGCAGCTGCAGATAACCAGCAATTACAGTGATTTGAAACCATGCAACATTGTAATAGAATGTACCATAGAAGACATTACTATTAAACAATCTGTTTACGGGAAGATAGAAGCCGTGGTAGATGAAAGTACCATTATAACCAGCAATACATCTGCCATACCTATCAGTATTTTGCAAAGCTTCACCAGGCACCCGCAACGCTTTGCTGGTTTGCACTGGGCTGAACCGTCTCATACCACGCGTTTTCTTGAAATTATCTGTGGTGATAAAAGCGATATAGCCTGCGCAGAATACCTGTATGAACTTGCTCATTACTGGGGAAAAGAACCAACACTGGTAAGAAAAGACATCCGCGGATTTATAACCAACAGGCTAATGTATGCCATGTACCGTGAAGCATTTTATCTTGTTGAAAATGGTTACGCAAGCATAGAAGATGTAGACCGGGCTTGCAGGAACAATGCCGGCTATTGGATGACCCTGGTGGGTGTGTTTCGCTGGATGGATCTTACCGGTGTACCTGCGTACTACAATGTAATGAAAGATCTTTTTCCCACGCTTAACAACCAAACCACCGTGCCTGCAATGATAGAAAGTATTGTGCGGCAGGGTGGAAGAGGAGTTGCCAATGCAAAAGGTTTTTATGACTATACAGCAGAAGAGGCAAAGTTGTGGGAAGAAACTTTTACAGAATTCAGCTTTGATATCAGAAAGCTGGCTTTAAAATACCCGGCCGATGTGGTAAAAAAGAAAATGCAGTTAAAACAGGAAGACTAAAATACCGCACAGGTATTAAATTTCAGTAAGGTACAATGGCATATTTAACCGTTTTATCTTTTACCTCTTTAAAGTTGTTGTTTGAAAAACGGTAGGTTGTATAAGAACCTGTAAATACATGTTTTTTATCTGTGCCGGGTATGGTAAGTAACATCGTTGTGCTGTCGTAAGACAATGGCGGAATTTTTTTTGCTCCCCTTAACTGTGTCGCATTAACAGCTACAAAAAGGCGATGCTGTTTACCCGGTAAAATGGCTGGCGTAGACAACACATCCTGCTCAATACAAAAAGCTTTTATTTCCTGCCACGGTTCTGTGGTGGTGCCCTGGCCGTAACCTTTTGCCAGGTAAATTATCTTGTCTTTGGTTTTGAGTGTATAGATAGCCGTGTATCTTATCTTGGGATTTTCAGGTGTGCTTTTAATAAACTCCTGTTTGTTGGGTACAACGTAGATGGAGTCGTTATAGCGGTATAGTATCACTGATGCATAATCGGTCTTTGTATCTCCAAGCCGCGTATCCCATGAAACCATGCAAAAATTCCTGTCCTCAGATTTTATAATGGTGAGCGTATTAAAATCGAGCGTGTCTTTCATGCTCATGATCGTATGCTTCCAGTTACTGATCAGTGCAGGCACTGTTTCGCCGGCAGCAAGTAAAGGTGTAAAATCCTTTTGCCGGTGTCTTGCGTCGTTGATCTGTGCAAACTGTTGTGTTACGAGCTCATGGAATGCTGCAACAGAATCTGTTTCCGTTACATTTTGTTGTATGTACGAGTCGTACACTGATTGCGCATGGGCAACCTGGAGTTTTACTATAAGAACGGTTAAGAAAATACGTTTCATAAAAAGGTAATGCTAACTGCTGGTATCAACGCATCATCCAGTCTTTGAATGCTTCGAATGATGAAGTTAGCATAACACTTTTTTTAGTCTTGCTTAAAAGGTGCTGAACGCTTTCAGGTATTTTTATGGTTTCTCCTGTTACAGCCTCAACCGTTTCCGGAAATTTTACAGGATGCGCTGTTTCAAGTATAAAGCCTTTTTCATTACCGCTTAAATAATCTGCCAGTGCTTTATATGCCACGGCGCCATGCGGGTCTAATAAATAGTTGAATTGTTCCTTAACCGTTTTAATTGTTGCTTTAGTTGTCTCATCATCTATGCTCACACTGCCAAGCATACTTTTAAGCCCGTCAAATTTTTGTTGAAACAACTCCATAATACGCACAAAATTGCTGGGGTTGCCCACATCCATAGCATTGGATATGGTGGCTACTGCCTGCCTGGCTTTGTATGCACCGGTTTGTAAAAATGCCGGCACAGTGTCGTTAGCGTTACAGGCAGCAATAAAATGTTTTACAGGCAAACCACTCATATATGCCACAATGCCTGCGCAAATATTTCCGAAGTTGCCACTCGGTACACATATCACCGGTGGTTCATCAAACTGCCACTGCTGGCAGGCATAAAAGTAATATAGCTGCTGTGGCAGCCATCTTGCCACATTAATGGAATTGGCAGATGTAAGGGCATATTTTTTATTCAGTGTTTCGTCTGCAAAGGCCTGTTTTACGATTGCCTGGCAATCATCAAAATTACCCTGTACTTCGATGGCCGTAATATTGCGGCCCGGCGTTGTTAACTGTAGTTCCTGCACGGGGCTTACTTTCCCTGACGGGTAAAGTATGATTACATCAACACCGTCAACACCAAGAAAACCGTTGGCAACGGCACCGCCTGTATCTCCGCTGGTGGCTACCAGCACTGTTGTATGCGTCTTGCTATGCCTGTTGAAATAGCCCAGGCAACGGCTCATAAACCTGGCGCCAACATCTTTAAAGGCAAGGGTAGGCCCATGGAATAATTCAAGCGCCGATATACTGTCTGAAATTTGTACCAGTGGAAAATCAAAGTTGATCGTTTCTGCAATAATCTGCTGCAGCACATCATCCGGAATGCTTTCGCCTACATAGGGCTTCATTACCGTAAAGCCTATGTCTTCTTTGCTTTTGCTTTTTAAGTGTTGTATAAAATCTTTTGGCAACACCGGTATGTGCTCAGGAAAATACAAGCCCTTATCAGGTGCCTGTCCTTTTACGGCGGCTTCTGCAAACGATACACGTGGAGATTGATGGTTAAGGCTATAGTAGATCATAAATATTCATCGGTATAAAAACTGTTTATAAAATTGCTCCCGGCAATGTTGTGTTATCATTCTATTGATACGCGCTGTACATGCATTGCTATGTATTATTATGTTTCCGGCAACTGTTTTTCATGGCATCGCCTGTTGTGTCACTCACTTGTACTTTCAGATCATTGTGCATCAGCCTCCGGTTCAGCCAGGTTACCTCTAATGCACCACGTTGGTTTGATGAAATTCCTTGAGCATCATCTTTATAACCGGCACTTTTAAAACCATGCACATCTGGCCATTTTTGTTACACAAAAAGCACGGTTGTGTATTATTATGAACGTGGCCATTGCTGAGTAATGCTGTATTGTACAAGTGTGCGACGCAAGCAAAGCCCAATAGCAGCAATGCAGCCCGGTACATAAAAATCTTTATTGCTTTATACGCATGTTATGGAAACCTCAGGCATTGTTTGCTACAGCTTCCAGCTTTACCCCATGCGGATTGATGGTGGTAACATGCGTATGATAATCGATGCCGATACGCGTAAACACAGCTTCCATTTCTTTGGCCACAGCATGTGCTGTGGAGGCATCTTTGCTTAGCATAAAGATAGACGGACCGCTGCCACTGATGCCCCCGCCGAGGGCACCGGCATCTTTACTTCGTTTCTTTACTTCATCAAAACCAGGGATAAGAATGCTGCGTACGGGCTCAATGATCACATCTTCCAGCGAGCGGCCGATAAGATCATAATCGCCTTTTATAAGACCGGCAACAAGCCCGGCAATATTTCCCCATTGTTTAATGGCATCTTTTAACAGTACCTGTTGTTTAAGTATCTGCCTGGCATCTGCAGTGCGTACTTCAATCTGCGGATGCACCACTGTTACGTGCAGCGGCGGGGCTTCTATGCTCACTATATCGAGCGGGTGAATGGCACGTATCAAGGTTACACCGCCGTAGATACATGGCGCAATATTATCTGCGTGCTTTACACCGCTGGCCACTTTTTCTCCAAACATGGCAAAACGAACAAGGTCTGCCTTGCTGAAACGATTATCCAGCAGGTGATTGGCAGCAACTACCACGCCTGCTGCACTTGCCGCACTGGAGCCTATACCACTCCCGGGCTTTATAATCTTGGTTGACCGGATGATAAAACCTTTTACATCCGGTGCTTCGTCCATTAATGCCAGCATGGCTGCACCGCTTACATTTTTTTCCGGGTCTGTAGGTAAGTTATAATCGTCGTTATTAATGATATGCACACCTGGTTCATCTGTTATCTCCACTTCAAATGCATCGCACGGTTCATTGAGTGCAAAACCGAGTATATCAAAACCGCAAACCATATTGGCAACTGTTCCGCAGGGGTAGGCCTTTACTGTTTTCCTGATCATTGTTCGTTATTGTTTGTTCATTGCATTTACACCCTTGCCACTCTAATTATGTCAGCAAACACACCGCTGGCCGTAACATCTGCACCGGCACCTGCACCCTTTACAACCAGGGGTTGCTCGGGGTAACGTTGTGTATAAAAGAGTACAATATTGTCTTTGCCATACAAATGATAAAAGTCGCTGTCAGCAGGGATGTGTTGCAGGCCAACAGAAGCTTTCCCGTTTTCAAATTGTGCCACAAATTTAAGCTTGCAGTTTTTTGCTGCAGCCTCATCATACAATTTCCTGAAATGTGATTCCTGCCTGCCCATTTCTGAGTAGAAATCTTCCACTGTTCCTTCAAAACAACTTTGCGGTAAGAAGCCGTTGTTTGTAATGTCGTCCATTTCAATTTGTTCGCCTGCTTCACGGGCCAGGATCATAATCTTACGCATTACGTCTGTGCCACCAAGATCGAGCCGCGGGTCAGGCTCGGTATAACCTTCTGCCTGCGCTTGTCTTACCACTTCCGTAAAAGGTTTGGTGCCGTTGTAGTTATTGAACACAAAATTGAGTGTGCCCGACAGAACAGCCTGGATTTTGATTACCTTATCGCCGCTTCTTCTCAGGTCGTTCAATGTGCCGATAACCGGTAATCCTGCACCTACGTTGGTTTCAAAAAGGAATAACGCGTTGTATTCTTTTGCAAGTGACTTAAGTTTCAGGTAGCTTTCGAAAGAAGATGAGGCAGCTATCTTGTTGCATGCAACCACGGAAACAGTTTTAGCCAGTAAAGACCCGTAAACAGCAGCTACACCTGCGTTGGCTGTTACGTCTACCAAAACGCTGTTGCGAAGATTTTTTTCAATAACCGTTGTTACGAATGCTTGCAAGTCCATTGCGTCAGCAGCATCCAGCGAAGCCTTCCAGTTTGCCAGATCGATTGCATTACCATTTTCTGCAAACAACATTTTTTTACTGTTTGAAATACCTGTAACACGCACCTGCAGGTTTAGCTGCTCCAGTAAAAAAGGCTGTTGTTGTTTAACCTGGTCTATCAGTTTACTGCCAACATTGCCGGCACCAATTATAAATATGTTCAACTGCTTGTAAGTGGTTTCAAAGAATGCTTCGTGTAAAACGTTGACAGCTTTTTTTACATCATTGCCGGCTATAACCGCCGAGATATTTCTTTCAGAAGAACCTTGCGCAATGGCCCGGATGTTTACGCCGTTTTTACCAAGTGCATCAAACATGCGACCAGCTATACCTGTGTGGTGGCGCATTTTATCGCCGACAAGGGCTATAATGGACAGGTCTTTTTCCACCTTAAGCGGATCTAATTTGCCCTGTGCTATTTCAATTTCAAAAGCATTATCAACAGCCAGTTTTGCTTTGTCACTATCTGCGGTGTTTACGGCTACGCAGATCGAATGTTCAGAAGAACTTTGAGTAATGAGAATGACATTGATCTTTTCTGAAGCCAGGGCTTCAAACAATCTTTTGGAGAAGCCCGGAATGCCAACCATGCCGCTGCCTTCAAGGCTGAGTAGTGCTATGGCATTGATGCTTGAAATGCCTGTGATGATTTCTGCTTCGTCGGCAGCAGCACTGCTGCCTATTACTGTGCCGGCTTCGTTGGGCGCAAAGGTATTTTTAACCCAGGTAGGAATATTTTTTTGCATGACCGGCTGAATGGTGGGCGGGTAGATGACTTTTGCACCAAAATGCGATAACTCCATTGCTTCCTGGTACGAAGTGGCGGCAATGGTTTTGGCGTTGGGCACCCAGCGTGGATCGGCTGTCATCATGCCTGTAACGTCTGTCCATATTTCAAGTGAGGTGGCGTGTACCGCTGCAGCAAAAATTGCAGCAGTGTAATCTGAGCCCCCGCGCCCCAGCGTGGTTGTATTGCCTTGTTCATCGCTCGATATAAAGCCAGGTGCCAGGAATAGCTGGTTGCCGGACGAAGAAACAGCGTAGGAAATTTTGTCGTTGGTAATGCTAAAGTTTACCGCAGCAAAACCAAAATTGCTGTTGGTTTTGATGAGCTTTCTTGAATCGAGCCACTCATGTGCAATGCCCAGGCTTTGCATGTAGGCGGCAATGATTTTTGAAGAAAGCATTTCCCCGAAACTGATAATACGGTCTTTTGTACGCAGTGATAATTCTTTCAGGTAGAAAACACTGTTGCAAATTTCGTCCAGTTCATTGAAGTGTTGTTTGATCATGCTCAGGCAACTGCTTTGGTGTGTAACGGGCAACAGGGCACGCGCTGTATCCAGGTGTTTGGTTTCGAGTTGCTTTAAAACTTCTTTGTAAAATTCCTCACTTTGTTCTGCCAGTGTGCCTGCTTTGATCAGCAGGTCTGTAACGCCACCTAATGCTGATACGACTACGATTTGCGACTCAGTATTGCCTTTTACAATGGCTACTACTTTCTGTATGTTTTCGGCATTTGCTACAGAAGAGCCGCCGAATTTTAGAACCTTCATATTAATATGTTGAATGCTTTATGTTTATAGTTGTTGGTGGATACCAGCTTTGATATATAATTTTTAGCTTTTGCATTGAATGCGTTTAATAAGCGCCTTTTGATTGGTATGTTGGTTGCGAAAAGTGGCTACTATAAGGATCAGACCTTTCATTATGCAACAGCGTTCATTAAATACAATATTTATTCTTTTTAATGCTTCCGGTGTGGAACAGGGGATGATATGACATTGTGCAACCCTTTACAGGGTTGTAGTAGTTGTTGTTGAAGTTGCTACAACAACTTCGGCAGTGGTAAAAGTAATGATATGAGCAGGTGATTGATTCATCTCAGGCAGGCAAGTTAATTGTAACATTATTTATAACAAGCGTTAGTGTAGAAATTGATGGAGATTTTGTTTGCAGCAGTGTGGCCGCATGCGTGTTGAATAAACAACCGGAAGCAAAAGTGAGTGACACAACAGAAGCTTAATAGTAGCAATGCAGCCGGTTACATACATCTTTTATTCGCCTGTATACGGGCAAATGAAAAAATCCCGCCTTTTATAGCGGGACTTTTATTATTTACCTCTTGTTTAGATTATTTTGGATCGAGTGCCCTCTTTATGCGCTCGGCAACATCCTGCAAATGGTATTTGCTCATTTTATCTGTAGTGCCGGGGATAGCTGCAAGAATATCTGCTCTCAGCGATACCAGGTGTGCTCTTACAATTGAGGGCACATCGGTATTTTTTACATTGGTACCAAGCAGTGCCGCAAATGATGCCGGCAAACCACTTATTTGTTGCGGAGGTGCTGGATTAAGGATACTTATCAGCGCTTCCACATAAGCTTTTTGCACGTTGCGACGCATGTTATCGATAGGTCTTTTGGATGCAAGTTCGCTCCATACACCTTTCTTTACATCATCCATCATTTCGTCTACCAGGTAAGTATTGGCGTTTCCAAACCTGTTGCTGCTTACTGCCATTATATTGAGGCGTGAAGGCCTGAATAGGCTGTTGATGGCGCCGATCTGGATATTGTTAACCGTTTCTGCAGATGTTGGATTGGATGTTTTGTTCAGGATTGTTTTATCAAACAACCAGGTAGGTGTCTCGAACAACTGTTTCTGGAGAAACATGATGGCTTCTTTTTGGGTTGCTTTTGGTGCAGGCTCGTACACATCGCCACTTTGTTCTACACTTTTAGGTGTTTCATAAATACCGCCAACGTTTTTGATTACATGGTTCATGTAGCGGTTGAACTGAATAACAACCTGCCCATACATATCATCGAGGTTCTGGTATTTATCCGCTTCTTCTTTGGTCCATTCCGGCAGGCCCTGAATAATTCTTTTGAGGTTTTTGATGCCGTATTCTCCAGCCTTCATAGAGTTGTCTCCAAGGTCTTCTGTCTGGGATCTTGGATCGTAAGGGTTTAGTTCTGTTCCAAACCACAAACGAGGGTTTTTGCCAAGGCTGTCTATGATCCACCTGTTAGTTATTTTTTCATCTGCATCCTCATCTTTAACGTCTGTTAAAGTGTAACCCCATTTAATAGCCCATTTGTCGTAATCTCCGATACGTGGGAACAGCCCTTTCTGTGTAATGCCATCTTCAGGTTGCGCAACGTAGTTGAAACGGGCGTAGTCCATAATAGAAGCTGTATGTCCGTTTGCTTCTACCCATGCTTTGTTCCGGAGCATTTCTACAGGTGTTTTGCTGCTGCTACCCATGTTGTGGCGAAGACCAAGTGTATGCCCAACCTCATGTGAAGAAACAAAACGCACAAGCTGTCCCATAAGCGAGTCATCAAATCTCATCTTTCTTGCTTTGGGGTCAACGGCGGCGGCCTGTACCATGTACCAATCGTGCAGCAGTTGCATTACATTATGGTACCAGCCAATGTGGCTTTCCAATATTTCGCCACTGCGGGGGTCATGAACATTAGGCCCATAAGCGTTTTCGATGCCTGAGGCAAAATAGCGCAGTACCGCAAAACGCGCATCTTCCAGGCTCATGGTAGTATCATCTTCAGGCCACTCTTTTCCCATAATGGCATTTTTGAAACCAGCTTTTTCAAAAGCTGACTGCCAGTCGTTGATGCCCTGGATAAGGTATGGTCTCCACTGCTTGGGAGTAGCAGGATCTATATAATATACAATTGGTTTTTTAGGTTCAACAAGTTCGCCTCTTTTATACTTCTCAATATCTTCTTCTTTTGGTTCCAGACGCCATCTTACCACGAAAATGTCATCCTGAACTTTTTGTTGATCATCTCCAAATACCGTGTAGTTGTCTGCAAAATAGCCGACACGCGGGTCAAATCTTCTTTTCTTCATTGGCTGTTTGGGCAGTAGAATGAAAGACGTATTCATTTCAAACGTTACTGCACCGGCTGCAAATGCTGCGGGCAGTCCCGATGAAATGACAATACCGCCGCCGCCACCCATACTTGGGGAAGAGTTGAAGGTCTTTACTGTTTTTACTTCTATGTTTAAAGGAAAGCTGGCAATGTCTTTAATAAAACTCCTGTCGGTAGCAAGATTGGCCAGGTTCAATGATCTTTTTCCCATGGGGTCTATGCTTACTACCTGGTTATCGCCGCTAAAAAAGCTGGTAACATCTATTACCAAACCGGAAGAATCTTTGCTTCTTGCTTTTACATCAAAGGCTGCCGCAATCGGGTTAACGTTAGAGTTCGTTACAGCTTTGTAAATCTGGTTGGTAGAATCTGCAACGCTTATTGTTGTAACAACCCGTAAGAACACATTTTTATTGGGTCCCTTTTCCCATGTTACCACCTGCTCGTTTGCAAGTTCGCCACCATAAATAAAACCACCACCGGCCACTTTACTAAAACGTGTTACAGCCATTACCTGCCGGTTGAATAATGAGTCTGGTATTTCAAAATACCATTTGTCATCAACCTTGTGTACAGTAAACAATCCCTGTTTCGTGATTGCTTTATCCGTAATAACATCTTTGAATTTTTTCAACCCATCTTTTGGTTGAGTAGAATCAGGCTTGTTTACAGGTGGGGGAGAGGGGACTGTGTCAGTTTTCTTTTTTTGCGCATGTAAATTAAAACCTATGCCCAGTGCACAAAACAGCACAAAGATCTTCTTCATAAATAATTTGAGGTTAAGAAATCAAAAAATAAATATACACGAATATCAACTATAACTTTATTTGTGTTTACAGCAGCCGGTAAAATATTTTGAACGGTATTTTTTGTAGCCGGGCATTTGGTTCAATGGTCATCTTCGTTGCGTCGCACACTTGTACTGTATAGCATTTATGAACAATACACTGCACTATATATTGGTAACATTTTAAAAAGTTGTAGATAGAGATAACCATACGTTGTTTATAAAAAACAAAGGTTATTCAATGAAGTGACTTACATTGCCATAAATATCATTACACTTATATTTGATCTGTACCAAAATTGCGAATGAATATTTGTTCGGTGAAACACAACAACAGCGCAACTTCAGGCATTATAAAGTGTTGCAGCCAGGTGTAAATAAGCTAACGGTTGTTAAATTTATGCAGTTGTATTATGCCTTGTTTTACAATCAATAAAAACTAAAAGTTGGTTGCAATAAGTAAAGTTTTTAATTTGTGTACCCAATTAAATTATTTGCCATAAACTTGTTTTTTGTATATAAATTTCATTAGAATTGTACTTTTAAAAATTAAACCAATTTTTTACCTAAAATCAATTGTGTCATGGCTGAAACTAAACCAACTGCAACAGCAGCGGCAAAGAGTTCTACTTCCGTACAACCTGTTAAGAAGAGTAACGCAATTTCATGGATAGCTCCAATTTTGTGCGTGGCTTTCGGGTACATCATCTGGCGTTTTATTATTGGAAATCCTGACAATTTCGAAAGGCCTGATACATCAGGTGGTTTCTGGCCAGACAATCAGGGACCTAAAACAGCACTTTCAAGAATGTATTTGGGAGGTATCATTGTGCCTCTTTTGATCGGTTGTTTTCTAATTGTATTGACGTTTGTTATTGAAAGAATTCTCACAGTATCGAAAGCTTCAGGTAAAGGAAGCATTCCTGACTTTATCAGGAAAGTTCAATATCACCTTGCAAACAAAGATGTTGATAAAGCAATGGCTGAGTGCGACAGACAAAAAGGTTCTGTTGGTAACGTTATGAAAGCCGGTCTTCGCAAGTACAAAGAAATGATCTCAAACACAGAGCTTGATACCGAGCAAAAAGTATTGAATATTCAAAAAGAAGTAGAAGAAGCTACAGCACTGGAATTACCAATGCTTGAGAAAAACCTGGTGTTCCTCTCAACACTTGCTTCTGTTGCTACGCTTTTGGGTCTTTTAGGTACGGTGGTTGGTATGATCAAATCGTTCTCTGCGCTTGGTGATAGTGGTGGTGGTGAGGCTGCTCAGAAACTTTCTGAAGGTATATCTGAGGCACTTTATAATACTGCACTAGGTATCGGTACTTCAGCTGTATCAATTATTATGTACAACGTGTTTACAACAAAAATTGACGCGGTAACTTATGGTATTGATGAGTCTGGTTTTACTTTAACACAAAGCTTTGCTGCTAATTACAAATAACAGGAAAAGGCATTGTGGAATATTTCCAGGATTGCATCTAATTACTGAAGTTTAAAATTAATAAAATGGCCAGACCGAAAATTCCGCGAAAGAGTACATCAGTCGACATGACTGCGATGTGTGATGTGGCCTTTCTGTTGCTGTCTTTCTTTATCCTTACCACGAAGTTTAAGCCTTCTGAGGCGGTAACGGTAGAAACACCTAATTCGGTGGCATCAAAAATTGCCCCGGATAAAGATGTGGTGATGATAACGCTTAACAAAGATGGAAAGGTATTCCTTTCAACAGGGGATAATTCATCAGACATTCAAAAAAAGCATGATATCATTTCTTCCGTAAATGAATCCAGAAATCTTGGTTTGTCTAAAACAGATATCGACGCGCTGACCAAAGCACCTTTCATTGGCGTGCCGGTGGAACAACTTGCTCAGCAGGCCAAATTGCAAACAGACCAGATGAATGACAAAACCTTGCCGGGCATACCTGCAAAAGACTCTACCAATAACCAGATGATCGACTGGATGAGAGCCGTTTCTGACGTATACCAGGGAACAAAGGTTAATCTTTTGCTGAAGGGTGATAATTTAGCTAAATACCCCTCATTTAAAAATGTTCTTACTGCTTTCAAAAAGAATAAGCTGTTCAAATTCCAGATGGTTACTAACCCGGAAAGTGTACCACAGGGTAGTGATCTATGGAAGGCTAATATGAGTGGTAAGGCTGTTGAGTAACTACAGCCAATTCAGAAAACTGATTCTTCAACAAATAAAAAAGCTTTTTTATGGCAGAAATGGATACCTCGGGTGGGGGGAAACATAAAAAAGGCCCGGGAGTCAAGAAAGGTAAAAAGATGTCTACAAGGGTAGACCTTACGCCAATGGTTGATCTTGGTTTCCTGCTTATTACGTTTTTCATTTTCACCACGACAATGAGTCAGCCTACCGCTATGAAGTTGAACCTGCCGGACGACAGTGCTACACCGGAGGAACAAAATAAGGCGAAAGAATCTGGTGCATTCACCATTTTACTGGGCAAAGACAATAATGTTTTTTTCTACGAGGGTATGCTTCAACCTGACGGCTCCAACTTTAAATCTTCAAATTTTAAAGATATACGGAGTGAGCTGATCAAGAAAAAGCAAAATACAGACACCGCAGATCTCGTAGTGGTAATTAAACCAAGTGATGAGAGTAACTACAAAAATGTTATTGATATTTTAGACGAAATGTCAATTAATGTAATCAAAAGATATGCATTGGTTGATATCTCTCCACAAGAGGATGAACTTGTGAAAATCTCTGAAGGCGGCGGCGCTGCTGCACCTCCGGCAGGTCAATAATTTTTTGTGGAATTTTCACGTATTTGAATCATAGTTAAATATAATTCCAAACCATGGATATAAACAAAATCTTAAACGCCGACATTCTCGACATCATATTCGAAGGTCGAAATAAAGAATACGGTGCATATGAATTAAGAAAGACATATAAGAAACGCCTTACCACGGCTATCTTATCTATGGTTGGCGTTTGTTTACTCGTTTTTGTAGGCGTGTTACTTGCTAATGTTGTAAAGTCTGACAAACCGGTACAAATGCTTGTACAGGATGTTCAGCTTGCAGATGTTAAGCAGGAAGAGAAAAAGCCGGAGCCGCCTCCGCCGCCACCTCCTCCAAAAGTTGAACCGCCTAAAATTGAGATAACGAAGTTTACGCCTCCAAAAATTGTAAAGGATGAGGAAGTAAAAGAAGACGAGAAGCCACCAGAACAGGAAAAACTGGAAGAAACAACAATCGGTACTATTAACCAGGAAGGTGAAAAGTCTGATGTTGTTGCTCCACCGGTTGAACAAAGTACAGGCGTTGTGGAAGCTCCAAAAGTACAGGCAGAAGACTACGATAAAGAGTTTAAAACTGTACAGATTGAAGCCAAGTTTCCCGGTGGTGCCGCAGCATGGCAAAAATATCTGCAAAGAAACCTGAACAGTGAAGCGCCTGTTGAAAATGGTGCGCCTCCGGGTAACTACACAGTTATCGTTTCTTTCCTTGTAGATAAAAACGGTAACATATCTGAAGTTCAGGCATTGAATGATCCCGGTTATGGAACCGCTACAGAAGCTATACGCGTAATTAAGAAAGGGCCGGCCTGGACTCCCGCAGTGCAGAACGGACGTAACGTAATTTACCGTCAAAAGCAAAGTGTAACATTCCAGGTAGCAGAAGGATAAAAGCACTTACTTAGATTGAATACTAAAAGAGGTTGTCTCAACAGAGACAGCCTCTTTTTTTGCCGTAAGTATTTTAGCTAAAATGAATGTCATTTATTGTCTTTAAAACGATTGCCCGTTCTTAGTTGAAGAACCGTGTCCGAACGGCGGAATACAACATGTTTTTTGGATGTCTTTTGTTGTGCAATGCAAGTTGTACCGTTCTCAGGACTGAATGTTTAACGCTTAATATGTTGTGTAGGCGGTCATAACAGTAAGAGGATGTATGTTGTCAAAGACACCAACTGATTTATGACCGTTTGCTTTAGCGTATGCCCCTTTGCTTATAAAGAAGTGGTGGAAATAGCTTGAAGATTTGAGGCGCGAACTGAAGATCCCTTATAATACTGCAGTTGAACGTAATGCGACGCAACAGGCGATGCCATGAAAAGATAAGCTTGTAACCTGAAAAATTACTGGTAAACTTCTGCACTTAACCTGTACGTTTTGGTAACGCCATTAGTGCCGGCAACCTTAATAATTATATGTTTGATATGGCTGTTTTCATTGTCAGCATCATGCTGAATGATGATGACCGCTGAACCCGGAATTGTTTCCGCAGGTGAAGGTTCAACGTTGACATTTGTTAACGGAGCCTCACTATTAAAAGATACCGGAGATGCAAGACTGGCCGGAAAATTACTTTGTATTGTTGCATTGCTGTTAAACAGTGCATTGTTCACCGCAGTGTCATCAATGCCGTAAGTGGTTACATCTTCTCTTTCAATATCGCTCCATACTTTGAGCGGCTGCAGTTTGGCATGCACTTTTCTCTGTGTTTCAGCATCCTTTTTCAGTGTTTCAATTTTTAGCTCCTGTTCTTTCTGATCTTCGTCGGCCTGTGTTTTCAAACGCATTTTCTGCTGATCCTTCATTTTTTTATCATCAGAGAGTTCAGATAACTGGATCGTAATTTCTTTCAGGAGGTTTTTAAAACGGAGTTTTTCTACCACATCTTTGTTTACATTGTTACTGATATCTGCTTTTGCCTTGCTGAGATCGTTGCTGATTGCTGTCCAGTCTATACCGGCAAGTGCATCCTTAATAAAAGGCGCGTTCAATGCTATATTTATTGGTGAATCTGCCAGCGTAAGGTCGTCTATATGAAGGTTTACCAGTTCCATGCTTGCTTCATCCAACGATTTGTTTATTTCTGCTTGTATACCTGGCAGGCTTTTACTGATCTCATCATATGCAGACTGAACAGATTTTATGGCTACCGGTGTAGCTTTTTCCATTGCATCTGCAGTTGTTGCAGAAATAAGTGCCGCGTTTTTCCCGGAAATAGTCAGTGCCTTCTCAATTTGTTGTTTAACAACATTGTCGAAAACATAATAAAACGGGTTATAAAAAGGATTTTCTACGTTGGCGGTTAAAGGCTCGATCATCATTTTCTTTTCTGATGCTGTAGCAGCTTGCTGAGCGGGTTTATAATTTGTTGCCGGTGGAGTATACCATGCAACTGTCGTTAGCATAACTGTTATAAGCAAAAAAGCAAGTATATGATTGCGGTACTGGTAGTTTTTTTCTTTCTGGTTAAGCATTCTTTTTACCCGCGGCAGTAATTCCTGTTTGGCTGCTGCCTGCATAGTAAACGCAGGTTGTACCTGCAGGGTTGCAATTCGTAACAGCGCCTCGGCATACATAGCAGGCTTGTACTGGAATTGCAGAACCCAATCATCGCAACTGTTTTCTCTTTCACGTTTGATAAACTTACCCAATAAATGCGTGAAGGGATTAAAGAACAATACAGTTTCTATTGTACAGAGTACAATGTTGATAAGGTAATCTGCTCTTCTTATATGTGCCAGCTCGTGCAGCAATATAGCTTCCAGCTGATCTGTACTTAGGTGATTGATGCTTGCAACCGGTAACAAAATAACCGGCTTTAAAAAGCCTATTGTAAGAGGGCTCGAGATTATGCCGGAGAAATATAAAGAAACCTCTTTTTTAATACCTAAATAATCAGCGGTACGTTTTACAAATAATTTCCATTCCACACCCGGTTTCGATAATCCTTTTGTTTTTATTTGCTTAACGTACAGGAGCGCTCTTATAAGGCGCCCTGCAAGAAACAGCAGCATAACAATGTAGGCTGCCGAAAGATATGGAATGAGTTGTTCTGTTTTAATGATGGCATATGTTACACCAGAAGAAAAATTATGTACGATTGGTTCATAGAAATAATAATCGTTTACCGCAAGACCTGCAGATTGTAACGAAGATATTGCAGTATTACACTGAGCGTAGTAGAATTGCAGCGTAAAAAGAAACCAGACAAAACCTGCAAACTGCGCTGTTACAGCCACATAATATTTCCTGGAAGCCGATAGGTTTGCCAGGCCGTTAACCAGCATTACAATAAGCCATAGCAGCGCTACCTGCCACAGGCTGTTGAATATGGCATAACCAAGTGCCTGTAAAAATGCAGAATGCAGTATGCTTTGCATTAGTCGGTGTTTTTAAGATTATTAAGCAATTGCTGAATTTCTTCCAGTTCTGCTTTGCTTGGCTGCGCATTGCCCAAAGCCTGCATTACCAGTTGCGAAGCCGAACCCCCAAAAAGAGAATCTACCATTTTGCCCAGCATCTGTTGCTGTGTTTTTTCCCGGCTTACATTTGGTTTGTACACGTGGGTCTTGCTGCTGTCATCTCTTTTTACGAGGCCTTTTTCAAACATGATCTGCATCAGTTTGAGCGTGGTGGTATAGCCGCTGTCTTTGTATTGACAAATATGCTCATGCACATCCCTTACAGTTGCGCTGCCTTTATCCCATAAAACCTGCAAGATCTCCAGCTCACCCTCAGTAGGTTTTATTTGTTTGTTGCTAGTCATATTACGATATATTTCGTACTAAAATACGAATCGAATCGTAAAGTTCAGTTATGACGGTTTATTTTTTTGTTTTCTTAACATTTAATATCACCGCTTATAAAGAAAAAAGATTGTGTACCCGGCAGTAGTTTTTCATGGCATCGCCTGTTGCGTCGCACTCTTCAACGCCTGGATATGTGTGGGCAACTGCGGGGCGGACAAGCAAAGTTTTCCCAACGCGCCTGCTGCGGTAGATAAAATATACAACGGTTTTGCATTTTTAGTTAACTGGTTTTCAATAGTCCTGACCGTTATTCACGGGTGTTAAAAACAATGAGGGTCATTATAAGCCTCAGGCGTTATTTTTGCGCCAATAAGTACACTGAAAGCTGACGTTTGCAAGCTGTATTGAGAAGTATTTATTCACAAAAAAACTTAAATATGGTACAAAAAACATACTTCAAAACGAAAGACTATTGTAAAGTAAAATTTTCTTTTAGCCCTGAAAATGCAGAAACGGTTGAGATTTTAGGTCTTAACAGCGATTGGGAAAACTCCGTAATCATGAGCAAAAAGAAAGACGGCACTTTTACAGCAGATGTATCATTACCCAAAAACTCAAAACACGAGTTCAAATACCGTGTAAACGCCACCGAATGGCTGAATGAGCCTGAAGCAGACGAGCAGCAGCCAAATATGTTTGGAGGCAGCAACAGCGTTATTATTCTTTAAAATTATACTAGTATAAAAAAAGCTTGCGGTGTACTGCAAGCTTTTTGTTTTAATTATATACGGGGTTTATTTCTAGCTCTGTTATATCTGTATGCAGGTAATTTTTGATTTCATTATAAAGCGTATCCCGCTCTACAGGCTCCCGTTTTGCCTGCTTTATCAACGATACAAGCTGAGCGGTGGTTAATGTAGGCGTTTGTTCTTCACTGCCTGCCATAGAATATATTTTCGTAGTGTCATCTATTGTTCCATCAAGATCGTTTACACCAAAGGAAAGTGTTAACTGGGCACTTTGTCTGCCCAGCATTGGCCAATAAGCTTTTAAATGCGGGAAATTGTCCATGTAAAGGCGTGATACGGCATACATCTTCATATCCTCTATAACGCTGCTTTCGCTTACGTGGCTCATATCGTTATCCTTATTGCGAAACTTTAGTGGTATGAAAGTATTAAAGCCATGCGTTTCATCTTGTAGTGTTCTCAACCTTTCCATGTGGTCTATACGGTGCCAGTATTTTTCAATATGGCCATACAGCAAAGTAGCGTTGCTGTGCATACCGAGCTGGTGTGCTGTTTTATGAATCAACAACCAGCCATCTGCATCTACTTTGTCTGCACATATCTGTTGTCTTATTTCCGGGTGAAATATTTCTGCGCCACCACCGGGTATAGAATCTAAACCCGCGGCTTTTAGTTTATTCATGCCTTCCTGTACTGAAAGTTTGGCTTTGCGGAACATGTAATCAAACTCAACTGCGGTAAACGCTTTGATATGCAGGCCCGGCCTGTGTGCTTTAATTTTTTGCAGCAGTTCACTAAAGAAATCGAGGTTCATTTTTGGGTGCACGCCACCTACAATATGTACTTCTGTTACCGGCTTACCGTCATACTTTTTCACCATGTCAACCATCTGGTCTATACTAAGTTCCCAGCCTTCGTCGCGTTTTGCGTAGAGCCTGGAGTAAGCGCAGAATGCGCAGGAAAATACGCACACATTGGTTGGCTCTATATGAAAATTGCGGTTGAAATAAGTCTTGTTGCCGTGCATTGTTTCTCTTACCCAATTGGCCAAAGCACCCAGGTATGCCAGCGATCCTTTTTCAAACAAGGTTACACCTTCATCAAACCCGATGCGCTGCCTGGCCAGTATTTTTTCTCCTATGCTTCTTAGTTCTTTGTCTTTAGCGGCATTTACGATCTGCTGCACATGTGTCATTGCAATCAAAATTTTTGCAAAGTTATGCGTAGCCGCACGAACGAACAACGTAATCATCAGCAGGTTTGTTAATTACCTGCAGCACGTTAAACAGTTCATAAAAAGTACACTGATCATTGGGGAAGGTTTTTACCAAAGTTTCGGGAGCCAAAACCAATGGTACAGCTACATAAGCACGTTTTAAATAAAACGCTACGCTACAGATGCCATAATAACGGAACGCACAAGTGAGTGACACAACAGGCGATGCCATGAAAAACCAATGATCACTACCATGAAAAAAGGAAAGAAGACATTGTGAAGCAAATAATGTATAAAAAACATTACCTGAATTGTATGGCCTTAACAGGTTTTACTGTTTTTACGAAAAGTGTTGGCAACAATAGAGAGATAAAACAAACCACCAGCGTACCGGCGCAAACGAGCAATACCTGCCACCAGATGATCTCTACAGGCGCGCTGGACACATAGTAAGCGGTTTCATCGAGTTTGATAAAACCGGTATAATATTCAAGAATACCGATGCCCAAACCAAAGACCAAACCAAGGCCAATACCTTTGGCAGAGATAATTGCGGCATGGTACAAAAATATTTGCTGTATGCTCCAATCGTTTGCACCAATTGCTTTTAATACGCCTACCATTCTTGTACGTTCAAGCACAAGAATGAGTAAACATGTAACCAGGTTTATAATGGCAATGATCGACATAACCGTAAAAATTACATTGCGGTTTACATCCTGTATGTTTAGCCAGTCGAAAATAAACGGGTAAATATCTTTTACCGAGCGGCTGATCCATGTGCCGGGCAACTGGTTGGCTCCTTCGTACAAAGTATTGTCAACCTTTTCAATGTCTTTGTAGTTATTCAAAAAAAGTTCATAGCCGCCAATCTGGTTGTATTGCCAGTTGTTCACCCTTCTAAGTAAGCGTATATCGCCAATGGCGTATGTTTTATCAAACTCTTCTATGCCCGATTTAAAAATACCTTTTACTAAAAGTTTCCTGGTACTGCTGCTTTTGTTCTCAGAAGAAATAAAATAAACATTGATGGTGTCGTTTACTTTTATCTGCAGCTCATCTGATATAAACTTACTGATCACAATTTGCCTGCTGTACAATGAATCATTAAAGTCCAGCCAGCTGCCATCCACGAGAAAAGACTGCATATTGGCAAAATCGTAGTGGTCATCCACACCTTTGAATAAAATGCCCTCTATTTCTTTGTTGAATTCTACCACTGCAGATTTGGTAGCGAAAGGCTGAATGTGATGGATACCCGGCGTACTGTGCAGTATTTGTAAAACGGTGTCGTTTTGCATCATGGGCGTTTCTTCTGCAACCATCGATTTGCCACGGTCGTATTGCTGCACATGCAGGTGCCCCCAAAAGCTGAATACCTTATTGCTTACCGTATGTTGAAAACCATTTACAAAAGCCAGTGTAAGTATCATGGCTGCCACACTTAATGCGGTTGCTGCTGTTGCCAGCCTTATGATAAAGCGGGAAAAAGTTCGTTGATTGGTAAACGCAACACGGGTAGCTATAAAAGATGCAACATTCATTTAATGCGATAAAACTACGCCGCTAAACGATGGCAGCAAAATAAGGAAATGAAATTGTGTTTTTGTTAGCGGGCTGTGGTGCAGGTGGCATCGCCTGTTGTGTCACTCACTGCACCGTTCAGATCTGTATTGAGCTGTGGGTGCGGTGCCAGTCCTGTTAACTGTTGTGCGGTTTTACAAAAGCCCGGGCCTTTTTTCAAAGTAAGGAATTTCATCATGTGCTGTGCTTTCCTGCTGTTCCCAGAAAGCAAGCGTTACCACATGCCCGTCAGTTGTCTTAAGCAGTCTTCCAAAAATGGCGTTTACAGGGTTAAACATAACATCTGTAACACCAACCGTAAACGTTTCTGGCACGGGCGGCACAGCGGGTGCATCTTCCCCGGTAGTTGCGGGTTTGGCAGGCGCAGCTTTAGGCGGCGGCGTTGGTACCACCACTACGGTGTAGCCATTCGATTCCAGTAAATTTTTCAAGAAGTCTGCACGCGCCTTGCCGGCATTCTTTTCTGCAATGGCGCATTTTATGCCATCGAGGTCTTCAAATTCATGGTTTTTATTGATTGCCATATTAAAAGCCAAAACTGAGTGAATAAATATAATGGTGTATCCAGCTTATGAAACCGGTTAGTAATATGCCGGCAAGACAAATCACCATCACAATTTTCGATACAAAAGGAATAGCTATTGCTCCAGGCGGTGTATCGTTTATTTCCATGAAAATAGTTCTTACCACTTTCAGGTAGTAATAAAATGACACCACAATGTTTGCCGCAGCCACACCAACGAGTAGATAATTGCCTTTGCCTGCACCGGCCATCAATAAAAAGAATTTGCCAAAAAAGCCTGCAGTAGGGGGTACACCCGCCAGTGAAAACATAGCAATAGCCAATACCCACGACAAGAATTTATTATTGGTGTACAAACTTCTGTAATCACTAATGTTTTCCCTGTCTGCAGCAGCATCTGCCAGCGTAATGACGGCAAATGCAGCCAGGCTTGAGAATAAGTAGATCAGTATAAAGTAAATGACAGATGCAGTAGCAACCTGGTTTGAACCTGATATACCTACCAGTATAAAACCAACCTGCGCTACAGATGAAAAAGCCAGGAATCTTTTGAAGTTATTTTGCCTGATGGCAAACAGGTTTCCAATGATCATTGTAGTAATACTTAACACAAAAAGTACATTATACCATAACGTGCTGTATGCTTTAAAAACATTGTATAACACGGCTGTAAAAACAAATACAAATGCTGCTTTGGAAACAACAGCCAGGTAAGCTGTAATGGTTGCTGGCGCCCCTTCATACACATCTGCCGTCCATAAATGAAAGGGTACAATCGATATTTTAAAAGCAAAAGCGCTGATCAGTAATATAACAGAAAAGGCCTGGAGTGCACTTCCGTCGGCCTTTGCAGCGATGGATTCGTAGTCCAGGCTCCCGGTTGTGCCATACAATAATGAAATGCCCAACAATAAAAGCGCCGACGAAAAAGCAGACGAAATGATCAGCTTCATGGCTGCTTCAGAAGAGCGGCGTTTGCCGAGGTCGAAGTTTACTATGGCTGCCAGTGGAATGGTGGAAAGTTCGAGGCCAAGATAAAACATGAGCACATTGCCCGAAGAGATCATAAAAAACATACCAAGCAAAGTGGCCAGAAGCAATATGTAAAATTCAGGGATATGCTTATGATTTTTTAGCCAGGGATAAGCCAGCATGCCTGTGAGAAAAGTGCCCAGGTTCAGAATGTTTTTTTCGAGGATAAACAGGTAGTTGGTAGTAAACATGCTGTCGAATAATGTTCCCTCTTTGGTATAGACAAAGCCAGACAATACATTCACCAGTAGTAAAATATTGGCAATATTCAAAATGTTGTTATTACTCCTTTCACTGGTTCCAAGCTTAACGAAAAGCAGCACGAAGATGATGACAGTAATCACCAGCTCCTGTTTCAGTAAAATGAAAAAGTCATACATCATAAGCCGTTATCATTTCAAAGCCAAAGCATTTGTTATATGCTGAATGATTGTTTCTGTAGCAGGCGCAATGAGGTTGTTTAATTCAAAAGGTGCAATGCCGATAAAAAGAATACCCGCAATCAGTATGACTGCAGCTATTTTTTCATTCCACGCAGCATCATGCAACTGCAGGTAATGATGATTGCTCACCGGCCCCATAACAGCCTGGCCCGTTGCTCTTAATATGTACACCGCAGTCACAACTATTGATGCGCACGATAATATTGTTGCAATCCTGTAAGCTCCATCTGCATTTTGCCACGAGCCCATAAAAACGGTCATCTCCGCAACAAAGCCGCTTAGCCCTGGCAAACCCAGCGAACAGAGACCAGCAATTACAAAAACAGCAGATATAAACGGCATTACTTTCAATAACCCTCCAAGCTCCGCTAACATTCGTGTATGCGTTCTGCTGTAGATCATGCCGATAGCAGCAAAGAAAAGTGCAGTCATTAATCCATGTGATACCATTTGCAACACGGCGCCTCTTATAGAAGTTTCTGTGAGCATGCCAATACCAAGCAAAACAAAACCACAATGACTGACTGATGAATATGCATTGATGTATTTCAGATCCTTTTGCATCATCGTCGCGAATGCGCCGTAAATAATAGCAACCGTAGCTAGCACAACAATAATGAAGGAGTATTCTTTTGCAGCATCAGGCATTAGAAACGTAGCCACACGCAAACAGCCGTAGCCGCCAAGTTTCATTGATATACCTGCCAGAAACATAGAACCTGCTGTTGGTGCAGAAGAGTGACCATCGGGCACCCATGTATGAAATGGAAACAATGCCGTAAAAATTCCAAAACCTATAAATGCAAATGGGAAAAATGTGTTCTGAATATTAACAGGAATATGCATTTGTGCAATTTCGGCCAGGTTAAAAGTGTGCGTAGTAAAATACAATCCCATCAAGCCCACGAAGACCAGTGCAGACGCAGCTATCAGCATCAATGCAAGTTTCATGGCGCTGTATTCTTTTTTGCCGCTTCCCCAAATGCAGATCATCAAAAATTTTGGAATTACTGCAACTTCCAAAAAGAAGAACATGGTAAATAAATCGAGTGAGATAAAAAAGCCATACGCACCCACAGCAAGCAGCATCAGTAAAAAGAAAAATTCTTTGCTCATGCGTTCTTCTTTCCATGACACCAAAACACCGGCCAATACAACGCATGCTGTCAGTGCGATCATAGCGATTGAAATTCCGTCGACGCCTATGTGATAATTGATATTTAATGCGGAAAACCATGCGTGCGTGTATTCAAGGTAAAATGGATTGCCAGGATGTCCGTCTATATTGCCAAATACATAATCAAGCGTATAGTCTACAAAATATAAATACAGAATAAGAATAAACTGAATGATTGATCCCAACAATGCAGTAACCCTTACTTGTTTCAAATCTTTACAAAACAAGATTATGATCGCAGTTAACAATGGTAATATGACAAGCAATGACAAACTCATTCGCTGATTTTTATATTATGTACTTAGCTGAAGTACTGCTATTAAGCTTCGTTGTGTCACTCACTTGTACGTTCTGTTCTTTGTTCAGCAATGTGATGCTGTACAAGTGTGCGACGCAACAGGCGATGCCACAAAGCCCAAATGCCGGGCTCATAATAAAACTTTAAACCCCGGGCTTTACCGCCACCACCATACAAACGCAACTGCAAGCCCGGCCACGCCTGCAAAAAAATACAACGCATAATGCTGCACCTTGCCAGACTGAAATCCTTTTATTAGTGCACTGCTTTTCGCAATAATAACAGCAATCAGATTGATTGAACCATCAATGATATTTTTATCAATCCATGCTGCGGGCCTGCCAATAAGGTTGAATAAAATTTTCTTCGTTAAGAAAACATAGGCTTCATCGATATAAAATTTTCTGTATGCAGAGCGATACAAGCCACTCAATGTATTTGCAATATTTTCAGGGCGATCACTTGCATTCTTATACATTAGCGATGCCATGAAAATTGCAACAATTGCAAGCGCAACCGGCGCGATAGAAAAAACAATGTCGGTATGCGTTTCGGCTGGTTTGCCGCCGGCAGCTACAAAAGAGCCGAACGGAATAAAACCCGCAACAACGGTACATGCAGCAAGCATAATTAAAGGCAACTTCATTGTTATGGTCCCTTCGCCATGATGCGTTTCATGAATATGCGGTTCTTTGTTCCAGAAAATGGAGAAATACAAACGGAACATATAAAATGCCGTGAGCGCCGATGTAAGCAGGCCAATAGCATAAATGAACATGTTGGAATGATATGCAGCAGTAAGTATTGCTTCTTTACTAAAAAAGCCTGCAAAAGGCGGAATGCCGGCAATGGCAAGACAGGCGATCAAAAAGCAAATATTTGTAACGGGCATCAGTTTTTTTAAACCACCCATATCTTTCATGTCATTGCTATGCACCAGATGAATAATGGCACCTGCGCACAGGAACAACAATGATTTAAAAAGTGCATGTGTAAATAGGTGGAACATCGACGCTGTAAAACCTGAGACATTTTCGCCGCTGTTTCCCGCAACGCCTAATGCAAACATCATGTAACCAATCTGCGACATGGTAGAGTAGGCGAGCACTCTTTTTATATCGGTTTGCGTGCAGGCGATGATTGCTGCGAAGATTGCAGAAAATACGCCGGTATAAGCCACAATGTCGAGTGCTACACCATCGAAAGAAAAAACGGGAAACAGCCTGGCAACAAGGTAAACGCCGGCAACAACCATTGTTGCGGCATGGATCAATGCAGAAACAGGAGTGGGACCTTCCATGGCGTCGGGCAACCAGATGTGTAAAGGAAACATGGCTGATTTGCCTGCGCCGCCGATAAAAATCATTGTTAAACCCCATGTTAATGCTGAAACACCGAATAACCCTGCTGCTGCAGCGGTCGAATACTGTGCTGAGGCTGTATTTGTGAGCCTTTCAATCAACGTGTTAAAGTCTAACGTTTCTGCATGAAATGCAAGCATAAGAATGCCGATCAAAAAACCAAGATCTGCAAAGCGTGTTACAACAAACGCTTTTTTTGAAGCAGCAACCGCAGAAGGTTTATTGTAATAAAAACCAATCAGCAGATAAGAAGATACACCAACCAGTTCCCAGAAAATGTACAACTGGAAAATATTGGTTGATAAAACCAATCCTAACATGGAGAATGTAAACAAAGAAAGAAAAGCATAATAGGTAGCGAATCGTTCTTCGCCTTTCATGTAGCCAAGGCTGAAAATGTGCACCATGAGCGAAACAAAACTTACCACAACAAGCATCATCACAGAAACAGGATCGAGTATGACGCCCATATTTATAGAAAGGCTATCTGTAAAGCGTAGCCAGGTATAATCAAAGGCAATGATGGGCTGATAAACGTCATTTACTTTTCCATGAACAAAGAAATAATTGTATGCGGTATAAAAAGAAAGAAGTGTAAGAGCAAGTAATATCAATGTGCCAAGTATACCGGATATTTTAGATAGATATTTCTTGCCCCATAAACCAAATACAACGAAGCCTGCCAACGGCAATAATGGAATTAAGGAAGTGTAAAAATAATTTGCCATGCCTGTGTTTGCTTCTTGGTTCTTAAAACTTTCTTTTAGTATTTCATTTCTTCTGCGCTTTCCACATCAATTGAATGATGACTGCGGTAAAGGTTAATGATAATGGCAATTGCCACAGCAGCTTCAGCGGCAGCAATTGTTATAATAAAAATGGTAAAGAAAACACCATTCAGTTGTTCAGGGTATAAGTATTTGTTGAATGCCACGAAGTTTATATTCACACTGTTCAACATTAATTCAATGCTCATTAGAATAGTAATGAGGTTTCTCCTGGTAAACATACCATACATGCCTATAAAAAAGAGGGCTGTGCTTAACAATAAAATATGGCTTAACGGAATTTCATTCATCTGTGGCAGTTTTTGATTTCATTGCAATAACAATACAACCGATCATTGCGGCCAGTAGTAAAATACTCACTACTTCGAAGGGCAGTATAAAACCATGTTTTGTTGTGCTCAATAATTGTGTGCCAATTTCTCCAACATCTACGCTAAAAACCTTGCCTGTTGCGGGTTGAAAGTTATACTGGCTTATCAAAGTATAAAACAACCCAAACCCAAATACTGCGGCTAATACAGAGAATATTTTGCTGCTTAATTTTGGCTGCTTCATTTCACTGCCGGATTGCTGTGTAAGAAAAATGGAAAAAATGATCAGCACAACAATTCCTCCCACATATACAACAATTTGTACGGCTGCAATAAATTCTACATCCATCCAGAAAAATAAACCGGCAATACCGACCAATGAAAACAACAACCATATTGCAGCGCGAAATATTCTTCTTGTTGTAACAGCAAGCAATGCAGTTACTAAAATGAATGCGGCAATGATGTAAAATATAATTTGGACTCCTGTCATATTTATTTTTTTCTCTTTCCCTTTGGCGCTGCGGTCATTCCACACCCTCCCTTATTTTTGAACCTGGCCTGTTTAATTTCTTTGTCAGCTGACTTCGATCATACACACTGTGTTCAAAGTTCTGGGCCATTTTTATGGCATCTGTAGGGCACGCTTCAATACACAAATTGCACATTGTGCATAATTCCAGGTGATAAATAAAAGTATCCAGTGCTTTCTTCTTTTTTCCTTCTGGTGTTACATCAAACTTTGTAATGATCTTTATTGTTCCGTTGGGGCATGCAAGTTCGCAGGCAGTACATCCGGTGCAGGCATGTTCGTTATTTTCGTCGTGCTTCATTACAACTTCACCCCTGAAGCGTTCCGGTAATGTTTGCTTTACATCGGGGTATTGCTGCGTAATAATTTCTTTGTGATGTGTGAAATAGTAACCTGTTCTACGCATCCCTTTCAGCAAAGATTTTACAGCATTAAAAATGTCTGATATGTATTCTTTTAAAAACAACTTTAGTTTAAATTTTTGTGTTTTGTGTTTCGAATTGTTAAACGCTTTCTTTGAGTTTTGTTCCCTTTATTGCTGATTTATTTCAATAGTTTATTATACCTCCGCTCATGCTTCTTATAAAATCTTTCGATAATTCTGTCTCAGCAGAAATGTTATGTATTTCATCAGAAAGTAATCCGGGTTTTCGCCATGCTCTTATATCTTCAATTTTTATTGTTGCCACAACTATTTTTTTCAATTATATTCAATAGTACAAGAGTGCGACGAAAGGGACGATTGCCTATGTACTAATGCCGGTGACATAAAAAGCTTTACCCAAAAGTTTTCTAAAAATACCAACCCATAATTGCGATCAATGTTATCAATAAAACATTGAACATACTAATGGGCAGTAAATATTTCCATTCAAGATTCAGTAACTGGTCGATGCGTAAGCGTGGAAACGTCCAGCGAAACCACATGATTACGAAAATCAGGAAAAACACTTTTGCAAGAAACCAGGCTGAAGATGGAATGTAATCCATAATATGGTTAAAGCCCCGCCAGTTACCGATATGTAAAGGCATCCAGCCGCCGAGAAACAAAATAGCACCAATGCTGCACACGATAAAAATGTTTACATATTCCGCTAAAAAAAACAACGCGAATTTCATTCCTGAGTATTCTGTATGAAAGCCGGCAGTAAGTTCACTTTCCGCTTCAGCAAGGTCGAACGGCGCACGGTTTGTTTCTGCCGTTACTGCGATGATAAAGATTACAAACGCAATGATGGCAGGTATATGACCTTTGAAGAGCCACCATCCATTTTCCTGGGATGCAACAATGTCGGATATGCGCAAACTTCCGGTAAGCACAACAATAGAAATAATAGACAGCCCTGCACTCAATTCATAACTTACAATTTGTGCGCCGCTACGCATGGCGCCAAGCAGTGAATATTTATTGTTGCTTGCCCAACCCGCCATTAAAATGCCAATCACTGAAACTGATGAAACTGCGGTTACGTACAAAACGCCAATATTAATATCCCAGATCTGGAAACCTCTTGCAAACGGAATAGGAGCGAGGATAAGCATGGCAACGATCATTACTACGAAAGGTGCCAGGTTGAATAAAAATTTGTCTGCACCATTGGGTGTTAATCCTTCTTTTACTGCAAGTTTTAATGTGTCTGCAACCGTTTGTAAAGTACCACCCGGGCCAACACGGTTTGGGCCAAGCCTTATTTGCATGTAAGCAGAAACTTTGCGTTCCATTAATACCAGTATCAGCCCCAGCACCGCGAAGAAAGTGATCACACTAATGCCTGCTATAACAAATTCGAATGCTATGGCAAGAGTTGGATTGAATGTTTGATTCAACCATGTGTGAATACTGTTTGTTATGCTTTCGAGGCTAATCATATTATCTGTCAATATCAGGTATTACCAAATCTAATGATCCCATGATGGCAACAAGATCACCAATCTTATGCCCTTTAGCCATATGGTTTAATGCTGATAAGTTGGAAAAACCAGGTGAACGAAATTTTATCCTGTAAGGTGTCATTCCACCTTCGCTTATAATGTATACGCCAAACTCTCCACGCGCTGTTTCAACGCTTGCATAAAATTCTCCTTTAGGCAATTTCAATACTGCTTTCGTCTTTGCCTGGAAGTCTCCTTCGGGAATATTATCTATCAGTTGTTCTATTATGGAAAGCGACATACGCATTTCCTGTACCCTAACCAGGTATCTGGCAAAACAATCGCCACCGGTTGCTGTTACTTCATCAAAATTTACTTTATCATATATTTCGTACGGAAACAGTTTTCTGATATCACAACTAACATTACTTGCTCTTGCGGTTGGGCCGGTGCACCCATACGAAACAGCATCGGCTTTTGAAATATAACCAACGCCTTTCATGCGGTTTTGAAAGATCACGTTGCCCGTTACCATTTCATCATATTCGTCAATTTTGGACTTAAAGAGTATAATGAAATCCTTTACTTTTTGCTGAAAGTTTGGGTGCAGATCATACATCACCCCGCCGGGCACCATGTAGTTCATCGTTAACCTTGCACCACATGTTTCCTCCATTATCTCATTGATCACTTCCCTTTCACGGAATGCATGGAAGAAAGGTGTAAGTGCACCAACATCCATTGCCATAGCCCCCCACCATAACTGGTGAGATGCCATGCGTGTCAACTCATCCATCAATACACGAATCACTTTTGCCCGTTCAGGTATCTCTACCTGTAAGCCTTTTTCCACACACAACGCGCATGCATGATTATTGATGTGCGATGACAGGTAATCCATTCTGCTGGTAACGTAAATAAATTGCCTGTAACTAAGGCTTTCGCACATTTTTTCAATCGAACGATGGATGTAGCCAAGGTGGGGCTCAACATTTATTATCGTCTCTCCGCGCAACGTTATAACCAGGTGCAGCACGCCATGTGTTGACGGGTGCTGCGGCCCCACGTTGATCACCAAATCGCCTTCTGCTGTTGTGCCTGTTTCTTCAAACATTTTTATAGTTTGATCATATTAACCGGGTCTTCAAAATCTTTACGCAATGGAAAACCTTCATAGTCGTCTGTTAAAAACAATCGTCTCAGATCAGGATGACCAATGAACTGCACACCAAATAAATCATACGCTTCTCTTTCATGAAATTCTGCTGTGCGCCATATGTCTGAAACCGTTGCTATCTGCGGGTTTTCCCTGTCAAGTTTGGCTTTTACAACTACTGTGTCTTGTGTTGTTGTTGATCGCAAATGATAAACCATTGCCAGGTGTGTTTTCCAGTCAACGCATGTAATACAGAATAAAAAATCGAGCACCAATTCGTGGCGCAATTGCAGCGCAATTTCTTTCCATAATACAGGTTCGGCTAACATGGTTGTCCATTCCGTTCCTTCTTCAAATGCTGATGATGGAAATAGTTCGCCGAGTTTTATTTTAAGTTCGTCGTTAGTCAAAACTTATTGTTTGGTTACAAGCTGTTGTTTTTTATGGCATCGCCTGTTGTGTCACTCACTTGTGCTTTCTGTTCAATATTGATCTGAACGATGAAGAGTGCGACGCAACAAAAGTTTAATAGCAGCACTGCAGCCGGGTACATAAATCTTCTATTGTTTTTCAATACGAATTTTATCTATCCTGCCGCCTGCTTTTATCTTATCCTGCAAGGCGATCAATGCATGTATCAGCGCTTCTGGTCTTGGCGGGCAGCCGGCAATGTACACATCTACAGGAATAACATGGTCTGCACCTTTTACTACTGAGTATGTGTTGTAAAAGAAAGGACCGCCGCTTGTAGCGCAGGCACCCATTGCCACTACGTATTTCGGGTCAGGCATCTGGTCGTACAAACGTTTAAGCACCGGGGCCATTTTATTTACGATGGTACCTGCAATAATAATTACATCTGCCTGTCGTGGAGTGGCACGGGCAACTTCAAAACCAAATCGGCTCCAGTCGTATTTGGGTGCTGCAGTACTCATCATTTCTATGGCACAGCAACTTGTTCCAAAAACAAGGGGCCAAAGAGAGTTTGCACGCGCCCAGTTAATGACTTCGTCCAGTTTGCTCACCAGTATGCCGCCGCCCGGTGCCTGGTGCACCTGGCCCGGAAAAGCCTCCTGTGTTGTATTGCCGGATTCTTTCATGCGCTTGTTGCTATTGGTGATGACTGCTTTGCTATACCCATTTTAATGCACCGGTTTTGTGTGCATACAGAAAGCCCATAAATAATATGAAAAAGAAAATGATGATTTCTACAAGTGCGGTTATGCCAACCTGTTTTACTACTACTGCCCAGGGATAAAGAAAAATTAACTCTACATCGAAGATCAGGAAAATGAGGGCAAACAGGTAATAGCCGATATTAAATTGATTCCAGGGAGAACCGGAAACAGGTATGCCACATTCGTATGGCTGCCCCTTTACAAAGTTTGGTTTCGACTTCGTCAGTATTTTTGCTACTGCTATACCTATAGCTGAAAAAGCAACCGCTGCTGTAATGAGTAATAATAAGGATGCAGAACCCATGATCCTTTAATTTTTATGGCAACTAAATATACCAAGGAAAAACTAAAAGCCCTACATATTTTTCCACAGTACTATGCAATAGTTATTTATTTATGCGCAATAGCAAGGGCCGTGGGTAAACCATCCATGCTCACCATGTTTTTTTCCTGCATGTAATCCTGTAATCCGTCAATACCTTTTTTAGCAGCCCATTTTTCTGCATGGTCTCTTTCACCGGCATAGTCATAGTATGGCACACTAAACCCACACGATGTTTGTACTTTATGAATGTCTGCAACAATAAACTGCCTTACCGCCAATGGTAGCTGGAAGAGCGACGCATACTGCTGCCAGTCTGCATGAGTATCTGTAACGGTGTGGCCTTTTCCGTATAGCCTGAGGATATTGGGTGCGCCCTCAAAAGCACAAAACATGAAAGTGATACGCTGGTTTTCCAGGATATGTGCGGAAGTCTCATTACCACTGCCTACAATATCCATGTAGATGACTTTTGTAGGAGACAGTACACGAAAGCTGTCCAGACCTTTGGGTGAAAGGTTTATATGACCGGTTGCGCTGAGTGGTGCCGTAGCTGTAAAAAACATTTTTTGCTGACGAATAAAATCTATGTGTGCATTCGTCATTGCACTATGAAACTTTCCCATAATAAATGCTGGTTTAAATAGTAATGAAGATAATTATTTGTCTGCTCATCCCACGCAGGTGAATAAGCATGAATGCAGCTTACCTACAATAATCTGCAGTTTGCCGCTGTATTCTGTCAGTCTATCGACTTTGCATTTTTTTAAGGAATGCCTCATAATAGCTTTGTGGTGTTGTTGAACAAAAGCATGCGAGTAGATGAAGAATGTATTGAAAGCACCGGGTTCAGCTTACTTATTTAAAAACACAAAAAACAAGTTAACATGAAAAAGATTATTGCAACATTAGCTGTTATTTTCAGCCTTACAACAAGCGCCACTTTTGCCTATGATGGTAAAGATGTAAATCAATCGGTATTAAAATCTTTCAAAAAAGAATTTGCAGGCGCAGAAAATGCAACATGGCAGGAGGTAGGTTCGGGCATTTTACGCGTCACCTTTAATTACCAGCATAAAAATGTTTCTGCATTTTTCGATGCCGATGGTGATGTTATTGCTACCAGCACCTTTGTATCAGAAGAGCATTTGCCGCTGCCGGTTTTAAAAGCGGTGAATGAGAAATACAGTGATTTTAAAAAGACAGAGATCGTTGAATACACGATGGACAATGAAACAAAATACCTTATTACCATTGTAAATGGCAATGAAAATATGGTATTAAAAGTAGGCGGGAACGGATCAATTGAAGTGTATAAAAGGTAGGGTAATTTTTCAGGAAATGGGTGAATGCAAAAAGGCCGGCGTTGCCGGCTTTTTTGCGTGCAATGTGTGGAAAAATTTACATATTATAAATAAAAATTTTATAAATATGATCTGTTTTATATTAAGGAGATTATAATTTTACCGGCAGATAAAAAGGCATAACTTTTGTCTATGGTTCTAATGTCAAACACGAAAACACCATGGAAAATATCCTGATAATTGATGATGAAGAAGATGTGCTTTTATCCTTAGGACGACTGCTTGAAAATAATGGTTATAATGTAACAACGCTCTCCAGGCCAGAAGCAGCCATCAATATGGTCAATGTGCTTATGCCCGATATTATTTTGTTAGACATTAAACTGGCTGAGTTGGACGGCAGGGATATTTGCATGCAGCTAAAGTCTACCACCAGAACGAAGCGGACAAAAATCATTCTTATCTCGGGTCTTGTTGTTTCTAAAGAAGAATATGTTGGCTACGGCGCGGATGATTTTATAGAAAAACCCATTAATTTCTCTGTCCTGTTGAAAAAGATCAAACTCTTTCTGTCAGATAAGGTTAACGCATAGTAAGCCTTTTTTTTGCAAGATTGCATTACGTCATCACCAGTAGTCAATTCATCAGATATTGTAACAGCACACGGTGAGGGATAATTTACTTTGAAGAATTATTCATCACAAAAAAAATTGCTGTTATGTTACACTCAATGTTAAAAGCAGCCCGGTTTGCCTGGGTATTCGCTTTATATGCAATCTGTTCTATTGTAAAGGTATATGCCGGTGGCGATCAGTTTGAAGTCCATCTTAACGGCAAACTGGTTTCAAAGCAATTTGTCATCAACGGGTACCGTGCATTAACCGTGCAGCTTAGCGAATCTGACCGAAATGGAGATTTGACCATATTATATAGCCACTGCGGTGAAAAAGGCACGAACAGGGTTGTGTTTTTGAAAGATGAAAAAGGCAATATAATCCGACAATGGCGCTTTGCCGATAATTCGTCCAGATTAATGCATGTACCCGTGAAGGAACTAATGAGCACATTAAAAACAGGTAGCACTTTAGTATTAAGTTACGCTGCAGGGGAAACGAAAACCGAGCGATTACTGGTGAAGATAAGCGTCATTAACCAGCGAAACGCAGTTGTTCATCGTTTACATTTTCCTGCACTCGCCTATGCATCCCTCAAAATCATCAATTACTTGGTGTAAGCAATAGATAAGTTTTTCACGGCCGCTGCTACGCAGCGGCCTTATTTATTGGTAATGATCTCTGCAGGTGTTAGCAACGGCCTTCAGGTTACAAAGCTAGTTGCCGGTGCTTACCCTGGCAATACCGTCTTAAGTGTATTCTTTAAAAAGTTTCGGTTTCTTTATTTCCCTGCGCAGATATTTACAATACAAGTGCAGTTACACCTTCCCCACCTGTTACAGTATCGTCCACACCGGGCCTACCCAAAATATTACCAGTTAAAAGTGATATCCTGCTCTATGTCTGGGTGAATACTTTTTGCCACCGGGCATGTTTTTGCGGCATTTTCAAGAATTGTTTTCTGTTTGTCATCAAGCCGGAGGTGTTGCGGAAAATGAAAAGATACCTTTATACCACCAACCCTGCGTGGCTCACTTTTCATAATTTTTGTAATGTCAATTTTTGTGTCAGTAAGATCAACCTGCATGTCACGTGCTTTAATACCCATAATCGTGACCATACAATTCCCCAGTGAAGTTGCAAGCAAATCAGTTGGAGAAAAGCGTTCACCTTTGCCCTGGTTATCAACAGGCGCATCGGTTTCAATGGCAGTGCCGCTTTGCAGGTGAACAGCCTCTGTTCTTAACGCCCCTTTATAAATAATTTGAGAAGTCATATTTTTAAATTTGCCTAAATTTACGAGCAACAAATATAATTCATAGTGAAGAAGATATATTTTCTGATAGTTCTGAGCGCTCTTACGGCTACTGGCTTTGGTCAAACAACAACAGGAAAGGAATTGAGCGAAAGAGAAAAGAAGAAACAGGAACGAAAAGAAAAAATAAACAGGCTGATTAAGGAGGAAGAAGAAGGGGCACTCGTTTATTCAAAACAATCAGCTTTTGGTTTCAAATTAAATACTGATGGCTGGGGCGTTCTGTACGAGCATGGAAAATACAAAACCATCACTACAACAAACATCTGGTGGCTCGAATTTGGCGAACGCAAAAGCCCCAAAGAAGAAAGAATAACACGTATTATCGGCGATTTTGGACTTCTCGGTAATCCATACATTTTCGGTAAACAGAATAATTTTTATTACCTCAAATTAGGCCTGGGTCAGCAGAAACTCATCGGCGGCAAGGGAAATAAAAATGGTGTGGCCGTCTCAGCCATCTACGGCGGCGGTTTAAGTCTCGGCTATTTAAAGCCATATTTTCTAAATGTGCAGGATGTAGACAATGTAAACCGCGATATTAAATACCCAGGTTCAGACAGTGCTACCCAGGCGCTTTTTCTCGATCCTGCAGCCATCAATGGTTCCAGCGGTTTCACCAAAGGTTTTGGAGACGGTAAGTTTGTACCCGGTGCGCAGGCACGCTTTGCCTTACGCTTCGACTATGGTCGCTTCAACGAGTTTCTTTCCGCAATCGAGGTGGGCATAAATGGCGAGTTCTACACTAAAACAATGCCCATTATGATCAACAACCCGGAAAAGCGCTTCTTCTTCAACGGTTATGTAGCTATTGAATTTGGTAGCAGAAAGTAACCTAATTTTGCAGCCTGAATATCCGGTGTTATTTCAGTCGGTCCCGCAATCATTATCGCAGTAAATTTTGTTACCAGCTAATGTTTTCATGGCATCGCCTGTTGTGTCACTCACTTGTACTGCAAAGCACTGCGCAGCTGCAGGGCGCGGTTACAGGCTCATTAATTATTCTTAAACTTACTATCCAGATAAAGTATAACATAAGATGCAGGAATTACCCATTGTGCAGAAAGTAAAAAAGCCAGACTGGCTTCGTGTAAAGTTACCCATTGGTGAAAGCTACAAACATGTACGCAACCTTGTAGATACACATAAACTACATACCATTTGCGAAAGCGGCAATTGCCCCAATATGGGAGAATGCTGGGGGGCAGGCACAGCCACATTCATGATACTCGGTAATGTTTGTACACGCAGTTGCGGTTTTTGTGCCGTAGCCACCGGTCGCCCTGATGCAGTAGATTGGGACGAGCCGCAACGTGTTGCGGAAGCCATCCACCTGATGAAAGTCAAACATGCAGTAATAACAAGTGTAGACAGGGATGAAATAAAAGACGGTGGTTCAGTTATCTGGTACAATACCATTAAAGCCGTAAAGGCATTAAACCCGGATACGACCCTGGAAACCCTTATACCGGATTTCAAAGGCGAAACGGAAAACATACAACGTATCATTGACGCAGCACCGGAGGTGGTGAGCCATAATATGGAAACAGTAGAGCGCCTTACAAAGCAGGTGCGTATACAGGCAAAATATCGGCGCAGCCTCGAAGTATTGAAAGTCCTGAAACAGGGTGGTATGCGCACTAAGACAGGCATTATGCTTGGCCTGGGAGAAACAAAGGACGAAGTAATCCAATCCATGGAAGATCTCGCAGCAGTTAATGTGGATGTACTCACGCTCGGCCAGTACCTGCAGCCTACACAAAGACATCTGCCGGTAAAACGTTTCGTGCACCCTGACGAATTTGCCGAACTGAGAGAAATAGGCTACGGGCTGGGTTTTGATTATGTGGAAAGCGGTCCGCTTGTGCGTTCTTCTTACCACAGCGAAAGGCATGTGTTTGAAGGTTACGGCAGAAAGAAATGGCTCGAAGAAAAAGAACAAATGATCAATGCATAAAAAAAGAACGGCTGCCTTTGGCAGCCGTTCTTTTTTTTGATATTGTCTACCATCAAAACTGCCTCAAATAACTCACCTTGGCAATCACATGTGTTTCTGCAAGCGCCTTTCCCTGCACAGTTTGAAAACCTCCCCTGTTAAGTACGATATAAACATAACTCAGCGGCTGGTACTCCCAGGAAAGCCGGATGTTGTAATTGTATTCCTTGTTTTGCGAGTTGCGCTGGTAGAAACCAATCAATTGTAATCGCGGATTTAAGGCAAGCCGGCACTCAATATTGTATAAATCAATGGTAGCTGTGGTCTGTGGTGTACCCACTTTTACAAAAGTGTTGCGGCTAAGCAGGCCTGTTAATGAAAAATGTGGGTCAGGTGCAATTTGCAAAGTAAATTCTGTAGAGCTAAGCTTGCCATTAAAGTAATTGCCCCCGGTAAATAAAAGTTGCGCATTTATTTTCCTTGACGGGTCTGTACTGGCCCAAACCTGGTGACGTGTATAGTTGTATTCGCCGGAGGGTATAACCACGCCCAGTGGTTCAAACGACTCTGTTAAACGCTGGTAGGTTGGAATAATACCATAACCAAGGTAAGCGCCGCTTTGCATGTTTAACCATAGCGGGTACACAGACATTGTTCGCTCCACAAGTTTACCTGTAGATGCCTGATAATACAACTCAGGACTAATACTGGGCTCCCATGCCCTCAAATATTTTTTAAAAGGTAATTGCTTACCGCGGTAGTACCAGATAATGCCGGGTGTAGCGCCAATCACATCGCTGCGGGAAACAAAACCCATATCCGGGTTAAAGTTTTTTGTAACCAGTGTCTGCGTCCACCATACTTTCCATTGGTTGGTAGAATAAAAGTACTGCGCAAAACCTGCAATGCCTTTTCCACCATCTTTTGTTGAGGTGGAATGAATGATCATCGTATTCAGCGAATGTGGCTCTCCAAGCCGAAAGAAACCATCTACAGCCGTTACCACGTTTGTAACATCCGGCCGGTTTCTTACCGTAACCAAAGCCCCGATGCGATTTTGTTTACCAAAGTTTTCTGAAAACCTGCCCACAAAGAAATTTGTTGCAGGCGTAATATCGTTACCGCGCTGTCGCATGGCCATTACACCGTAGTTTTCTTTTGAAGACCGATACACAAACCTACCACCTATATCTATTGGTATTGGATTTCCTGCATCATCCAGCCCTATACGCCTGCTAAAAAATGGCTGTATACGCATTGAACCACCAGAAAAGTCAAAGCTCTGACTAACCCCCACGCCAAACAACGAAGCATTTTCCAAAAAAAACTGCCTGCGCTCCGGGAAGAACACCGAAAAACGTGTAACGTTATTCACTTGCCTGTCTGCATCTGCCTGCGCAAAATCTGTATTGGCAGTAAGGTCCAATACGGCATTCGGGTTAATCGCCCATTTAAGGTCGCCGCCAAATTTGTAGTTTGTTTCACTTGTTTTAACTGAGCTGTCAAAACCCTTGTAATGATCGTAAGATGACAACAGGTATGGCTGAAACCGTATGTTTGTTTTGGGCGGTGGCGGTTTTAAATTGCTTAGTATGCCGGCATAATCCATGCGCAACGAACTGAAAGACCGTGGGTATTCTGAAAAAGCAGTAACCTCGTTGGTAAGCCTTCGGTTGCGGTACATGTTGAAACCCCACGTTTGTACACTGTCTTTGTCAAATTTTGGATAACGCAACGTTTGCCACGGTATGGCAATTTCTGCAACCCAGCCCGAATCGTTCCGCGATGTTCTTACACGCCACAAACCGTCCCAGTCTTCATCATAATAAAGGTCATCAAATGCCAGCAAATCTCTTTGCACACCATAAGGGTTGGTGGCAAAAGACATTGCATTGCGTTTGTCATTAAACCCATCAAAAGCAATATTAACCACATCGTGTTGGAGAAAATCAAAATCTCTTTTAAAGTCGGTTGCACGTATGGCTTTTTTGCCCAGCGAATCATGGCAGACTATGGCAAAGTACAAGAATTGTTTATTGTAAAGTACGCGTATTTCTGTTTCAAACGAAGGCAATGTTCCCTGGTAAGGCTCGATCTGTATAAAGCGCGGAGCAGGTTTTGCCAACAGCCACTCGGCTTCGTTTAAATGGCCATCAACTTTGAGGGTGGTAAAAATTTCAGTAGCTGTAAGTTCTTTCTTTATTGAGTCGGGCTTTATAACATCGCTGCTTTGGGCAATCAACCAGCCATGAAAAAATAAAGCAGCTAGTACAGCAAGCGTTCTGGTCATGCAGTGAAAATAATAAATTTCACCAATCGTGCTGAGCAGGAGGAATAAATAATCAGATACCGGCTTACGTTTTTCATGGCATCTTCGTTGCGTCGCAATCACTTCATCTGCAGTACATATGGCAACAGCGGCCCCGCTGTTATGCAGGCAGGCACTGTAATACAGTCTTTATATTCCGGTTGTATCTGCTGTTATATTATCAACCTGCACATTCTGTTTACGCAGTTGCACCCGGCGCTGCTGCATCATGTTTTGCAGTACAAGAGTGCGACGCAACAGGTGATGATAAGCGTACCAAAGCCGGGTACAAAAAATCTCACCTTATCAATACTACGGTTCCTTTTTTATTGATGAGTTTACCTGTATAATCTATGGCCTGTGCCATGTAAACATAAGCACCCGGCGGCTGTAACTGCCCTCCATAACTGCCATCCCAGCCCTGTTCCTGTGTACTGGTGCTGTACATCATTTTGCCTTCCCGGTTATAAACACGGAAATAATTGTATTGCCTGATACCAATCACCCTGGGTCTAATAATATCATTTTTCCCGTCGCCGTTTGGTGTAAATGCAGATGGTACAAAGATGTCGGGGTTAGACCTGAAGACGGTTACTTTTATATCGTCTGTTGCAGAGCAACCTTCCGGTGTACTAACCCTTACGCGATAAACAATGGAATCGAACGGCGTAGCCAATGTTACTACCGGGTTAGGAATATTAGGATCGCTCATGCCAGTAGGGGGGCTCCACGTATAAACAGCACCACCGGTAGCGTTTAGCTGCAATGGCTGGTTTACAACAATCACTGTATCCCGGCCGGCAAATGCAGGCACCGGTGGTATAACGTTCACCACCACTGTGTCGCTTACTGGTTTGGGGCACCCTTGTACGTCTGATACGGTAATGGTATAAGAAGTAGTGGTAAATGGTGTTGCCGAAGGTGTTAGTGTAGTGGCCCTTATAAGCCCTGTTATTGGCGACCATGCATAGTTTGGCGCGGTGGTGGTTGCGTGCAGCGCAGCGGCAGAGCCATAGCAAATAGCCGTATCTGCACCCGCATAAACCTGTGGGTATGGCACTGCCTTTATAGTTATGTTATCTGTAGCATTACATTTTCCAACAGTGGCTGTCAGTGTGTAGGTAGATGAACTGCCAACTGGTGTAATAAAAGGATTTTTCGCGGAAGGATCATCTACATCATTCGCCGGCGACCATGAAAAGTAAAGCGCGTTTGTATTTGGAAACATCTGTACCGGGTCTGTTAAACAAATCGTAGTATCAGGCCCCAGGTTTAGCGTAACAGCCGAGATGACATTTACCTTTACCGAGTCTGTACCAATGCATCCTCTGTTGTTGATGGTTACATTGTATACTGTTGTGGTTTTTGGCCAGACGAGTGGTTCGGGAATATTGATATCACTGATATTATAGCCGGGGCTCCACGTATAAGTGATGCCCGTTGTTGCTGAACTGGCTTTTAGCAAAAGCGTGTCAATGGCGCAAATCAGCGTATCCCTGAAGGCGAGATCTACTACTGGTTTATCTGAAATGGACAGCGTTTTCGTTACAGTATCTATACAACCTTTGCTGTTGGTAACGATCAGCCTGACTTCCGGCGACTGAACTGCCCCGTACCTGTAGCCGGGATGCTGTAGTAAAGATGTATCTGCCAGCGTAGTGGTCTCGCCAAAATCCCAGCGCCAGCTATCAACTCTTCCGTACCTGGATGTTGTTTTATCAGTAAACTGGTAAGGGTTAAGTACGCAACTGCCATCAACAGCAAAATCAGGAATAAAGCCCGGGTAAACCTTTGCAATGGTGGTAGCCGTATCTGTACATTGCTGGCCACGGTTGGTAATGAGCGTAACGGTATAGGTGCCGGAGTCTGTATAAATAAATGTTGGTGTCGGGCTGTTTGATGTATCCGAGGTGGTGCTGTCAACGCCAAAATCCCAGTAATAAGAAGTGATAATAGGAGAGGTGGAGTTGTTCTTAAATGACAGGTCAAAACCATCGCATGTAATGAAAGAAGGCGCAAGGTCGGCCTCGGGAAAATTACAGTTTTCAACACGCATTATAAAGTCTTTGCGATGCTCGCCAATAACCCTCTTGTTGCGCCATTCCTTCACAATAACGGCAACCACATATTTTCCGGGAGTAGCGGGCGAAATGCCACTGATAATACCGGTTGTACTATTAATCGAAACTTTGTCACCCAGCGGTAGTAAACCGCTATACCCTGTACGGTAATCAACAGAATCATACTCTGGCGGAAATGCCGGTAACTGGTCGTTAGATGCAGTAAAAGCAGGGTTGCTCTGGTATGCCGGAACAAACTCATAACTCAACGAATCTCCATCTTCATCCCTTGCACTAAAATCAAGCGTAAAATTGCTTTGGTAGCAAACCAGGGCAGTATCTTTCAGGTTGAATGTAGCGCTGGAATTGGTGCCGGATGGCAAGACATCTTTACCAGGCATTATACAATCGTAAGTAACGCCCGGTGACCCGTTGATACTGCTGGCGCTGTTAAGAACATTGGCAGCATCTGCACGGCAGCAGTTCTGGTAGGCAAGTACATATCCGGCATCATTATCAGTAAGTGTTACTTCAGCTGCATATGTCTTTACTTCATAGCATATGGCTGGTCTTGTTGATATACATGCAGGGTATCCTCGCAACGTAAGACTTTGCGAGGTTTCAAGGGGTAAATCCAGTTGTTTTATTGTACTGAAGGGGGCTGCATTGGTAAAAATGGATACAATGGCAGTCGAAGGAAGGCAGGCAACATTGTTCACATTACACGGTACATTACAATCCCTGAATAACCTGAGGGACACCATATACCTGCTTGTGCCCGCCGTTGTACCCGGGCCCAGGTAGGTATAAAACACTTCTCCTCCCACAATATGAGACGCAAAAAGGCTTACAGAAGCCTGAATGAATAATATAAGCAGTGCAATTTTTTTCATGTCATGTTACGGCTTTAGAAGTCTTTTTTATGGTCCGGGCTTTGGCAGTGCTATGATGCTCCTGTTGCGTCGCACTCTTGTACGGTAACGCCATATTCAACTGCTTTGAACGTAACGTACAAAACTGTCAACAGCTTCGTTTACTTCCAAAGGTTTTTCCCACATACCCATATGGCCTGTTTCGTTTAGTATATGTATAAACGAAATTCCGGGTAAATGTGTTTGCTTCAACATATCGTTCATTGGTGCTGCCACATCTTCCGTACCTATAATAAACAGCACAGGAACCTTGCTACATTCCAGAACATCCGTACGGTCAGGCCGCTGCATCATTGCCTGGTAATACTGTTGCAGAGCTGCCGTTAAAAAATCTTTTCCTTTTTCTATTAATGCGGCCACACCGGAAGCATTATTTCTTTTATAAGCTTCAGAAAAAAGATTTGGGGTGGTGGTTTTAAGAAAAGCATATCCGCCGTACTCCTGCATCATTGTAATGCCTTTTAAACGGTTTTGTTTTTTCTCATCACTGTCAGCAAAAGCGGTTGAATGTATTAAACCAAATCCCTCCAGCATGTCAGGATATTTTGCAGCAAACGCAAGCGTGATGTATCCACCCATACTATGACCAAGCATGATACAGTGCGATATTTTTTCGTGTATGAGTAATGCGGCAATCATTTCAGCAAAATCATCAATTGATGATGCAACTTCCGCGTTCTTAAAAAAGGAATTGCCGCTTCCGGGAAGGTCAGGAATAAGCAGGCGGTGATTTTCTTTCAAAAAACCAACCTGTTCATTCCATACTGTTGCATCTTCACCGAAACCATGTACGAGAACAATTACAGGTTCTTTAATACCGGTCAGGGTATATGATACTGATGCATTGATATGTTGAAATTTTTTGTGCATAATTAACCCTGTGGCTTTTTTTGAAAACTGAAGCCGGCATGTGCAATATACCGGTAAAGCAGGTAAACAGCCAGTGGCAATATCGCAATATTAAGTTGTTGGGGCAGCCATAACCAAAGCGTAATTGTAAGTAACAGAACAATGGATGTTAATTTAAAATAAGACCTCACCGATTGCTTTTGTTTATTGGAAAACGCAATAATAAGATTTGGCGGAAGCGCCCATAACAAATTATAGTTATCTGCACATGCTGCATGATCTGTAAAGAACCACATAAATAAAAGCAGGAAGCCCAGCAACCCGGTTAAGTAGAGTAACAGGCTATCTATAATACGCGTCAGGCGTTTAGCGGTGGAAGATTTAGCTAAACTCAGCGTAAAGAACAATAGACAAACCGCAAATATGATCAGCAACGGTTCGTATATTCCTTTCATTTCCCCGTACGGTTGCGCCGGTAGCAATTGTCGTTTATTGCCGGTAAGCGTTTTGTTATCTCTTGTGGAAAGATCGATAGCTGCCATGAGGTACTCTGGCAAAAACATAGCCTGGCTGGTAGTTACAACCTTATCAAGTTTAGACCCCAGCAGAATGTCTATACCCAGTTTACTCCATGGCTGGCTGCCGCGGTCGAGGTAGAAATACAGCATATTTCGGAATGTAGTACCTGCGGGTACCAGCGAATCCGGCAGGTTTAATGACGCGGTGTTTTGAGCAATAATATCGCGTATACGGGTGGTGCAGTTATCAAATGTAAAATCATACTTATAGAACCTGTTTTGAGGCAGCATGTTGCTGTCAACAGCATGTTTGATTCTTAGTTTGTCTTCGCAGCTTAGATCGAGGATTTGTTCTGTTACACTTCTGCCATCGTACTGGTACTCATACATAAAATCATCCAGCTTATCAGGCGAAACAAAGTAGCGCAGCTTTCCACGCATAAACTTCAGGTAAAAATCCGGTTCTCCGTATCCTTCAAAAGTGCCCCAGTTGTAGATGATATCGGTATGTTTTGCCAGGTCAACAATTCTCAGTGCGCTATGGCCAAACAGTGAATAAAGTTCCTGACCAGGCGAGCAGGTTAACACACTTATACGGAGTGGGCAGGAACTGTCATTTTGGGCGGGGGCTGTGTTGCTGAGCAAAACAAATAATATCAGTAATGAACATAGTACCAACCTTCTCATGAAAACATTTGATTAGGTGCGTAAGTTCGTAAATATTTCATTTCCATTGTTATTAATCGGCAAATGATGGCATTTTGCAGGTAAAGATGGTTATATAAGCTGGCGCAGACTGTGTATTGCTGCATATTGAACCAGCCGTATAAGTGAGTGACACAACGGATGCTGATAGTAGCAATGCAGTTTAGTAAAACAAAATAGTCTGGCAGGAGCCAGACTATTGGTATAATTTGTTTGATTACGAATGATTAATAACGGTTGTAACCGCCGCCGCCGCCGCGATTTCCGCCACCACCACCACCACGGTAACCACCACCGCCGCCGCCACGGTTTCCACCGCCGCCGCCAAAGCTTTTCTTTTTGTAGCCACCGCCGTCTCCTTCTTTGCGTGGAGCTGACTCGTTTACCACAATCTTACGGCCCTGGATATCTGAGTCGTTCAGGTTGCTGATGGCAGTGCGTGCTGCTTCATCATCGCTCATTTCAACAAAGCCAAAACCTTTGCTGCGGTTGTTGTTGAATTTGTCTGTAACGATTTTTGCAGACACCACTTCTCCGTAAGTAGAGAAAAGATTGTTGAGGTCATCACTGGTCATGTTCCAGTTGAGGTTTCCTACGTAAATGTTCATGTTTTTTGAATTAAATGAAAAGATAAAACCAATAGAGATCAGTAACCCAAAAACCAAAAACATTTAATGTAGAAACGTTCAGGAATGGTAGCACTGTTTCTTTGGACGTAACGAAAATATTGATTTTATTGTAAAACAGGCAATTAAAATTTAAGTTTTAAAACTTTTGATTAAGTTTTGTTTAAGGAGCGGTTGCCGGCGGTTTTTCTGTTTGTGAATGATGATTTACAACGGTGATTATATACAGCTTAAAAACACTTTAAACCGTGCGTTTGTGCTTTAAAAACAAGACATTCGCGTATATCTAATGCGCAGGATTTCATGATTTTTACTGTAACTACAACCCGGATAAGACCCTTATTTACATATTATTTTAAGGTGATATGTATTGCTCTTGCATTGCCCGTTTTTGGTTTAAAAGCACAAACCTGTGGGAGTACGTGGCTTAATGTTACAAACTATAATGGAGGTGTAACAATTGGTGACCTGGATATTACCGGGGATAAGATAACAATCGAGGCGAAATTCAACAGGAGCATTCCTTACACCCGCGGTAGACTATATGCCGGGGATTTGGTGTCAAAGCATACAGACCCGATAAACACTAACTACTTGTTACGACCGAACTCTGCTGAAATAACCACAGAGAATGGATATTTTGTAACACCGCCGGTTTGCGAAATTGAAATCAACAAAACTTATCATGTTGCATTAGTTTACGATGGCACAACACTAAAATTTTACAGGAATGGTTTTTTAATGAGCCGGGTATCGGCTTCTGGAGCATTAGTTCAAAACAATCTTTTAACCACTATCGGAGACCTGGCTTACCTGCCAGGGTATGCCCAGGAAAGTTTGGTTGGGTATATTGATGAGGTGAAAATATGGGGTGTAGCCAGATCGCAAAGTCAAATCAGAGCTTACATGAACCAGGCGCTGCCGAATCCTTCTGCTCAGGCGGGTTTGTTAGCATATTATACATTTAATGATCTGAAAAATAAGCAGGGCAATACGTTGTGGGATGCCAGGATTTTCGGGAATGCTAATCTCCAATCAACAAACCCTACATGCGCCACGTATGCATCAGACTCATGCAGTTTTGTGGTAACTGTACCTAACTCGGTAGAAGCAGATTTTTCGGTTCCTGATTCTGTGTGTATCAATGAACCAATTAACATCAATAACCTTACGAAAGGTGGCACTAATTTTTACTGGAATTTTTGTGTGGCAGATATTAATCAAACCCCTGTTGGTGAGAATCTTGGTAATTTGGGTGGTGAGTTAAGCCAACCCGTATTTATGGATTTTGCTAAGGATGATAATGGGGATTATTACGGATTTAGTATCAATCATATTCCGGGACAATTAATCAGGTACAGATTCGGTAACAGCCTTCTGAATACACCAGTTGTAGAAAATCTTGGAAATTACAATGGTGATATTCCTAATCAGGCAGAAGGTGTTCAAATAGTTCAGGCTAATGGAAAATGGTATATTGTGGTAGTAGGTGGTGGAAACGGGCTGCCGAATTCAAGTCCCAGAGTTGTGGTAATAGACTTTGGTAGTTCAATGGGAAGTGTTTCTCAGATATCACATAACTGGGGGAATTTAGGACTGTTGGATCAGCCTATTGATTTGCACGTATTTAATGAAGGTAATAACTGGTATGGATTTACAGTAAATGCCTTAAACAATACCATCACACGATTTGATTTTTCCAACAACTTTGATGTAGCGCCTACAGCTATTAATCTTGGCGACTTTGGTTTACTCAACTATCCTGATGGCATTTATGCTGTAAATGATAATAACTTTTGGAGAGTGTTTATCACTAATGGATTAGGTAATACGATAACTCGTTTGGATTTTGGCAGTTCCCTGCTAAATACCCCTGTACCGGTAGATCTGGGTAATCCAGGCAATACGCTTATTACCCCGAGGGATATGCTTGTCGTAAAATTTTGTGACAGTTACACAGGGTTTATTGTAAATGCCAATACAGACGAGATAATAAAGCTGGATTTCGGATCAGGTTTTGACCAAATCCCGACCGCGAAATCACTAGGTAATATTGCCAATTTTGACAAGCCGCATTCTTTATCTAAACTCTTTCGCGTTAATCAGGATATTTATAGCTTTATTACAAATGCGGATAATAATGCGATTACACGTCTAAAATTTTCAGGGTGTACAAATTCCAACACGCCCAATTCCGCAGATTCCTTACCGCCACCTGTTACTTACAACGCTCCAGGTATTTACAATATCAATCTTATGGTAGACGAAGGGCTGCCAACACAAACTTCATTGTGTAAAAGCATTACTGTTGTACCATCCCCCGCAAAGTCACCAATCTTTGATACTGCTTTTTGCAGTAGTGATAGCATAGTTTTGTCAACAACTTTTCCTGCTCCCTATACATGGAATACGGCAGTACAAAACGACAGTATAACTATAAAACAGGCAGGTATTTATTGGGTAGAAACAAATTATTATGGTTGTGTAGTCCGGGATAGTATCAATGTCATAAATGCGGTGTCACCCGCTGTAAATCTTGGTGCAGATACTGCAATTTGTCGTCTTGACAGTTTATTGATCAATGCCGGAAATGCGGGTGCAAGTTTTCTCTGGAATACCGGAAGCGCCAGTCAGTCGATCCTGGCAGATAGTGCCGGCACTTACATTGTGCATGTAAAAAATTCCGGCGGTTGCACCAGTTCAGACACACTGGTTCTTGCAAATCATGCGGCAATTGCATTGAAGGTAACGAGTGATACAACACTTTGTACCGGCTCATCATTAATGCTGCAGGCAAATGGGAACAATGTTCAGACTTATGCCTGGCTGCCGGACAATACATTAACAGACATATCAATCAGCAATCCTGTTGCTTCACCAAACGATACCACTCGCTATTACGTAAGTGCAACAGACATCTACGGTTGTATAGAAAGCGATTCTGTATTGATCAATGTTGCTGCATTACCATCGGTTGCAGCAATGGCTGATACAGGTATATGTGCCGGAAGTTCAATCATACTCGCAAACAGTGCAACACAAGGTGTAAAATATTTATGGTCTCCGTCCGGCGGGTTATCTTCCGGTGTTGACCCGAGCCCTATTGCCACACCTGCTGCAAACACAACATATACAGTTACTGTAACAACAGGCGCAGGCTGTACAGCGACAGATTCTGTGGTAATAGCGGTGAACCCCTTGCCGGCTGTTACTGCCAGTACCAGCGACACGCTCATATGTGTTGGTAGTACAGCAGTTGTATCAGCTATATCTCCCGGTGTAGTATCATACAACTGGTTTCCACCATCAGATCTTGCAAATCCAATATCGCCTGTTACAGTTGCATCGCCAAAAACTAACACAAACTATGTTGTTGAAGTAACAGATAATAACGGCTGTAAAATAAAAGATTCTGTACAGGTGTCTGTAAAACCGTTACCCGTTTTTGCGGTCACTCCTTCAACGTCCGGGGTGTGCAAAGGAGAATCTGTAACGCTTACGGCTTCAGGCGGGGATGAATATGCATGGTCTCCCACTGCAGGTTTAACCGTGTTTGATAAACCTGTTGTAGTTGCTACACCTGAGGTGTCTACAAAATACCAGGCAATTATTACCGACAATATTTGCAATATGGCTGACACACTTTTTGCAGTGGTGAACATTACTTCGCTTTCAAACATTACAGTTACAAAATCGAATGATATAGATTGCATTATTGGCACAACAAACCTGAGAGCCACAGGCGGTCTTGTATACAACTGGAGCCCCGGAACTTATCTTTCAGATTCTACTATCGCAACGCCGGTTGCAGCTCCATTGCAAACAACAACATATCATGTAAAAGTTAGTAACACTTTGGGTTGTACAGGTAGTGATTCAGTTACGGTAAATGTTTATAAGGGCCGAGTGGAAAACGGCTATAAAATGCCCGGAGCTTTTACGCCCAATGGCGACGGTAATAATGATTGTTTCAATGTGCGGAAATGGGGAACCTTAACAGGTCTTGACTTTAGTGTTTATGACAGGTGGGGTAAACTCATTTTTCATACCAATAATGCTTCAGATTGCTGGGATGGAACCTATAAAGGCCAGTTGCAACCACCGGGTGCTTATGTATACCAGGTAAGGGCCCAGGCACTCTGCGGCACTGTTTACAGGAAAGGAACAGTAGTGCTGATAAGGTAGTAATGTTACCGGCATTGGTAGTAGTGGCATCACCTGTTGTGTCACTCACTTGTACGTTCTGTTTTTCATGGCAGCTATAGCGATCTGTTAATCAAAAGCGTTTATGGACCAAAGGAGGGGTGGGGAACAGGTATATAAAATATGCTGCAATCTTCGCGTTGCTCCATATAGTTTCAACAGTACAAGAGTGCGACGCAACAAAAGCTAAATAGCAGTACTTAAGCCTGGCTCATTATTGCTTTACCTTACAAATACGTTGTTCTTAAAAAAGCCTTTTAGTGTAAACCATTGGGATAAAAAAACATATTTTCCTTTTATGCTTTGGCCTTTGAGCATAAACAGTAACCATATTAAAACCGATGCGCCAAATTTGAACAGGAACTCCAGTGCTTTTACTGCAACGCCAATCATACCTTTTGTAGTGCGCACCCTTATTTTTTCTTCATTACCTGTTTTGAGAAAGAGTTTTCTAAAATTATCAAATGCAAGCCTGTAGCTGTCTATGTAGTGATGAACATAAGCGTCTGGCAAATAGTAAATCTCATCTGATAATTCCTTTATTTTATAGAATATATACTTGTCATCGCTGCGGAAAGTGAGGTTGTTATTGAAGCCCCCGGCTTTTAATATGATGTCTTTTTTGTAAGTCATGTTACAACCTGCAGGGTATTTCATTTTTTTAGTGAACCTGGTAATCTTTGTTCCATGATCTACACGCCCTACAAAACCATTGAGGTATTTATTCATCCAGGCTGGTTCTATGCCATCTTCATATTTCGGAATAACTTTTCCGCCAGCCCCGGCAGCGGCAGGATGGTTATTGAAAAAAAGGGTCATCTCACTTACAAACGCCGGGGATAGCAGTGCGTCATCATCAATGTAGCATAGTACAGGTGCATCTGCTTCTGCAGCGCCACGGTTACGTGCAAAGGAGAGTCCTTTATTCGTTTCCAGCACGTATTTTACATTCAGATGAGGGTTGTTGCGAATGAAAGTTTGCGCAATTTTATGGGTATTGTCGGTACTTTTATTGTCAACAATAACGAGTTGGAAACTACCTGGTTCTGCCGTTTGCAGGCGAATACTTTCCAGTGCTTCGGGAAGATACCGGTCTCGGTTGTAAGTGCAAATGATGAGAGAGATAGACATGCTCAATTCATCCATAGATGTTTTTACTTTAATTGGGTTCCTTAAATGATGAAAGTTTTTGCTTGTAATTGACACAAGCCTTTTAATCTCTGCTAAACCTTATTTTGAAGTTAACATCAATTGTAATGTGGCAGTTAATCCCTTAAAGCTAATGACAAGTGTTTTAATAAATTTTACGACGGGAACATATGCAATAGTTATAAAAACCTGCTTTTTAGATAAGCGCCACAACTTTTTAAGATAGAGTTGGTACTTAATTGTGTTATTCTTTTGTACAGCATTAAATACAGCAAACTTTCTGTATACTAAAGCCATTTGGGCATCGGGCAGTTTTTTTTCTAATAAAGGCATTAAGCGCTCCATCATTATTTTAGCAACGTCATTTACAGCGTCTCCATGTGTAGCAGTTAAAGATGCCTCGTGTTCCCGATAATAATAAAGATCATAACGGTCATCATATACTACTTTTACGTTTAAAAAAGCACGCACAAAAAAATCATAATCTTCGATTAAAAAAGCTGATGCGTTGTAGCCTTTGTTCAACTTGTAAATTTCTGCCTTATATAAAAAACAAGCGCTACACCCTTGAAAATTGGTGAAGTTTTGATTGATATCACCAAAGGTGCGTTTGCCGGTTATATTTCCCAGATTGTTTATGATAGTGTAATTAGTGTAAATAAATCCAACAGATTCATCAGCCTTCAGCATTTTATAAAGCGTTTCCAATGCATTGGGTGCGTAATAATTATCGTCTGATGTCCAGGTATGGTATGCGCCTGTTGCAATATCAAAACCGGCATTTAGTGATAAAGGAAGCTTTTTGTTTACCTGATTATGGATTACTTTAATTCGCTTGTCTTTTAAAGCATATTCATCTGCTATCAAACCTGTGTCGTCTGTAGAACAATCGTTAACGATTATTAACTCAAAATTTGTAAATGTTTGAGCCAAACAGCTATCCAATGACGTTTTCAAGAACTTTGCGCCATTATACGTGGGTAATATGATAGAGATTTCCGGTAAACCCATTACAATTGTTCTTTTAATAATATGTCAATTATTACTTGTGCTGTATTCCCTGTGCCGTAAGGATTGACTGATTTAGCCATTTTTTCATAAGCGCGATCATCAGTTAACAAACTACTAGCTGCAGTTACAATATTTTCAGTTTTTGTTCCTGCAAGCAGTGAAGTACCTGCAGAAATACCTTCAGTGCGCTCGGTAACATCCCTTATGACAATGACTGGCTTGCCGAGGCTTGGTGCCTCCTCTTGTATACCTCCGGAATCAGTAATAACGAAATAACATTTATCCATCATCCATACAAGGTGTGGATAGCTTAACGGGTCTATCAGGAAAATATTAGTAACGTTGTCAAGTTTATGATGTACAATTTTTTGAACGTTTGGGTTAGGATGGACAGGGTATACAAACTGAACTTCTTTGTACAGGTTTGCAAGAGTAAGAATAGCATTACAAATATCCTCAAAAGCAACTCCAAAACTTTCACGGCGGTGGGCAGTAATAAGTATCACTTTTTTGTGAGCGTCAAGAAATGAGAAGTGCTGCCTTATCTTTTCGTCTATCCTTACTCTTTCAACGGCCAGAAGTAGAGCATCTATTACAGTATTGCCAGTCAAATAAATATGTTGATGAATATTTTCGGCATGAAGATTTTTTACTGCTTGTGGAGTTGGCGCAAAATGATAGTGGGCCATTATTCCAGTTAGTCGCCTGTTCACTTCTTCAGGAAATGGAGAATAGTTATCAAAACTTCTGAGACCTGCTTCTACATGGGCGGTCTTTATTTTTTTGTAGAAGGCAGCCAGCGCGCCGGCAAATGCTGTAGAAGTATCACCCTGAACCAAAACCAAATCTGGGTGGTATTCGTCCAGCACTTTTTGAATACGCAACAGGCAGTTCGCCGTTATGTCAAATAAAGTTTGATCTGGCATCATAAGCGCCAGATTATAATCCGGTTTCAATTTAAAAAAGTCCATTACCTGTTGCAACATTTCTTTATGTTGACCCGTCAGGCAAAGTCTCACTTCGAACATTTCTGGGTATGCCAGACATTTTAGTATGAGCGGAGCCATTTTGATTGCTTCCGGCCTTGTTCCAAATACAAACAAAAGTTTTTTCATGTCAGTTATGCGTCAACAAAGTCAATAATGTTTTTCCTGGATGGGCGTCATATAAGTTAACTGCCCGTTGATGTGCAGCAATTCCCATTTTTTCCCAGCTTTCACGAAATCCCCATGCCTTTTCCATAGCAGCCTCTATGCAGCCCAGCGATACCTCAGGTGAAATAAAACCACTTTCTTCTTCTATAATCCATTCTGTAATTCCACCCACATCTGTAGCGACGCATGGCCGCCCACAAATCATTGCCTCCACAACTGCCAAAGGCATACCCTCCATATGCGAAGGCATCAAAAGTAAGTGATTATGCTCCCAAACTTTTCGGATATCATTTACTTTCCCATGAAATGTTATTCGGTATTCCAGGCCTAATCGCTCACACATTTTTTTTAATTCATCTTCATCAGGACCGCTCCCGTAAATATTTAGATGCCAAGATCGATTTTTCCATTGTGCTTTATTTAATACATTAAACACTAAATCCTGGCCTTTATGTACTAGAATAAGGTTCCCAACAAGAGCCATTTGAATTGTTCCCGACAAGGACGGGTAGGGTATAATTGTTTTCTGAACGATGTTTACGGGATTTCTAATTACACAGGCGTTCAAAAGTTTTAGATTTAGATGCCTTTGGGTAGTTTGTAAACTTCTTTCAGAAACAAAAAGTACTTTCTTACACTTTAGATAAGCAAAACGTAGAATACTCAATTCGTCGGTCGGCAACGAAGGAATTCTTTCATCATTAAAATGTCCAAGAAGAAAAAAACTGAATGTTGGAAATTTTAATTTTTCTAAAAGTTTTTGTTCATTCGCTATTGAATAGCAAGTTCCGTTATATAAAACAACGTCAGGGTTATGTTTAAATACCCTTTGAAAAGAGGAATCAACTTTTTTTTTAAGGAAGTTTACAAGTAAGTGATAGAAATTTATTATATAAGAATTTTTTGTTTTAACATATGCGGGCCTTTGGTAACTTATAAGACCTTTTGAAATGAGTTCTTTCATTTTTGGGTGCAAGATGCTATGACTGTATGAAAGATGTATAACTTTATATTTTCGCTCTAATGCTTCTTTCGCCATTTCATACCATAACTCTTCACTGCCTCCCCATGAATCTCTTATCATGGAAATTATAACTATTGTCATCCTTTGATTGTTGATTTACACAAAATATGCCTTATGAACTTTCGAAAATAAAAATACATACCAGACCCTGTGCTAGGAGAGGTTGTTTTTTTCTGCCAATACCACGTTGTTTAAATAAAGATCCTGCCTTAGGGGCAATAATTTTCCCAAAATTAGTGCCATGATATTAAGAGATGTGTAGGTAATAAATCTAAATACAGATCTAACAATTGGAATTTTTCTCACGTAAGGTGTAATATGCTGATGTATATACATTATCCATAATTGAAAAACTGTTTCAACAGCATTACCGGTTTTCTCTTGTTTTAGTACTTTGAAACCATTTCGGTTAAACAAATCTCTGATTGCAAAAGAAGAATATCGTGCAAAATCGTTTGGTGCTTCATGTTCACAAATAGAAAATGGGCAGGTAATCAAAATTTTCGCACCCGGCTTCATAACTCGATAAATTTCTTTCAATACTTCCTCTAAATTGAAAACATGTTCAAAGACTTCACTGCTAAATACAGCGTCAAAGTAGTTGTCTTGGAAAGGTATATGTTTACCGTCATAGAAAACATCTATTTGTTCATTAAAATGTGGATGTCCGGGATTCTCAAAATCTAAACCGATATATTGCTCCACTTTAAACAAATTAAAATATGGCTTGGTTCCGCAACCAAAGTCAAGCATTCGTCCTGTTAAATCTTTCGAAGATTTCCTTATAGAAGCAAGCAATCTTTTTCTTGTAAGGTAAGCTGGATAAGTTATACCCGGGTTAAATTCGTATGCTAATTCGCCCTTTTTCATTATTGCAGTTTTACTCCGATGCGACCTGTCTCGTCGATTCTTGTGAGCAAAATACGCGTTTTTTGTAGCGCAAAATATTCATCAACAGCCTTTCTGGCACCGGCCCAGTGACCATAATCATCCAGTATCAAGACCCCGCCAACAGTTAGTAACGGGAATAAATGCTCTAATTCATGTTTGGTAGATTCATACCAGTCTGTATCGAGACGAAGAATTGAAATTTTTTGAGGAATAGTAGCAGGGATCGAATCTTCTACCTTACCCTTAATGTAATGTATGTTTTCTGATGGGTAACCAGTGGATTTCATTCCCGATTTGACCGTATCTAAAGCTGAATATGCCCAAACGAGATTCTTTTCTTTATTGGAATCCTTTTGTAATAACGTAGCGGCTTTTTCGCCGTAAAATGTTTTGTCATATTCGGTAGGTTCGCTCATTCCTTCATAAGTATCGTATAAATATAGTTGCCTGTAAGATTTTTTTAAATGTAATAATGTTTGAGCAACAGCCATCATACTTCCGCCTTTCCAGACACCACATTCAACAATTTCTCCTGCAATACCATTGTTCTCGACATATTTCACTGCCTCGATTAAACTATATATTCGTTCCGGACTTGTCATAGTATTGCTTTTCACATGAGAATAAATTGATTTGTGCAAATCCTCAAAATCGTCCGGCAGCTTCACAAGCTGATTCTTTTTAATTATGTCGTAATTAAAAGTTTGCAGTATTTTACGTATAAACTGTTTCATATTCAAAACATATCTTAGCATCGCAAGATAAATACTCATTACCATAAATACAGAACAGGTTGCAACTTTCGGTTATCATAGTCAATTTTCGGTCCGCAGCAGATATCTGCAACTGTTTAGAAAGTGCCATGCAATACCGCTCATGCCAAAGTTTTGAATGGATTGTTGTTGACAATGACTCTGCTGACGACAGTAAAGAGGTTATAACCAGCCAGTACCCTTTTGTTAGATGGATAAATATGGGGTATAATGCAGGTTTTTCAAGAGCTAATAATGCAGGTATAAAAGCTTCTACCTCAGATATCGTACTTTTATTGAATCCGGATACTTTAATCATGGATGATGCAATAGCGCAGTGTTACATGAGATTCAAGGATTCAAAATATTCGGCAGCATCAGCGCAACTGTATAATATAGATCATTCTCCCCAGATCACAGGTAATTTTTTCATGACAGGAGGCTTAAATCATTTGCTTCCACTACCTTATCTCGGACCTTTTCTTAAGGCTATCGCATTGAGTTTAAGAGTCAAAAAAACCAATGTGCAGGCGGCTTCAAATGAAGAAAAAGTTCATTGGATTAACGGCGCTTTCATGATGGTAAAAAAATCGGTTTTAAATAAAGCTGGTCTTTTTGATGAAGATTTTTTTCTTTATTTCGAAGAAATTGAATGGTGCAGCAGGTTATTGGCAACAGGAGAAATCTGTGTATATGGAGATTTAAAAGTTGTTCATATTCAGGGATCGTCAATTAATAAGGCTGTTAGCAATAAAGAAAAAGGTTATACAAATCTCTGGAACAAGAAAGGTTTACAATTGCTTGTTTCAGGTCATTTGCGCACCCGTAAACAATTTGGCATTGCATGGTTTTTATTTCACCTGATCACGCATTCACTCGAAATTCCAATTTTTTTTCTAGGTGTTCTATTTGAAAACATCGTCAAACTCAAAAACCCTTTTTTAAATTTAGGCAACGTAAAAAACTATTCACTGAATGTTTTAAAAGTTTGGACACTCGTATGGCGTATTTCTCTTAATCGGCCTTATTTTTATAAAATGTTGTAAAATTTCATTAACAGGCTTTACAATTAAATTATACTTTCTTCTATCAAAGGAACCCTACTGAGCGCTTTCTATGATGTATAAATTTTTTTTCATAGTCTTAGTATTCCTTACACCGGTGTGCTCTTTGGGACAGGAATATAATTACCAGCATTACGACTTGACAACAGGGTTAGCGGGATTGAATGTTTATTCTGTCGTACAAGACCATAATGGTTATTTGTGGATCGGTACTGAAACAGGATTGAGCCGTTTCGATGGAAGGAGATTCAGAAATTATACGACAAAAGATGGCTTGCCTGACAATGAAGTTTTAAAACTCTATGTAGATTCAAAAAACAGAGTTTGGGTGCTTTCGTTTACCAATTCAATATGTTTTTACGAAAATGGGCTTTTACATTCTCCATCTAATGATGCTTATCTTAAAAATCTAACGTTTTCTACAGAACCACAAAATATTCAGGAAGATTCATCAGGAAACATCATAATAACTGAAAGAAAGAAAATACATTTTTTGAAAAATAATGGAGACGTAAAAACCTTTATTAAATATGAAAATTATCAGGTTGTTACTATCGGCATCGGAACAAATAACCTGGGAAATACGATAATCGCTTCAATTTTTGAACATAGAAACGATAGCCTTGTATTACTTGAGGTAGATAGGTTTACTGGCAACGTGAAATACAGCGGCATATCAGACAATTCTTATTTTACTTCTTCTCTTACATTTATATTAACGCCAAAAAATTTAGCATTTATTCACAACAAAAATATTCATTACTTATCTGGTAAAGATTTTAAGTTAAAGACGATCAAGCAACCACCAAACTTCGTAGGCTTCACTGCAATTGACGATACTTCTTTTACCCTGATTTGCCGTGACAAAGTCTTATTGTTTAATGCTAAAAGGAATGCAGTTGTTGATACCTTAATTACAGGAAAAGTGATAAATGCCTGTTATAAGGATAATGAAAACAATTTTTGGTTTGGGACTAATGGCTTTGGGCTTTTCAGACTGTCTTCTGACGCGTTTAAAAATTATGAATTAAAATGGGGCAAGGGTATTTTGCCCATTTACTCGGTCGCGAAAAAAAACAATGTGCTTTATGCTGGAGCAAATAATGCCTTATTGTGGAAAATTAACCTTGAGTCGAACAAAATAGACTCAAAGCAATTCAATTCTTATGGAGAGGGTAGGGTAAGCGAAATTTTATTTGACAGGGAAGATATGATTGTGGGTATAAATGCAATTTTTTCAGTAAATCCTGAAGGAAAAATTGTTAAACTTAATCATGGTACCGCAGTCGCAAAATCGATGGAAAGGTATGGGTCTGATTTATTGGCTGCGACCAATACTAGCGTTATAATCGTTGACCTGGAAAAAAAGACATTAAAAGATACTGTTTGGAAGAGCAGGGCTACATGTGCGGTAAAAATAAATAATGATTATTTGGTTGGCACCATTCACGGACTTTTTCGTGTTGATGAAAAAAAGAAAATTACTGATTTGGGTAAAGAAAACTTTTTGCTTTCTTCCAGGATTTCAAGACTATTTTTAAAAGATGATGCATTGTGGATTGCAACTTATGGGAATGGTATTGTTTTGTATAAGAATGGAAAGATTTTAAGACATATCACAGAAGCCTCTGGCTTAAGCAGCAACATGTGCCGGTGCTTGAAACTGCAGGGCAATTATTTATGGGTGGGAACCGATAAGGGTCTAAATCGCATAAACATCCTTGATACAAATGATAGAATTGTTACATATTCCGCAAAAAGCGGTCTGAGTTGCGACATTATCAACGCAATAGATGTTGATGATTCTCTTATTTATATGGGTACTCCTTATGGTGTCACTGTTTTTGATCCGCGAAGGGCCAAAGAAACATCGATAGCGGCTTTAAATATAGAACGGATTGTAACCTCTGAAGAAAGTAAAACAGGACTTTTTTCAAACATAACATTAAAACCAGGAGAAAAAAAACTCTATGTCGAATACGCCTGTGTTTCATTTAAATCGGATGGGGATATCAAATACTATTATCAATTACAGGGCGATGGCGATAAATGGAATCTTACGAGGGAAAACAGCCTTGAATTTGCCTCATTAAATCCCGGTATTTACCGGTTACGGATTTATGCAGTAAACGCGTTCAATAAAAAAAGTAATACAGTCGAAATAAATATCACCGTCGAAAAGTTCTTTTTCCAGGAGGCATGGTTCATTACACTTGTAATAATTATCGTTGGTTTGCTGGTATATTTTATGTTCGCCAAAAGAGTTGCGTGGATAAGGATGCGTGAACAGGATAAATTGATTACAGAACAAAGATTGAACGAACTTGAACAGCTTGCTTTCCGGTCTCAGATGAATCCGCATTTTATTTTTAATTGTCTCAATTCTATTCAGCAATATCTCTTTACAAAAGATGTAATCGAAGCAAATAATTTTATTACAGAATTTGCTTCGTTAATCCGTCAGACACTCGATATATCTTCAAAAAAAAGTATACAGCTCAGAGACGAAATCAAATATCTATCTACATACTTACACCTGGAGCACACGAGGTTCGAACATAATTTTGACTATACAATAAATGTAGAGAGCATCATTGATACCGAAACAGTGGAGTTGCCGCCATTACTTTTACAACCATTTATAGAAAACGCCATACGTCACGGCGTCAGGAATCTTCAGAATGTCAGGGGATGTATTGAGATAAATTTCCATTTACAAAATGATTATCTTATTTGTAATGTTATCGATAATGGAATAGGAATAAAAGCTGCTGAAAAAATGAAACACGTATTTAGAAGTAGTCATCAATCAAAGGGAGTAAGTTTAATTCTTGAGCGTATAAAAAATATCAACAGGAAAAGCGAAAAACCCATCAGGCTTACTGTTGAAGATAACATGGCCTCTTCGGAGAATCAGGGTACAAGAGTCTCCTTAATGGTTCCAGTAGCTTAGCCTCATTGTCATTTCTCAATTAAACTGTCGGGACTTCTTCATATTAAAATAATTTGGCGAATTGTATTTAATCCAATTGTTTTTACTTTTAAATTCGTATGGAAATGCAGTAAATCCAATTGTCCTGCATCCCTTTTTCAATCTTAAACCTAAACTCATTTATGTAACAATACCCGAACGGAGGCATTTACCCATTCTATCTATTTGCACTTTCTATCGTTTAGCGCTTGTGATAAATATCTGTCGCATGATGTTATGCAAACCTGTTTCTGCTTATGATTTGGAAAACAAGTATGGATAGCAAAGCTTCAAGCAAGCCTTTTATTGCTATATCAATAGTTAAAACCCATAATTACTCACGCTCAATTAAATAAAAATGATCAAAAAAACTGGTATGTTTTTGTTGTTAGTTAGTAGTATAATGTCTTGTAAAAAAGAGGAAATACCTCCCGCCGAGCCACAGAATGGCCAGATAACCGATAGTGCGGCGCTTGACGCTTACGTAGCGTTTTGGGATGGTGACGCTTCGTGGGCCAGTGGTAATGGAGACTGGGCTGAGGAGCTTTCAATGACCTCGTGGACAAATAATGGTTTGCCAATGGGTACAAGATCTTTTATAAAGTTTACAAAGATTTCTGAAGTTCCCGAAGGAGCGACAGTTAGTTCGGCAAAGCTTTATTTATACCCAAAAGGCAGCTCTATTTCCAATCCGCTAAATGGTAATTCAGGATATCCCGGATCTCCTTATAGTACAGATAACGCCTGCATGGTGGAAAGAGTAATTGACGAAGACTGGAATGAAGAAGGCATCACCTGGAACAATCAGCCTGGTGTAACGAGCACAAACGCCGTATTAATTCCCGCATCTAACAGTCAGTGGGATTATAGTGCTGAGGTAGATGTGACTGCTATGGTCAAATCAATCTTACAAGATCCGTCAAAAAACTTCGGGTTTAGGATAAGCCTGTTGAAAGAAGATATTTACAGGTGTTTAATTTTTGCGAGTGCCGAAAATGTAAATGCGTCTGTCAGACCTAAGCTTGTCATTGAATATCAGAAATAAAATGGCTGAAGATATAATGTTACGTTGTCGGCTCACCTTAAGCAATTACATGATTAGCTAATGAAAAAAGAGGCTGTCTCATTCAAAAGGCAGTCTCTTTTTTATGTTTGCAATATTATAAAGCGAGCAACATTGCTACTATCAGCTTCTGTTGTGTCACTCACTTGTACGCCTTGTTCTTTAGTCAGCAGGGTGCAACCGTGCTCAGTAAAGAGAAAACTGCTGAAGAGTGCGACGCAACAAAAGCATCATTAATAAACTACAGCCTGGTTCATAATCTTTCTTGCTCTTATTTAGCAATGTTTCGTTTTCTTCTAACTTCAAAGAATACCGCAAGTAAAGTTAGCACCACAACAATAACCGAAGTAACTGAAGTAATTGTCCAGCCGGTTTTATGGCTTGCAGGTTCAAACCTGTATTCTATAGTATGTTCACCTGCGGGTATCATCATAGCTCTTAGTACATAGTTTGCTTTTGCATACGGTGCAGGCTTACCATCGATATATGCATTCCAGCCTTTGTCGTAATACACTTCGCTGAATACTGCCAGTTGCTCCGATGATGTTTTTGCTTTGTATGTAACCGTGTCGTTGTGATTAGCGAGGAGCGTAATCGTTGCAGCAGAATCGAAAACTCCAGGATTTTTCAGCACATTGCCTACTGATTTTTCAGCAATGGCAACCGTCTGTGGCTCAAATGTATCCAAAGCTTTCATTACGGCTTTTGCATCTGGCTCAAACTGTACAGACTTTACAAACCACGCATTGCCAAGCGCACCGGGGTTCTGTTGTGCCTGGTCGTTTTGGGTAATCACATACTTTGTGTTCAGCATGTTTATTACGGGCAAACAATTGGGGAATTTATATAGCTGGGAGTCGATGAGATCCTGGTAAATACTTAGTTTGGCGGGGTGGTAACCACCGATAGTTTTATGAAAGTAAGCTGTAATAGCTCCTGAATTGAAGGCGCTGCTGATACCTCGTCTCAAATCTAAAACCCTGTAAAAGCTTTTATCCTGTAGTATCTGGTTATCTGCAGCAGTTGGTACAAACTGGCTGTCATAATCTTCTTTTGCTTCAAAATCGTCAGCATTCATATATTTTGTATCGATAGCAATCACATCAATAAAAGAAAATACTCCGATTAACGTAAGCACAATGGCAGGCTTTAATTTGTTCTTTATGTAAAGCCATAATGTAACGGCAGCAATAATTATGAAGAACAAAGAACGTAGCAGGTCACCAAGGAATAGCCCTTTTCGGTCTTCCTGCAGGCCTGTAAAAAATTCTTTTACCGGGGTTTTGATCTGGTCATCCATGCTACTTACCTGTTTAAGTAAATCTCTGTCGTTATTGGTCAAATAATCAAAACTTATATACAACATAATAAGCAATACGAAGATACCGCCGTTTATAAGCAGGGCTTTTTTGTATGGCTGCACCAACGCAGACAGGTTTGATGTTGACATAATCTTTTCGAGTGCCAGCACTGCCATCATTCCCAGCAAGAGCGTAGGTACAACAATGATCATGCTGGGTGCCCTGAACTTGTTATACATTGGTAAATATTCAAGAAACAACCTGTTAACATCTTTAAAGTATCCGCCCCAACTCATGATAATTGTCAATATGCAGCATGCAAGTATCCACCACCTGTACTTCCTGTCTACTATCACAAAGCCAACAATTGCAAGAAAACAAACGATGACACCAACATATGGCGGGCCTGCGGTACCTACACTTTCAATGCCACCCCAGTAATAACTCATGTTTCTTGCAAGCTGTTGTCCAAGTTCCTGCGGCATGCTTTGCAGGGCGGCGATGGCTTTTGACTTATCCTGTTCAACTTCAGGCCTGCCGCTGCTTCCGCCAAACATACGCGGCACCATCATCACAAATGGTTCGCTGATGGCAAAGCTATAACTGAATGCATAATCTTCGTTAAGGCCTGATGTGCCTTTTGATGCCGTATCGCCGGATACGCCTAACTGGCTGCCGCCTCTGATTGTTTCTTTGGAATACTCATAGTTTGGTAACATCATAACAGCATTTGTAGCAATACCTATGCCTGCTGCAAGAAGCACGGTTACGGTTACTATAGCAAGGTGCTTATAGTCTTTTTCTCTTATTGTTTTTATGATAAATGCTACAGCCATGAAAGCAGCAATTATAATAGCATAATAGACGATCTGGTAGTGATTTTCAACAACTAGCGCAGAAGTAAAGAGCGCCGTGAGCGCAGTACCCCATAAATATTTTCTGTTTATCAGTAATAAGAGCGAGCCTATAAAGCCCGGCATCAATGCGATCGAATACATTTTAGTAACATGGCCTACCGTAATGATTATAGGGTTATAAGTTGCATAGGCATACATTAGCGCACCAATAATGCCTATCCACGGTCTTATGCCTAAAACCAAAGCAAGAAAATAGAAGCATATGCAAGCAAGAAAAAAGAAATCAAGTGGCTGTGGCAAACCTGCAGATAAGATTATAATAAAGTAACCCGGTACAATATTGTTACTATAACCTGCTATCATGTAACCTGGCATACCGCTGAACATACTATTTGTCCACAAGGGTGCATGACCAACACTATCTGTATAATCAATCATTCCCTTACTCATTCCCACCCATTGAGCAAGATCGTGTTGCTGCATAACTTTCCCCTGCAAGGCAGGTTTACAGTATAATGCCGCAACAACTAAAAAAATCACTATTGCAATAATGTGCGGGTAAATTTTTTGCCAATTAATATTTTTCATACTTACATTTAAGTGCGGCAAACCTACAAGAAGTCTAGAATAAATACAAAATGTAAATTGCATGTATTGACTGACTTCTGTTTGGCAAGTAAGTCTCATTTGGTACTAATAGCGTGTATCAGTATTTCCATAGGTAAATAATTCATGATGAAAAGCCTTTTGGTAGTTATATCACTTTTCTGCTTTAAACTACTGCATGCGCAATCTTATAACTACCAGCATTATGATGTTTCTAATGGCCTGAGTGGATTGACAGTTTATAAAATTATTCAGGATAGAGAAGGTTTTATGTGGTTTGCAACCGAAACCGGTCTAAGCAGGTTTGATGGCACTAATTTTAAAAATTTTTCCACGGCTGATGGATTGCCCGACAATGAAATTATCGATTTGTCAATCGACAGTAAAGGTAGAATGTGGATATTGCCTTTTACAAATGCTATATGTTACTATAAAGATGGGCTGTTTCACAATCAAAAAAATGATAGTTTATTAGCAAGGATAAGTCTGATTTCAGAACCCACAAATATTGCGGAAGGGGAAAATGGTGAATTGATTATTTTAGATCGACGACAAATTGTCATCGTTACACCGGAAAAGAAATTAAGAATTATTAACCGGCTGGAAAACCATTTAATATCTCCGTATGGTGCGGTGTTGGTAGAAAATAATACTATTTCTGTACCTGTCGCTTATGGAGTAGAACATGCTAAATTTTCATTTCTCAATATTTCAGAAGACAGTTTTTATCTTAGTCCACCAGAAGATGCACGCCAATACATTTGGACAACTAGCCTCACCTCCTTACTAAAACCGTCTTTAAAAATTTTTCAAGTTGGAAAATTTCTAAAAATCCTGCAAAAAGGAAAAAAAAGTTATGTTACCGTTCCAGATAATATGCTTGGCTTTGATTTATTGAACGATTCGATGCTTTTCGTGAATTGCAGCGATAAAGTGCTGCTTTATAATTTTTACCAACATCAATATACCGATACCTTTTTGCTAAATAAAGTTGTTACAAATTCATTTCTCGATTCCGAAGGTTCCTATTGGTTTGCCACCAATGGTTACGGTGTTTATAGGCTTGCAAGCACTGCTTTTGTGAACTACAACTTTGTCGTTGGCGGCAACTTACTGCCTGTTTATTCAATAGCCAAAAGCAATCAAAAGCTTTATGTGGGAACGAACCGGGGAAAGGTTTGGGATATTAATTTGATTAATAACTCAATTTCTGCAAATGTTGAAGTATCGTCTCCCGGAGAAAACCGTATAACCGGCATTGCTTTCTATGATGCTAAAACGATTGTTGCATCATCGTCACTTGAGTCTCTCTGTATTTTTGAAAATGGTAAAAAGACCCGGCTAATCAAAGGTGCATCTGGTAAAGATCTATACTATGATAAAGATCAGATTTTGATATCAACCATTGTGGGTGTTTACAAACTTAAATTTGGCGAAACAATTAGCGATCCGGCATTTTTGACTACGCGAACAACTTGCTCCATTTTTTTTCAAAATGACTATTTTATTGGAACACTGAAGGGGCTTTTTAGAACTAAAGAAACGAATATTAAGGATTCGATTTTTCTAGGCGAAAAGTTTCCATTACTCACTTCCCGAATTTCTGCCTTGGCTAAAACAAACCATAGCATTTGGGTGGCTACTTACGGAAATGGTATAATTGAGTTTGACGGAGAAAAAATTCTTTCTCATTATACCCAGGCAAATGGACTCTCAAGCAATATGTGCAGAGATATTTTTGTAAGCGGTGGAAAATTATGGGTTGGGACAGACAAAGGCCTGAATGAAATAGATCTGACGCTTAATAAAATCAGCAATAAATACACCACTAAAGATGGATTAAGCAGTGACATAATCAATTGTATATATGTCGAAAATGATTCTGTATTTGTTGGAACTCCTTATGGGCTTACGTTTTTTTCTCCTAACGCTATCGACAAAAAGTCAATTGCAGTTTTAAACGTAAACAAGATAGCCTCGAAAGACAGTGTATGGCTTGCCTATGCAGATAGCTTTACACTAAAACCTTCCGACAATAAGTTTTATATCGATTATGCTTGTGTTTCCTTCAAATCTAATGGTAACATACATTATTATTATAGACTTGTTGGTCTTGATAATGAATGGCACAATACCAAAGAAACTTCCATAAATTACCCATCTCTTCCCCCTGGCAACTACCAGTTCCAACTCTATGCTGTCAATGCATTTGGTAAGAAGAGTAATGAGGTAAAAATAAGTTTCTCAATAGAAAGTTTTTTTTATCAAAAGGCATGGTTTCTTACGATCGTTTGTATTTTAGGTATTTTAATAGTCTGGTATTTTGTATCACGCAGAATTAAGAAAATTAGAGCGGAACAAAATGACAAGCTCAGAACCCAAAAAAGACTTACAGAACTGGAACAATTGGCTTTTCGTGCTCAAATGAATCCACACTTTATATTCAACTGTCTTAACTCCATTCAGCAATACATCTTTTCAAAAAGCGCATTGGAAGCCAACAAGTTTATTACTGATTTTTCCTCTCTAATAAGGCAAACACTCGATCTTTCTGCTAAAAAGAATATTTCTTTGGCAGAAGAAATCAGATACATTTCCACCTACCTCAGTTTAGAGCATACCCGTTTTGATAAGAGTTTCGATTACTCGATCAATATCGACGGTAACCTCAATACAGAAGAAATTTTCCTGCCGCCATTATTAATGCAACCTTTTGTGGAGAATGCTATCAGGCATGGTATACGTAATCTAAATAACAGGGAAGGCGTTATCAACATTGATTTTTCGCTTGCCGGCGATTACCTGGTTTACCAACTTACTGACAATGGTATCGGAATTGAAGGCTCACTAAAACTCCGTGGTAAAAATGTCATAGAACACCAGTCAAAAGGTATGACGCTGATCCAAAAACGCATTGAAGCATTAAATGAAGAATCCTCTAAATCAATTGAAATGGCGATTGATTATTTGGATATTTCACAAAAAAAAGGAACAAAAGTTATCCTGCGATTGCCTGTATATATTTAAAATTGCAATATGATTAACGCCGTTATTATTGAAGATGAAGCAGCTAATGTCAAGATCCTCCGCAGTATGCTTGAAGCCTATTGTCCCCAGGTAGAGGTTTTGGGCGACGCCGGCACCGTGTCAAAAGCACATGATCTTATTAAATTAGAAAAGCCCGATCTCGTTTTTCTCGATATAGAAATGCCCGGAGGCAATTCTTTTACGTTGCTTGATAAACTAAAGCCATGCCATTTTGAAATAATTTTCGTAACAGCTTATGACAAATACACGCTTAAAGCAATAAAATATAGTGCGCTCGATTATTTGCTAAAGCCTGTTAGTATTGAAGAATTGATCGCCGCTGTAAACAAAGTGGCTGAAAAGATCAATAAGCGCCAGTTCCAGCAAAGGATTGAAAACCTGCTGGCAAATGTAGAACCCTCCAAACGAAGCCTTCAGTCATTGGCCGTTCCTGCTCATTTTGGCTATGAATTTATCGTGGTCAGCAATATTATTCGTTGCGAAGCGGAAGGGCGCTATACACTCTTTTTCATGAGCGATGGCAGAAAGATCGTTTCTGTAAAAAACCTGAAAGAGTATGAAGATTTGCTGCCCGAAGATATCTTTTTCCGTATTCACCATTCCCATCTTATCAACACTAACTTTATAAAACGCTACCACAAACTAAATGCAATTGTGGAAATGGAGGATGGCATTAAGATACCACTTGCTACAAGGCGTAAAAAGGAGTTTTTAATAAATTTTATAGGAGAGGAGTAAAGCAGTTATTACAAATATCCCAGCACTTATTCCTAAAAATGGCGCAGTTATTTCGTCACATCAAATTGATTCGATCCTTCCCCTTAGTTTAGCTACAGATTGATAAATAACAAATAGTAGTTAAGTTTTTTTTAATATCCCATTTCTCCCTAAACCCTACCTTTTACATCTCCCAGGACATAATACTCCGTCGGGTTATGTGAAAAACAGAAGCCGTCCGTGACGGTTTTTTGTTTTTAGGTATACACCATTTATCCTTCCAGCCTTACAATTTTTTCAAACAACTCTTCATATTGTTTTTCCGCTGCCGAAAGCTTTGATAAGACGAGTTTATGCTCGTGTTCTACCTGCTGAAATTTATTTCTGTCAGCATAGATACCAGGATTTCCAAGATCCGCCTCAAGGGTAGTTTTGCTGTTATTTAGCCTGTTAATGTCTTCTTCCAGTTTGCTAAACTGTCGTTGCAGTTTTTGTAATTCTTTTTTTTGATCTCTGTCGGCAACGTTTTCCTGCGTTTTGGCAGGTTGTTCTGCAATTTTTTGTACCGGTTCTTTTACTGTCTCTTCGGCAGGTTTTTGTTTTGCCATACGTTCTTTCCAGTCAACGTATTCCTTGTAAGTACCTTTAAAAACTTTTATCTCATTGTCAATAATCTCCCAAATGGTATTGGCAGTCTTCGAAATAAAAAAGCGGTCATGGCTTACAAGTATAGATGTACCCTCATATTTGTTGAGTGCCTCAGCCAGTAATTCCACACTATGCATATCCAGGTGGTTTGTAGGCTCATCAAGCATCAGAAAATTACCTTTGCCTGCAATTACTTTAGCCAATGCTACCCTTGCCTTTTCTCCTCCGCTCAATACCTTTATCTTTTTATCTACATCATCTCCGCTAAAAAGAAAACAACCCATTAATGCACGCAGTTCCAGTTCTGTTTTACCACTGCCACATTCCTTCATTTCGTCAAGAATGGTGTTGTTAACATTCAATGCCTCCAGCTGATGTTGTGCATAAAAACTTTCATCCACATTGTGGCCCCATATTCTTTCTCCGTCAAATGTTTCAGTACCTGCAATCATTCGCAATAAAGTAGATTTACCTTTTCCGTTCGCGCCAATCAGTGCTATTTTATCACCACGGTTAATTTCTGCTTCGGCACCATCAACAATCGTAAGGGCACCAAATTTTTTAGTCGCATCTTTTAAAGTGGCAATAATTTTACCGGGCTGTTTATCTACTTTAAAGTTTATTCTCAGGTTGGGTCTTTCAATTTCAACCTGCTCTATCCGCTCAAGTTTATCAAGCTTTTTCATAATACTTTGCGCCATGGCGGCTTTACTAGCCTTTGCCCTGAAACGTTCAACCAGCCGCTCGTTCTGGCGTATGTAATCCTGCTGGTTTTCAAAAGCGCGTTGCTGCATTTCAATACGCAAAGCTTTTTCAGTCTCGTAATAATCGTAGTCACCCGTGTAATGATGTAATTCCTGTTGGTAAACCTCCACAATTTTATTAACCATACGGTTCAGGAAAAATTTGTCATGGCTCACAATCACTACGCTGCCCTTATAATGCAACAAATATTTCTCCAGCCACTCAATAGACGGGAGATCAAGGTGGTTCGTAGGTTCATCCAGCAAGAGAACATCGGGTTGTTGCAATATCATTTTAGCAAGCAGTACACGCATGCGCCAACCTCCGCTAAATTCTTTATACGGTCGTTGTAATGCACTGTTCTCAAAACCTAGTCCCTGTAAAACTTCTTCTGTTTTATGATGAATGTTGTACCCATCCAATACATCCATTTCGTGTAACTTGTCTGAATACTCATGCAGCAACGCCTCATCTGCCGCACTATCGCCGGTAAATGAAGGCGACTCCATTTTTTTTACGAGCAGGTCAAGTTCTTTTTCCAGTTGCTTAACCCGCTCAAAAGCGCCCATAGCCACTTCAAGTATCGAATCGTTTGTATCAAAACTCAGCAAATCCTGGTGCAGGTAGCCAATGGTTGTTTCCCTGCCCCGCTCAACGGTGCCTGCACTCGGTAAATATTCCCCTACAATAACTTTCAGTAAAGTTGATTTACCCGTGCCGTTATACCCTATCAGCCCCGTACGGTCACCGGGCATTATATGCCATGTGGCATTCTCAACAATTAATCTCGACCCAAATTCAAACGTTACATTATTCAGACCAACCAACATAATTTCAAAAAATTGAACGGCAAAAGTAAATCATTACAGCACAGTTTGCAAACGATACGCAAAGTACGGCTGGCATTATAAGCCATTACCCGTAAAGAAGCAGGAGTTTTTTTTCATGATTTCGGCTATTGGTTTACATGGCATCGTCCCTTGCGTCGCACACTTCATCTGCAAACCATTATTCAACATCGATGCGGGTGTAGCAGTTGCACTGTCACAAACATGCCAATGACCGGCCCGGTACACTTAATTTTTTTTCTTTTCTTATATCCTATAAATTGCCGCTTCACATCAACCAGGCTTTATTGAAAAAACTGCTTCGCAATATCAGTGTCATTCTTTCCAAAGACGAGAAAAGAAAACTTGGTTACCTGACTGCGCTCAACATCTTTACTGGCATAGCAGATATTTTTTCGATCTTTTTTCTTTTTGTGGTTATCAATTTTTATTCTCCCCAAACCACCGGGGTAAACATACTTTCTTCCTTCTTTTCGCATAATAAAGACCATGTATTGATACCTGGTATACTGTTACTGGCAGTTTTCTTAGTTAAAAGTATACTTGGGTATTATGTTTCAAAAGCTCATTACCGGTTTATTAACAATGTGGCATCCGGCATATCAGAGAAAAACCTGCTTTTATACCTTGAGGGTGAGTATTCCGCTTACACAATGACAGATTCTGCGGCATATACGCGAACAATCTGTTTTCAGCCCGTAGAGTTTGCTCATTTCGTATTGTCAGGCGTACTACAGGTTATTACAGAAGCAAGCCTGGTAATTTTAACTATAACAGCCTTGTTGATTTACGATGCAAAATTGCTTCTTATCATCGCTATTGTACTATTGCCCGCTATCGGTTTCCTGTCATATATCACCAAAAAGCGCTTGTCGGGCATCAGGAAAAACATCAGTACTGCTAATGAGCAGAACATCCAGTTTCTTCATGAGGCGCTTGCCGGTTATGTAGAAAGCAATCTGTACAATAAAAATTTATTGCTTGCTGACAGGTACAATAAAACGCAATCTGTGGTTAATAATTACGTTGCCGATCTCCAGATAACACAAGCTATACCTTCCCGCTTTTTTGAAGTGTTTGCCATCTTCGGATTGTTTGTATTTATATTAGCAGGTCAATACAATGACAGCGGAAACGCACTTGTCTTCTTCACGTTAGGGGCTTATATGGCGGCTGCTTATAAAATCATCCCTGGTATATCCAGGATAATCAACGTCAGCAATACCATCAAAACTTATTATTATACGGTAGATGAATTGCTTAAAAATAATAAGCCGCCTCAAAACAACAGCAAGCCCCGGAAAGAAGAAACGATCGTTTCCGTTACTGCAACCGATGTATGTTTCAGCTATGACAATAAAATCATTTTTGATCATTTCAATTGCAGTTTTACAGTTTCGTCATTTACGGCAGTTACCGGTGCTTCAGGGAAAGGCAAAACGACGTTGATCAACCTTTTACTCGGATTTCTGCAACCAGTTAAAGGAGCTATCAGGGTAAACGGAAATCCTGTTAACGAAGCAAACAGGAAAATGTACTGGCAGGACATCTCATACGCCAAACAGGGAGCATTTCTTTTACACGACACAATACGCAGAAACATTACCTTACTGGAAGATAAATGGGATGAACCGTTGTTGGAAAATGCCATAAAGCACAGCCTGCTTTCCGATTTTGTCAATAGCTTTCCTGAGGGTCTTGACAGAATGATTACGGAAAACGGCAGAAACATAAGTGGTGGCCAGAGACAGCGTTTGGCAATTGCCAGGGCACTTTATAAAAATAGCAATGTAATTATTTTAGATGAACCTTTTAATGAACTGGATGAAGCTGCTGAGCTATCCATTATGAAATATTTCAGGCAACTGGCAGACGAAGGCAGGATTGTAATTCTTGTAACGCATAACAAAGCAAACCTGCATTTTTGTACCAATATTATTTCACTGGATGCGTAAACAGGATGCTTTGGTAATTTTCACTCCGGCTTTTCCAAAAGATGAGCAGGACGAGTATTGGTTGCCCTGGCTGCAGGCATTTGTAAAAGCGGTGAACCGCAACAGCCCCGGGCTAAAGATCATTGTGTTTGCTTTCCAGGCACCGGCTTCACGGAAGGAATATGACTGGTATGGAAACAAAATATTTGCTTTTGATGGTTTTTACAAGAAACGTTTTGCGAGGCTGATGATGTGGTTTCAAATCTTACAGCAGGTTGGTCGCATTCAGAAGACATATAATATAAAAGGCATATTCAGCATGTGGTGTCACGAATGTGCCTTTGTGGCGAAGAAAGCAGCAACGAAATACCAGGTAAAACACTATTGCTGGTTGCTGGGAGGAGACGCAAAAAAATCTAATACGTATGTAAAGAAAATCAAACCAACCGGGAATGGACTGGTGGCAGCATCAGATTTTCTAAAAGATGAATTTTATAGTAATCATGGTATAATGCCCGCCCATGTTATTTACCACGGAACTGATGCTGGATTGTTTGCTGCCAACAGTATGCAAAGAGATATTGATATATTGGGAGCAGGTAACCTGCATGCTTCGAAACAGTATGACATATTTGTTGAAGTTATTGCACAGGTGAAAAAGCAAAGGCCGGATGTTAAAGTGGTCTTATGCGGAGATGGTGAAGAGCGTGCAAAAATTGAGCAAATGATCGCAAATCTCGGGCTAACCGCAAACATAGAAATGACCGGCCAGGCAAAGCATGCATCAGTTTTGCAATACATGACCCGATCAAAAATTTTGTTGCATACTTCTGCCTATGAGGGATTTGGAACGGTTTGTACAGAAGCACTGCATGCGGGAGCATATGTAATTAGTTTTTGCAAGCCTATCTACAAACCTGTAGAGCATTGGTATAACGTGGCAGACAAAGAAGAAATGGTAAACATGCTGATAAGCCTGTTAAGCGCTGATAAGCGGGATCACAAACGGGTTGTTGTGCAAAACATTGATAACACTGCACAGGAGGTAATAAAATTGTTTGGCCACATATAATGTAGTAACATGCAGTAAAACGCTATAGGTTTTTTGGATGCAGGCATCGCGTGTTATGTTTTGAAACGACTTTTTGAAAGCGCTTCGAAGATGCCCATTGATCAGAACGTACAAGAGTGCGACGCAACAAAAGCTACATTATTAACCCAAAGCCGGGCTCATAACTATTAACTGTTATCACATGCGTGCTGCAGATATATCTTTTTATTATGATGATTTTGTGGAAAGCGAAGAAGAGCTTTTACGGGTTCATTATACCACGGTTGGCTGGGCAGAAGCCCTTCAGAGAAATGGCGTGGACGTTGTTGTTTTGAAACGATTTCACCGGGATGCATCATTTGTAAAAAATGGTGTGCAGTATGTTTTTGTGAAAGATAAATTTAAAGGGGAGCTTCGGTTGTGGCAAATGCCTCTGTCTTTTCTGCGTAGCATTGTCCGGGCGAATGCAGACATTGTTCATTTGCATTCATTTCCCTTTAGCTTTCCTGCTTTTGTATTGAGGATACTATTGCCACGTAAAACTGGTATTGTGGTGCAAAATCATGGAGGTAAAGTTGGTAGGGGATTCGCGATAAAAATATTGACCAGGCTGGCACACTTTGCTGATGCATTTTTTTTTACTGCTTTTGAACAGGGCAGTCATTGGTTTAAACATGACAGGCTTCGTAAAAAAGTAATGCCGGTAATGGAAAGCTGTCCTGTATTTGATGTTGCTACACTGGATGCAAACCGGACATATACATACGCAGACCGGGACGCTGCACGCAAGGCATTTGGACTAAAAGGGAAGCCCGTTTTTTTATGGGTTGGCGCGCTGGATGAAAACAAAGATCCGCTTACCATATTAAATGCTTTCGAGGTGATTTTTACCGGGTTGAACACCGGCTTCCTTTACATGATTTATCACAACAAAAAACTAATTGCTGAAGTGGAGCAGAGGATTGTACAGTCGCCGGCACTAAGGAATAACGTTGTGCTTGTTGGTAAAGTACCCCGTGATTTAATGGTGCATTATTACAGTTGCGCTGATTATTTTGTGTTAGGCAGTCATTATGAAGGAAGTGGTTTTGCATTAAGTGAATCTCTGAGCTTTGGATGTGTACCCGTTGTGACAGATATTCCAAGTTTTCGTGTAATGACTGACAATGGTACGCTGGGAAAATTATGGGAGGCAGGCAATGCTGATGCGCTTATTGCTGCGGTAAACGAAGTCTTACATAAACCTTTACAACAGCAAGCGGAAAGTTGTATAAAATTTTACCGTCATCATCTCACCTTCGAAGCCATAGCTTTGACAGCAATTGAGCATTACAAAAAAATAATGGCAGGCAGATTAGCAGCAGTGAATGATTGAGTGAAGCAATACAAAAATTATTTCCTGGCGGCATAAATATTTTTGCCACTTCCAATTTGTAGTATCAACTTTAGATTAACAAGCACCATATCCCTTTCGAGGTGAACGGCGGCGAGCAGCATATGGCCAAAGACTGACCAAAGCAAATACCTTTTTTTTACAAATCCCAGTCGTTTATTCGTTGTCCTGAAGTAATCGAGCGCCATTACTCTCCTGTAGTGTTGGGGTATTTTTTGCAGGCGGTTTATTTTTTCCTGGTGGTGATACACATATGCATTATTTAACACGTGTATACTGCCGGCAGGAAGGTTGATTGATAAACCATAGTTGTCGCCTATCCCGTGTTTGTCAAGTTTTTCTTCGTAAGGAAACTTAAGTAAAAAGGATCTCCTGATTACCGAAGCCCCCAGGCCGTAGACAGGAGCATGGAAATATGAACCTGCAAAATCTGTTAATACGGGCCAGCCGGCTTTTGTGATAAAATTTTTCCTTGCCGCGTAATATTTTTTTATGCCCCTGCTGAGCAGGGTATCGTTGCATGCTATATCTCCCCAGATGCTCTGACAGAAGAAATATTTCCATAACAATGTGACAACAGATGTAACAGGATATTTAGATTGCCACCGGCCATTTTCCTGTTGCAGTACCACCCCGGAAATTGCGCATGCATCCGGGTAATTATTGATATGGGTAATGATTTTTTCCACGTATGTCAGAGGAACTTCAATGTCATCGTCACATACAAATACCCAATCTGTTGTAGCAAGAGAAATACCTGTATTTCGCTGCAGGCAAACAGATTTTGCGGTATTGCGGTAAGTAATGTTCAAAGGAATAAATTGATCCAGTTCTTCCTTTGCGAAGCGATCTTCACCCGAATCAACCAGGATGACTTCTTTAAACGGATAAGTTGATGCCGATAAATTCCGGAGCAATGATATTACTCTTGCCTTTCTGTTGCATGTTGGTATTACTACGCTTATTTCAATCACAAACAATAAATAAGATGGATCGCTTTCTGTTATGTTACGCTTTCAAAAGTACTATTTGCTATTTTATATTTGTTATTTACCTGTTCTGCTACAATGACTTTTTATTCATACAAAAGCTGTTAACTTGCGGACAATGAGTGCTATTCTTTTCTCACATTCTTATTTTCTCAGGTTTGATCCCAAACAATGGAAGACAGCCCAGCCTTATCCGCCATTGGGCACGTTGTATGCTGCCGCGGTAATGCAACAGGAGGGCCACCATGTAACATTGTTTGATAGCATGTTTGCGCACGACGCTTCTGAAGTTGTTCCTTATATTGAACAGCAAAAGCCCGCTTATTTTGTTATTTATGATGATGGCTTTAACTACCTGACCAAAATGTGCCTTACAAACATGCGTGAGGCTGCATTTGACATGATCGCGTTCGCCAGGCAAAAAGGATGTACCGTTATTGTATCAGGTTCAGACTCTACAGATCACTTTGAAAAATACCTTGATAAAGGTGCCGATTTCATATTGATAGGAGAGGCAGAAATAACCCTTAAAGAATTGATTAACGCATTGGAAGCACAGGAAAAGAATTTTGCATCCATCCAGGGTTTGGCGTTCAGGCAGCATGGTACAACTATAAAGACTTTAAAGCGCAACGTGATAAAGGAACTGGACCAGTTACCCTTTCCTGCGTGGGATATTATTGATATAGCCCCGTACAAAAAAATGTGGCTGGATAACGCGGGTTATTTTTCTTTAAATATGGGAACAACACGTGGTTGCCCTTTTAAATGTAACTGGTGCGCCAAACCTATATACGGCAACAGGTACAATTCACGTTCGCCTGAAAATGTTGTGCAGGAATTGACTTTACTAAAAGAAAAATTCGGGTATGACCATATCTGGTTCTGCGATGACATTTTTGGGTTAAAACCAGGTTGGGTCAATAGTTTTGCAACACTGTTACAGCAGGCAGGTTTGCAATTAAGATTTAAAATACAGGCCAGGGCAGATCTTTTATTGCAGGAAAATTATATACAGGATCTTGCACGGGCGGGTTGTGACATGATCTGGATGGGCGCTGAAAGTGGTTCCCAAAAGATACTTGACGCCATGGATAAAGGCACCTCTGTTGAGCAGATTTATGAAGCGACAAGACTTATTAAAAAATATGGGATGAAGCCCTGCTTCTTTATACAGTTTGGGTACCCGGGTGAAACAAAAGAAGATATCGCGGCCACCATTAAAATGATCAATACACTATTGCCATACGACATGGGTATTTCTGTTTCTTACCCGTTACCGGGCACCAAGTTTTTTGAGCAGGTTCAGTCTCAGTTGAAAGAAAAAGCAAACTGGACTGATTCTGACGAATTAGCTTTGATGTTTAAAAATACTTACCATCCGTCTTTTTATAAATCTTTACACCGTTATGTACATGCAAGTTTCAGAAAAGCCGCTGGTTTGCACGCATGTAAAGCCATATTCAGCAATGCATCTACGCTAAAAGAGCTGAGAAAAGTGATACGTTTACCATACTATTTTTATGATGAGTTTATTCAGCGAAAAAAATTGAAGGCGTTTGAATTCTGACCAAACCATATTGCCACAAATGCCTTTTGATGTAATGGCTGAAACGTATGACGAAGCATTCTCTTTCTCGGAGATTGGCAAATTACAAAGGGAAGGCGTTTGGCGTAAGCTGTTGCCGTTACTTGGCAGCCACCAAAAACCTTTGCGTATATTGGAGATAAATTGCGGTACGGGTGTAGATGCATTACGTCTTGCTACCTTGGGGCATCACGTAATTGCAACAGATGCATCTGCTGTAATGATAGACCAGGCTACGCAAAAAATACATGACGGTGTTAAAGACAACCTGCAGTTCCTGCAATTAAGCTTTGCTCAGCTTAGCGGCTACAATTTCAATACAACATTCGATCTTGTATTTTCAAATTTTGGCGGACTAAATTGCATAGATAAAAAGGAACTCCGGCAGCTTGATAAAGATCTTGCGCGTATTACAAATGAAAATGCAACGCTTTTTTTTGTGGTGATGGGTAAGTTTTGCGTGTGGGAAACAACGTATCACCTGCTTGCCGGAAAATGGAAGACTGCCATACGCCGCATAAAGGGCGAATCAACATTTACCGTAAATGGCAACACAATACCTGTTCACTACTATACGCCGGGTTCGTTGAATAAATTGTTTGGTCATTATCATCATTGTTACAGCCATGCAGTAGGTTTATTTGTGCCACCATCTTACCTGGAGTCTTTTTTTGAGAAGCACCCGGCATGGTTAAAACGATTGGGTAAGCTGGAAAAAAAAATTAACAGCCGGGAATGGCTGAGTTTGTTATCTGACCATTATTGTACTGTACTAAAAAAGAAATAAGAATTAATGAATATTGTGCTTACACATGGTTACTTTTTAGCAGAAGACCCAAAAGAGAGAGAGATCATGCGGCCGTACCCACCATTGGGTATTTTGTACATTTCAGGTTACCTGGATATGCATGGTATTGCAAACGAAGTTTTCGATTCAACATTTGCCACACTACAAAAACTTGAGCATTTTTTATTGCAGGAAAAACCACGTATGCTTGGTATTTATACAAACTTAATGACCAAGCTGAATGTGCTGAAGATTATTGCATTCGTTAAAAATGAACCCGCATTAAGCAATACAAAAATTATCCTGGGCGGCCCTGAAGTGCGTAACCACAAAGAAAAATTCCTGGCATATGGCGCAGATGTTATTGTTTTTGGTGAAGGTGAGGATACTATGGTAGAGCTGGCAAATGCATTTACAAGCCACCTCCGGCCTGATCTGAGTGTTATTCCCGGAATCGCTTACAAAAATGAAATCGATAACGTAACGGTCAACGAAGAGCGCATCCTGATAAGGGACATCAACCAGCTTCCTTTTCCCAACAGGAAAAAGATAAATATGCAGTTGTATTTTGATGCATGGAAGCCGAAGCACGGCATCAGTATGGTAAATGTAAGTACCATGCGTGGTTGCCCCTACTCATGCAAATGGTGCAGCCGCGCTGTCTATGGTACCAGCTACCGCAGGCGCAATCCCAAACTGGTGGTTGATGAAATGCAATGGTTGAAAGAAAATTATTCATTTGACATGATCTGGTTTGTGGATGATGTATTTACCATTAACCCACGGTGGCTGCGTGAATTTGCTGAAGAGATAAGCGTCAGAAACCTTAACATACCATACGAAATCATCACAAGAGCCGACAGGCTTACAGAAGAGTCTGTGCAATTACTCAAGCAAAGCGGTTGTTTCAGGGTTTGGATTGGTGCGGAAAGCGGTTCGCAGAAAATTATCGATGCCATGGACCGCCGCGTAAAAGTTGAACAGGTACGAGATATGATACGGCTGGTAAAACAATATGGTATGGAAGCAGGTACTTTTATTATGCTTGGCTACCCCGGTGAAGACGAAAGTGATATTAAAGAAACGCTCAAACATTTGAAATATGCTAACCCCAGCCTTTATACGGTAACGGTTGCCTATCCCATAAAAGGCACGCCTTTGTATACCGAAGTTGAAGATCTTTTTATAGAAGAACTGGCATGGGAAAACTCTACAGACAGAGACATTGATTTTACGCGCACTTACAGCCGTCGTTATTACGTGCATGCCATCAACTGGATTCAGCAGGAAATGTTGTACCTGCGCAACCAGGGCCCAATCAATAAACTCAAATTAAAACTACGCTCAGTAAAGGCAAGAGCAGGCATGTACTTCGAAAGATTCCGGCATAGAATACCCGTATAACCGGCGGCGTTACGCAACGGATTTAAGCACGATTGCACTAAACAGCTTTTGCATTTTTTCTTCGTGCATGCTCAATACTTTTTGCTGAAAATGTTGTGGGTAAGGTTTGCAGTAATGTTTGCCCACCATCATGCTGCCCAGTACATAACCGCTGTTTGTAACTACGTGTTTGGATTGTAGTTTCTCCCACCGTCTTTCAAAGTAACGCATCAGCGCATCATCAATTTTTTGCCCCCGCCTGTTCCGGAAAACTTTCTCTATGAGCCTGCTGGTAAAGCTTTTACTTTTTTCAGGATGCCTGTATTCAATTGGCGGATGATTCGGAAAAAAACGATATATCCATTCGTTGGCCGCAAAAAAGCCGGCAAAGCATTGCATACCGTAAACAGGCATCAGCGTAGCAATTTCTGTAGCAGTAAAAATATTTTTTTCACTTATCTCAAGGTATGATTCGTCAACAGTATAGTTAAGACAAAAGTATTTTTTAAAACCAAACAGCGATACCAGTTTAATGAATGTAAAGAAAACAGAACGACAGATCCACAGGTAATCTTTTTCCGCAATAACAAAGAAATCATAATCACTGTCGCTGGTTGCAACTTTTTTTGATAAAGAGCCAGATATGGCAATGCCTTTTACAAACGGAAACCATGATAGAAAAGCAGCAATCTTCCTGGCTTTTACAAGGTGTTTCTCAGCCAGTTTATTTGCGGCAAGCCGTGCAGTTAAAAGAGAATCATCATGTTTGAGCTGGTAATACCCCTGTGTTTTAAAAAGTATTTTTTCTTTCATGAGAGCAGCAAGTGCGCCGGCAAGTTCCTGTTCTGTACACGGCATGTCCAGGTGCGCTCTTATTTCCGCCGAAGTCATGGGGTAATGAAAAATATCAAAATAGGTCATAGACCTTATTATGCTTCGTTTTAATTCGTCCATCTGCGGTAGTGAATTCAAATAAAAAGTTTGTTTTGGCTATGTCTTGCGTAAAAAAAAGCCGGTATTTCCTTTAATTAAAGATCAACTTTATATTTTACTATCAGCTTAAAAAAATACCGAGTAAGCATTTTTATATACCGAACAGGCTTTTGTAAAAGAGTATTTTTGGTAGCAGGCTTTAGTTCGTTGTGGCATCGCCTGTTGCCACGCTCGGTTCAGGGTTCCACTTTTATGGCGACTGTAGCGCTGCGGTTATACCATCTTCCGGTCTTCAAACTGTGTTGTGAAGAAGGCTTTGTTTAAGCCACCTGTCGTTTTTAAGATACTTATTATAGAAAGAACATTGCCGAAACACAACGCTGCAGCCGCCATAAAAACCATCAGTACAAGTGAGTGACACAACCGGCGATGCCATAAAAACCTTTGCCGGTTCCCAAAAAAAATAAAGCATGTCAGTTTTTATTTTTTGCATCACCTGTTGTTTTTTAACTGCAGCAAAGAGTTGTAGGCGATGCATTATTTTTGCACACTCATTATGCATACACAATTTACTGGTTGGGACGATACAATTGCCGCACTGGCAACACCGCCTGGTGTTGGTGCGATTGGTGTAATAAGGATAAGTGGTAAAGCCGCATTAGCCATTGCAGATAACATTTTTCCTGCTAAAAAAATATCCCTTCAACCGTCGCATACCCTGCATGTAGGACTGCTTAAGCATAATGAAACAGTGCTGGATGAAGCGGTTGTTGCAGTATTTAAAGAGCCAAGATCTTATACCGGTGAAGATGTGATTGAAATATCCTGTCACGGATCAAACTACATTTTGCAACAGGTGTTGCAGGCGATTACCAGTAATGGTGCAAGACTGGCAAAACCGGGCGAGTTTACGCAGCGGGCATTCTTAAATGGTAAATTGGATCTTGCACAGGCTGAAGCCGTTGCTGATCTTATAGCGAGCAATACCGAAGCATCTAAGCGTGCAGCACTCGGCAGCATGCGTGGTGGCTTTTCGGGTGCGTTAAAGGCCGTGAGGGAGCAGTTGCTGAAGTTTGCCGCGCTGATAGAACTAGAGCTGGATTTTTCTCAGGAAGATGTGGAATTTGCAGACAGGTCTGCATTGTATGCTGTGGTTAATGAAGCTGCATTAGCTGTACACAAACTGATTAGCTCTTTTCAGTTGGGCAATGTAATTAAGAACGGCGTAAGTGTTGCGATTATTGGCAAGCCAAACGCCGGGAAGTCTACATTACTGAATGCTTTGTTGAATGAGAATCGTGCAATAGTAAGCGATATACCGGGCACCACCAGGGATACGATTGAAGAAGTGCTGAACATTGATGGCATATTGTTCCGGTTGATTGATACAGCAGGTATACGTAAACACACCAGCGACATCATTGAAACGGCAGGCATAGAACGCAGTATAGAAAAAATGAAACAGGCAGATCTTGTATTATACATTTTTGATGTGCAGGATGATGCGGACGAGATAGAAACACGTGTGCAGGAAATGAAGGCCCAATCTCTTAACTATATATTGGTGGCCAACAAAATTGACAGGCTGAACGACGCGGAAGGGCGCCGGATATTTGGTCATTATGACAAGATTATTTTTATTTCCGCAAAAGACGGCTTACATACGGAAACATTGAAAGAGCGTATGACAGATGCGGTATTGCATGGCAAAATACAAACGGAAAGCAGTATTGTTACGAATGCACGCCATTACCATGCACTAAAAGAAGTTGCAACCTCCCTGGAAGATATAAGACTGGGCATGAACAATAACCTGGCAAGTGATCTGCTTGCTTTGGATATAAGGCGTTGCCTGCATTATCTCGGCGAAATAACCGGCCAGGTAACGAATGAAGACATGTTGGATTATATATTCAGCAAGTTTTGTATCGGGAAGTAACCGACGCATATTGTCTGCAGCATCAGATATCTTTCACATTGATGAATCTTTCGCCTTATATCCTTTGTTTATGAGACTTCGGAATTTTACTCGCCTATCATCAACTTTACTGTTTTACTGATCCATTGTTGATTGCTTACCCTTAAAAAATACAAGCCTTTTTCAAGCGGAGGTAATACGATTGTTTTGCTTGCTGTTTCACCTGGTGCCGGGTTTTCAAGTATGCCTGCCAATATGCGTTTGCCATCAACAGAAAGAAGCTCGTAGTTTAGTTTGCCTGTAACCGGTACTTTATAGTTTAGGGTAAACTGTTTATTTACTACCGGGTTAGGGGCAACAAAGATATTACCCGCAGAAATGCCGTTGCAGTTTAAGGATGCTGCGCTGCTAAAGTTTTCCCTGCCATTGTGGTCTGTAGCTTTTACCCTGTACCACAGTTTGCTGCAACCGGCAGGTATGCGTACATCAGTAAAACTGTAAGCAGAAGGCTGCGTGTATTCAGTGGTGCCAATATCGGTAAAGTTTGTACCGTTGGTACTTCTTTGAATGGTAAAGTTGCTGATGTTTGTTAGTGGGGTGTTCCATTTTACGAGTACATTGTTATTACCCGCCCATGCAGCGGTAAGCCTGATGTGTTCATCTGCGAGCACTGTGGCACAGCCTGCAGGCGTGGCACTCATGTTAATAGTGCCGGAACTGGTACAACCGTTAACACTGGTGATTTTTACAGTATAAGGCCCTGCAACTTTAATATAAGGTTGCTGCAAGGCAGAAGTAGTAGCATCCTGTGCAGGGTTATAGGTATTGTTAGGATAGAATTTACCACCGGATGCAGTTGTCCAGTACCAGGTAGTGCCATTGGTTTCATTTAGCCTTAACCATGCAGGGTTAGTACCACAACTCCAGGAAATGGAAGGAACAGTATTATCGTATGTAATGTTTCCTGTAGAAGCGGAGGCCTTACAGCCGAGCGCATCAGTGATAGCCACGGTATACGATCCTGCAGCAGCGGGAGTGGCAGTAGGGTTTTGAATAGTGGCGTTGGAAATACCACTGCCTGTCCAGGCATAAGTGTAAGGGGCTTGTCCGCCGGTGGGAGTGGCAGTAAGTTGTATGGGAGAGGTTGCAGACTGTGCACAGTAAAGTGCAGTGCCTGCAGCGGCAGTAACGGCAGGTGGCGAGGAACAGTTTCTGATACCAAATCTTGTAGTTACATCAGCAGTGAGAACGCCGAGTGGCAATATACCATTGGGTGTACCATCACTGCCGGTACCAGAACCTTCTTTTTCCCCGGTGTAAGCCCATGCGGCGGGCAGTGAGGCTGTGGTAACCGCATTGCTGGTAGAGAGTACAAGTTTATAGCCGGCAGCAGCAACGACGTTGGCAAATGTATAGGTACCAGTACTGCTAACAGCAGTGGAGGCATAAACATTGTTGTTGTTATCGACGAGGTTAACATAGAGCTGCGTGGTACCGCCTGCATAGCGTGTAGCAGTGCCGTCAATAATGTTATTGGTCATGCCATCTGCATCATTATAAACGGTGCCGGTAATATTGTAAGTCGGTAACGTAGCTGACAGTGTAAATACATCGCCAACATACCCGTCAACACCTCCGTTTGTGGGCCCCCATGAAGCCTGGGTATTTGTGGGATTTACACCAGGCATACCTCTTAGAAAAACCCTTAACACTATGCTGGAGATGTTTGTGCCATTCGTATTAAGTCTTACGCTGCCGTCTGAGCCCCGGGTTGTTTCTGCTGTAAAATAACCTGGCGTATTGCTCGCAGGAATTGTTGTATTTGTATTAATCACCTGGGTGTTATTGCCCACACCAAAGTAAGTGTTTCCTGATAACCTGGTAAAGGTGTAGCCAGCGGCCACCTCCGCTGTGCCAAGTTCGAACTCTGTATAAAAACCATGTTGAAACAAGCCATTAGCCGAGCTGAATTCCCCGCCTATAGCGGCAAAATGTAGTACAGGATTTTGTACCGGCCGGTTAAAACTTATCGTAATGTCTCCATAATATGGCCTGGCATTCAGATTTGTGGCCCTGTATAACTGCGTCATATAGTATGGCGAAATCATTGCGCCAATGCAATAGTTTAATGTTACATCTATACCTTGTGTTGCACCTGTAAACGGATTGGAACTAAACCTGATACTCGTAGCACCTCCATAAGTATTCATTTTCTTCCAGATGTTATCTGCCACAACATTTTGGCCGGAGGATGTGCCGCCAAAAAAAATACCGGGGTAAGTGCCGCCGCTGTACACCTGGTTTGTAATGGCGTAGTTAACAGTAGTAGTTGGTGTAGCCGCACTAAACACTGTTGATCCATTATCGTTTTTCAAAAATGTAGCGGTTTGACTTGCAGTTGTTGGGCCTGTTACTGTAAGGCTTGCACTGGATGCATTGAGTTCAAGTTGGGTTTGACCAATTGCTTCAGTATTATCAATCCAGATGGTAGTCATCAATATCAGGGCACATTTAAAACTTTTTTTCTGTCTATGTATGAACGCAATGGCGAAACATTGGTTTAAATAAACATGTATCAGGTTTTTGATTACCAGTGTAAATCGCGGCTTCGGGCAATGATTGTAGTACATGGCTTTGATTTTTAAACAGGAAATGGATTATTATTACATACGCTCATGTATTACTATTATTATTAATGTGTTATGATAAAATAATTAATATCAGCTATTAAGAATTGATATTAATTCTTAATGTGTTTTAAGCCGGGTGATTATAAAAGGTATTTCGCCAATAGAGCGATTGCAGCAAATCATGGTTTTATAACCGGAACGCTACAGTTGCCATGAAAATAAAAAGTTGAACCGAGCGTGGCAACAGGCGATGCCACAACGAACTGCTGCCGGCCTACAAAAATTACTTCTACATAAAGATATAAGACGCGGACACGTTCATTATTTTTAAATATGCTGATGTAGTGTCGGGAGTGTTTGTATAAAAACTATACGGCTGCCGGCATTTGTGCATATGGCATCCCGGTTGCGTCGCATTACGTTCATCTGTATAACATATCGCATCTGTGGGCTCATTAGCTTACAGCGCAAAACCATCAACTGTAGTTCAGGTATGTGATAGCAGATAGCAGACCTGTTAATACAAATGGCTACCTCTGTGCAGGGGAAGCCATTCTCTTTGATAAAGGGTGGGTTGATTGTCTTTAAATGCAGTTATTTTAATGCAAGTATTTTTACAGGTTTACTCATCCATTGCGCGTTATACATTGTTATAAAATATACACCTTGCCGTTCACCCGGTGGAAGCACGATTGTTTTGCTGCCCGGTTCGTTGCTGCCTGCGTTTTCGAATGTGCCGGTAAGTAAAAGCCTGCCATTCATGTTATAGATGTTGTAATGTATGGTGCCCTGTACAGGTATCTTATAGTTAAGTGTAAACTGGCCGTTTGTAACTGGGTTGGGCGTTACAAGTATTGAGCTTTCCTGTAAGTGCTTACAGGTTACATGCGCAGTTTTACCCATCACTTCTTTGCCGTAAATATCGGTTGTCTTTACCCGGTACCAGATGTTTGTGCATGGTTCAGGTAAGGTTACATCCGTATAGCTGTAAGTTAAAAACTCGTTGGGTTCAATGTTTGCAATATTTGTAAAGCTTACGGCATCAGTGCTTCGTTGCAAAGTAAATGCGGTAACGTTGGTAATAGGCGTGTTCCATTTCAGCAGCACACTATTGCCAGCCCACAGTGCATGAAGATCAATGTTATTATCCTCCAAAACTATGTTGCACGAAGCCGGTGTGGCCCCCACTGTTATTGACCCCGAAACAATACAACCGTTTGCACTTGTTATTTGTACAGTGTATTGCCCGGTATTTTTTATGTAAGGCATTTTTAAGTTTGAAACAGGGCTGTCATCTGTTGTACTGTAAGTTGTACTCGTATAAAACCTGCCGCCGGAAGTGGTGGTCCAAAACCAGCTTGCACCGTTATTTTCCATCAGCCGCAGCCATGCAGGATTGTCACCACAACTCCATGAGATAGATGGCACAATATTATCGTAAATAACATTGGTGAAAGCGCTCCCTTTGCAGCCAACAGCATCTGTAACGGTTACGGTATAGCTACCTGTTGTTGTTGGCACTGCACTTGTGTTCTGAGTAGCCGGGTTAGATAGACCACTGCCTGCCCATGCATATGTATATGGGCTCAGGCCGCCGGTTGCAGAGGCATTAAGTAAGATGGGCGAAGATCCTGATTGAGCACAGTAAACACCGGTACTGGAAGTGGCGGTTACAACGGGAGAAGCTGTTGCCAGCGCTGCGCAATTCACGATGCCAAAGTTTGCATTGCTCACTGTATTAATAAGCAATGGTATTGCCAGTGTACCGTCAGGCAAGCCGTCATTTCCCGCAGCAGCTCCAATGTTTTCCCCGGTATTCGTCCACCCGGACGGCAGCGAGGGTAACTTTGCAGAGGCGTTTGTAGAAAGCACAAGTTTATAGTTACTGGAGCTGACCACGTTTACGAATGAATATGTTCCGGCACCTGAAACCGGCGTAGACGCAAAAACATTGTTGTTTTTGTCAACGAGAGATACGTATAACTGTGTTGTGCCGCCGGCATATTGTGTGGCAGTTCCATTTACTGTGTTATCGGTAGCCCGTTACCATCCCTGTAAACCGTTCCGCTAATCGTATATGTTTGCAATGATAAAGTCAAAACATTGCCATCACCCACATGCCCGCCTGTATCTTCAGCCGGCGCCCAGTGTTCTTTAGCAACAATCCTCGGACCCTTATTAGGATCATAAGTTAAACCATTGCTTCTTAGAAAAACTTTAAGTGTAATACTTGTGATAGAAGAAGTACCGGTGTTTATTCTTACGCTACCTGCAGAACCATGACTGTCTGACGAAGACGTTGATGCAAACCAGTTATTACTGTAAGAAGTTGGATTCGCAGTGTTGGAGTTTACAATTTTAGTATTGGAGGTAGTTGCATCGAAATAAGCGTTTCCAGATAACTCGGTAATGGTAATGCCGTTACTGATATCTGTGGCGCCGAGTTCATATTCATTGTAAAATCCCTGGTAATATAAACCGCCATTGTTAAACTGGTCTCCGCCAATACCGCCAATATGCAACAGCGGGTTGGATACAGGTCTGTTAAATGTAATGACAAGATCACCATAATACACCCTTGCATTATAATTGGTGCTGCCATACGTAATATAACCATAGCGGAGGTCGGTTTCAAGCTGTACACCATAGTTGGCACTGCCATGTAATCCTGTGCCTGTGGTGTTATTGATGTTGGACGTAAATATGTGTCCTACGGAGAGCCAAAAACATTAATAGGCCTCCATACATTATCGGCGTTGTGTTATTAAAATTTCTCAATAACTGCTTAAGTAAGATTTTGTGAGTTTATTTAGACTTAATTCAGCAATGCAGTCATCAATCTATAGCATGGTTTATTTGGTTCCTTGCATAGAGGACACGCTTTTATTACCTTATAATATTGCATATGCAACAGCCAAACGCTTTTTTGGGTACGGGCAATGGTTCTTCGTAGCATCATCGTTGCGTCGCATTCCGTTCATCTGTAGTACTTATGGCATCTTTGGCTGCGAAGCAAAATGCGCAAATGGTAAAAATCTGCTTTAGAATGCAAAAACGTACTTGTGTTTAAGTAAATATTGGCTGGCGGCGTAAGCTACACGCCGCAATTTCATCGGAGCACAAGAGTTGCACCGGGTACTATATAGCAATCACATCCACCTTTTTCTTTTGCAGCATTTGTTCAGGAATGTTTTCCAGGATGGTGTTTTTCAAAATATTGATGAGCCGTCTTTTGTTAAAAGTCTTCAGCGTTACAAGGCTTATTTCACGAACGGGTGCCGGGCTTTTGAAATACCGTAACATATTTTTTTGCGTGTCAGAAATATCGTAGGTCGCCAACTCTGGTAGTAACGTAATGCCTCCGTTAGTGTCTACAAATCGTTTCAGTGTTTCAATACTTCCTGCAGAGTATTCAAAATGTTTTTCCGTAGAAGCTATTTTTTGAATTGCGCAGAAATTAATTACCTGGTTGCGCAGGCAGTGCCCTTCTTCCAATAGCCACATATTGTTAATGTCCATGTCAGTGGGTAACAAAAATCGTTTGTCAAACAGTTTTTGTGTGGTAGACACATATGCAACAAATTCTTCATTAAAAAGAAAGTCCTCTTTTAGTTCTGCATAACCTAACGGCGTAGCCATTATGCCAGCATCAATGTTCCCGTTTTTTAATTGTCTTACGATGTTTTCGGTTGTAAGATCGTAAATGCTCAATTTTACCTTGGGGTATGTTTGCGTAAATGATTGAACAAAGCGCGGCAACAAGTAGGGCGCTAGCGTTGGTATAACGCCTATTTTCAGGTTGCCGCCCACAATACTTTTTTCCTGTTCTATTAATTCATGAATATTAGCGGCTTCTGTCAATACTTTCCTGGCCTGTTGTATAATCAGTTGGCCGGTATCAGTAGTAGTTACAGGCGTTGTACGTACAAAGATCTGCACCCCAAGTTCCTCTTCCAGCTTTTGAACCTGCATGCTTAACGAAGGTTGTGTTACATGGCAGTGGGCGGCCGCTTTTGCAAAATGTTTAAGTGTGTCCAGTGCTACTATATATTCCAACTGAATTAAAGTCATGATAGTTTTATGTTATTAACGCATAAAATTAATTGATTATACTTATATATTCAATGCTCTACATTTGTCAATTAACGGAAAGGTATGCGCACTTTTCCTGATTTGTTGCCGGATTATAAACTCATTTATCAAATTTTTTTATGGAATCTAATGACATCAGTAAGTGTCCGTTTCATAACGGCACAATGAGACAAAGCGTGGCAGGCAATGGTACAAGAAACCGTGACTGGTGGCCAAACCAGCTAAAGCTGAACATACTGCGACAGCATTCATCCCTGTCCAATCCAATGGACAAAGATTTCAACTACGCTGAAGCGTTTAAAAGCCTGGATCTTGGGGCTGTTAAACAAGACCTGCACCAGTTAATGACAGATTCCCAGGATTGGTGGCCGGCAGATTTCGGCCATTATGGACCATTGTTTATACGCATGGCATGGCATAGTGCAGGCACCTATCGTGTGCAGGATGGCCGTGGCGGTGGCGGTGCAGGTCAGCAACGCTTTGCGCCATTAAACAGCTGGCCTGATAATGTAAGTCTGGATAAAGCCCGAAGACTGTTATGGCCAATAAAGCAGAAATATGGAAACAAACTTTCCTGGGCAGATCTTATGATACTTACCGGTAACGTAGCGCTGGAATCAATGGGTTTTAAAACCTTTGGCTTTGCAGGCGGCAGAGAAGACCAGTGGGAGGCACAGGAGGACGTATACTGGGGTTCTGAAACAACCTGGCTTGGCGGAGATATACGTTATGCTCAGGGTTCAGAAGGTGTGCCAAAAGAACACGGTGTAGTTTCATCAGACGATAACGCAGACGGAAAAATACATACCCGTGATCTTGAAAATCCGCTGGCTGCAGTGCAAATGGGTTTGATCTATGTAAACCCTGAAGGCCCTGACGGCAACCCCGATCCGCTGGCCGCCGCGAAAGATATACGCGATACATTTGGCCGCATGGCAATGAACGATGAAGAAACCGTTGCACTCATTGCAGGCGGGCATACATTCGGTAAAACCCATGGTGCAGCACCTGCTACCCATGTTGGCAAAGAACCCGAAGCTGCGGAAATGGAATTGCAGGGTTTTGGCTGGAGCAGCAGTTACGGCAGTGGAAAAGGAGCAGATACCATAACAAGCGGGCTGGAAGTTACCTGGACCACCACACCAACAAAATGGAGCAATAATTTCTTTGAAAACCTTTTCGGTTTCGAATGGGAATTAACAAAAAGCCCTGCCGGCGCACACCAGTGGGTTGCAAAAAATGCAGGCGATATTATCCCGGATGCTTTCAATGGCGCAAACAAAAGACCAACCATGCTTACGACAGATCTGGCATTAAGGGTTGATCCTGCTTATGAAAAAATATCCAGGCATTTTCTCGAAAATCCTGAAGCTTTTGCAGATGCTTTTGCACGTGCATGGTTTAAGTTAACACACAGGGATATGGGTCCGCGTGCACGCTACCTTGGCCCGGATGTACCACAGGAAGAACTCATCTGGCAGGATCCGATACCGGCCGTGGATCATATATTGATTAATGACACAGACACGGCAGCGTTAAAAGAAAAAATTCTTGGCAGTGGTTTAAGTGTATCAGAATTTGTTTCCACTGCATGGGCCGCGGCTTCTACGTTTCGTGGGTCAGATAAGCGTGGCGGCGCCAACGGTGCACGCATTCGCCTGGCACCGCAGCGTTACTGGCGCGTAAATAATCCTGTACGGTTAAATAAAGTACTCGATACGCTGGAAGGCATACAGACAGAATTTAATGCCAGTGCAGCAAACGGCAAAAAAGTGTCTCTTGCAGACCTCATCGTGCTGGCTGGTTGCGCCGCAGTTGAAAAAGCTGCGAAAGATGCCGGCAGCAACATACAGGTGCCATTCACGCCCGGCCGTATGGATGCTTCGCAGGAACAGACCGAAGTAGAATCAGTGGCTTATCTCGAGCCGTTTGCAGACGGTTTCCGCAACTACCGCAAACAAAAATCACCTGTGTCTACGGAGGCATTGCTGGTAGATAAAGCTCAGTTGCTTACACTCAGCGCTCCTGAAATGACGGTGCTTGTGGGCGGCATGCGTGCACTGAATGCCAACTACGACGGGTCGGCACACGGCGTCTTCACAAAGCAGCCCGGCACCTTAACCAACGACTTCTTTGTTAACCTGCTCGACATGAATACCACGTGGAAAGCAGCTTCAGAAGATAAGGAATTGTACCAGGGGCACGATCGTGCAACAGGCGAGGTAAAATGGACCGCCACACGTGCAGACCTCGTGTTTGGTTCCAATGCAGAATTAAGAGCCATTGCCGAAGTATATGGAAGCAGCGATGGAAAAGAAAAGTTTGTAAAAGATTTTGTTGCAGCATGGAATAAAGTAATGAACCTCGATAGGTTCGATCTTGTGTAATAAAAAAAGTGTTGACATCCACTTTTAACGGGCTGCGGTTTACCGCGGCCCTTTTTACATTATAAAAGTCATGGTGATACCGGCAACAGCAACTCCGGTTAAGCATCGTTGCGTCGCAATCCGTTCATCTGCAGAATAAGCATTGAGCTGCAGGCTGCGGTTATTGTTTTACGCTGTATTATAAATGCCGCTAACAAGAACCGTTCCTTTCATTGGTTTCAAGCCAATGCAAACTGCAGATGCCTTGGTGTTTGGAACAGCTCAATAAAGGCCCGGGCGTATAAGTGAGTGACACAACAGGCGATGCCACCTGTACAACAGCCCACCCACACACCATCCTGTTCTTTGACCTGTATTCGGGCATGCATACAATTATAAAACCAATAAAGGCGTACATGTTCCTGCCGCAGGTACAGTAAAATATTTTCCGGCTCTAATTGTTTATATGCAACGATTTTAAATATATTGATGTCAGGCTACAGTAATTCCCCGGAAATACAATTTAAAATCACTTAACTATTGCGTATGAAAAAGTCTACATTTTCCATCTTGCTATTGGCAGTTTGTGTGCTTGCAAATGCACAGGTTAAAGACACCGTTTTTTCTGACAATAAACAGAATGGTGTATGGGTTAAAAATGGTATCGACATACAAACACTAAACCCTGATTGTTCTGTGGCAACAAACCTGTTTCAGGCGTGGGATGAGGCAACTTCATCTTACGTGACCAGGGCACTTACAACATATACGTACGATGAAGCGGGCAATGTTGCCAGCATACTAAGCCAGGTATGGGATGCATTGGCCGGTAGCTGGATAAATTCGGGTCGTTCAATTTATACGTACAGCAGCGACGGGCGCTATTTTACAAACCTTTCGCAGGGCTGGGATCTTGTAAACAAACAATGGATCAACAGTTTTCGGATTCGCGTTGAATTCAATGCTGATGGCACAACCAACACAAGCCAGTTCGATTTGTATGATGCCTCTCTGGGCTGGTTAGCACAGGCACGAACATTTAACACTTACGACGACCAGCAACGTGTTATCAATTTTGTGTACCAGTATTACGTCAATAATGCCTGGGTAAACAACAGCAGAACAACATTCGATTACTCAAAAGGTGGGTTGTCATTTTCTTACTATTGGGATCCATTTAATGCAGTATGGGTAAAGTCACAGCGCGGCTTCAACGATTATTTACCGGGCACCGCGGTGGCAACAAAACAGTTGTACCAGAGTTACACAGGGTCGTCCTGGCTTAACCAATCACGCACTTCCACAAACTATAACGCAGCCAATTTGGTGGAGCGGGCACGAAATGAAGTTTGGGATGTGGCAACAGCCGGATGGATCAATGGTTTTCGCGTAAACAGTGGCTATTACAGCGATGGCTCCCAGCAATATTTTAAATTCGAATCGTGGGACGCGTTTAGCAATGCGTGGAGTTTTGGTTACCGTGCAACTTACACCAACAATGCATGTGCCACCACCATTGATTTTACACCATCCATAGAAATGCTCACTGATGATAAAAGTGAAAACCGAATAAAGAAGCTGCTGGCCACGCAGGCAAACCTGCCCAAAGCTTGGATCACAGAACGATCTTTTGCATCTGGCAACAGGCAAATAGCCGTAACTGTAAAACGTAAACTGGCAGTAAAACGCCACGCTGTACAAGCTGCACCACAACACAACAATCTCGCTGCAGGTAACAAAGTGTTGCTCTCTCCAAACCCTGCCAAAGGCTATTTCACACTAAACCTGGGCAGCTACAAAATGCAGGAAAGTATTACCATGATTATTACAGATCTTTCCGGCAAAAAGATCATGCAGCAACAACTGGCAGCAGGCAGCGTGCAACAGGTTGCTTTACCAAACGTGCAAAAGGGAATGTATATCGTTTCAGTTATTGCAGGCAAATCAATACAAACACATAAACTAATGGTGGAATAAAAACACTACTGCGTTTGCGAAAAGCAGCCGCCATGTGGCTGCTTTTTTATTGCGCAAGTATTGGCAGCACTGGTTCAGGTAGTGCTGTTTTTATTTTGTACCGGGCAGTTGTAGTAATAGCATCGCCTGTTGCGTCGCACTCTTGTACTGCACAGCAAATAGCAGCAGCAATGCTGTCAAACTTTTGCTACACAGCCAGGTCAATAACTGTTATTCACATTGTTTAATAATGACCAGGCTTATTATCAACTGATACAGTTGGTCTGTATTTTTGCTTTCACAAATACATCGCACATAAAAGTTTTGTTACCTGCATCAACATACTACCACCAGAAAGTACTGGAGCTTACAAAAAATGTATTGCCGGCAAAACATGTAGTGGATAAGATTATACAGGCTAAACATATTATTGAAACGCACTACACAAACAATATAGACCTCGATTTCATTTGTAGCCAATGCTGCTTATCAAAGTTTCATATGCTAAGGCTGTACAAAACCTGCTACGGCCAAACGCCGTTCCGCTTTCTGCACGATAAACGTATTGCAGCAGCGAAAAAAATGCTAAAGGCAGGCGCCAGTGTAAACGATACCTGTTATCATCTCAGTTTCGAAAGCCGTACTTCTTTTTCTGCATATTTTAAAAAGCATACAGGTACTACACCTTCTCAATTTAGAAAAAAGCAATAGTGAATACCTTTTTGTCAATTAACATCTTCATTTTTGCCCCTCTGTAAAATAAAGCAAAGATGAAGATCAGATTAACAAGCCTGCTGGTAGATAACCAGGAAAAGGCACTGCAATTCTATACAACTGTACTTGGTTTTGAAAAGAAAATAGACATGCCCATGGGCGAACACCGGTGGCTTACAGTAGTATCAAAAGAAGAACCAGATACCGTAGAGTTGGTGCTGGAACCCATCGCGTTTGAACCGGCAAAAGTTTATCAGCAAGCCTTGCTTGCGGCTGGCATTCCGGCTACCGCTTTTTATGTAGAAGACATCGTTGCGGAAGCTGCGCGGCTGGAAGCAGCAGGAGTGGAGTTCTCCATGATGCCCACACAAATGGGTACCGTAAAGATTGCAGTGTTTAAAGATACCTGTGGCAATAATATACAGATCTACCAGGTGCTGTAAAGCGATGTGAAAAATGTAACCATGTTTCCTGTTGCTTTTAGCATATAAATCCGGGGCGGCTATGCAACGGTGATCGCTGCAGTTGCCATGCAAACGGAACGTTGAACCGGGCGTGGCAACAGTCGATGCCATGTAAAGCTATGCCGGTTACCATAAAAACATCTTTTTACCGGGCGTCACGTTTACTTTTAAAAAGATGCTCCCATGCGCCGGTAGACCATAAGGCCCAAATAATCAATACCGGCTGAAAGAATAATCTTATCAATCGTTTATTATCTGTATCTAGCCCAAAGGCGTTGGTATGATTAAGGTATTGGGCAATATTCCCGGGAAAGATCAGCACATAAAAGACCGCCAGGGCAATGCCAACGTTTACGCGTTGACGTTTCCAGAATATCATTGCCAGGCCAAATGCAAGCTCTACAATACCGGAAAGTATAACTACAAGATCTTTACTCAGCGGTATCCAGTCTGGCACCTGCGCCTGGAATTCCTGTCGTTGAAATGTAAGGTGCCCAATGGCTGCCAGTATCATAAATGCTCCGAGTAAGATGCGCATAATATTCCTGATCATTGTGTAGTGTTTATTTTGTTAGCTACAAGTTATGCCTAAATCATGAATTGAACGATTGTGTGTAAAGCGCAAGGGTAAGCAATGAATATCCAATACTACCAGTTCACCAACGCAGCAGTAACCATGCAATGCAGGCTTATACATTAGATCCTACATGCATATGTAGTTTTTTAGACCAGTACCACTACATACTTTAGTGCACGTAAAACAAAACCTATCAAGAATGCTTAACCGAAAACACCTTTTACTGGCCGTATGCTACCTATGCATGATCAGTTGCAAAAAAGAAAACACACCAATCTCTACCTCATCCGGCTTACAGCAAAACGACGCAAGTGTTATTTCATCAGCAGACGCTCCAGGATTGTACCGCAATACCCGTACAGGTGAAATAAAACTCGTGTTGCAGCCTGGCGATGACGGACAGGATGCGCTTATTCAATGGAAACAAGACGATGATGCTAATGCCAACAGCAATGCCGGTCAGTTGCCGGAACTGGATGGATTTGCCTGGACCGTTTACGGCACACCAGTACTGGGACGGTCACTGATCAAATTCACCGGCTTAAATGACATTCCCGATTCGGCAAAAATACTTGGTGCAAAGTTGTTTTTGTATGGCACTACTTCAAGTGCGCCCGCCCCGCAGGGAAATTCCAGCTATCCCGGATCTCCATATGGCGAAGGAAACAATTCCTGTTATATAAAAAGAGTAACCTCTGACTGGGATGAAAATACCGTTACCTGGAATACCAGGCCTTCAGTAACCAGTAAAGACATGGTTGTAACCGAGGCTTCTACGAGTCAATGGAATTTCAATACTTCTGTTGATGTAACTGCCCTTGTAAAGCCAATGGTAAAAGCTGACGGGTTAAATAACGGTTTCGAAATGGTGCTTGCAGGTGAAACACTGTATAAATCCATTATCTTCTCTGCTTCCGAAGCGGCTATAGCACACAAGCGCCCAAAACTTATTATTGTTTATAAACTTTAGTGCACATTGCATGCAGCAGTAAACGGGCATAATTTGTGCTGGTGTAGAGGTGAGATTGTTATTAATCTCGCAGAACAAATTGCTTTAGCCATCTCCGACAGGAGATGGCTTTTGTATGGTTATAACGTAGAGCTGTTTACGTTGACTACACTATTTGGTGGTTGTGCTTCCCATTTGAATACCGAGTTGTTCATAAACAAGGTCGTTTGGCTCCCACAATTCAATTTTATTTTGTTCAGGATCGAGTATATGCACAAACCTGCCATAATCGTATGTTTCAATAGAATCCACCACTGTTACGCCATTTTTCTTTAAGGCGCTTAACAACTCTGCCAGGTTTTCTACGCGATAGTTGATCATAAAATCTTTCGCGGAAGGTTGAAAATACGTGGTCGTTTCTTTAAAAGGGCTCCATTGCGTAAAGCCTTTGCGTGTTGTATCTGCACCTTGCCGCCATTCAAAAACAGCCCCGTATTGGTTGGTTTGCAAACCAAGGTTCTCTTTGTACCACTCCCTAAGCTTCCCGGGATCTTTGCATTTAAAAAAGATGCCGCCTATGCCTGTTACCTTTTTGCTTTGTTGTGGTGTATTACTTTGGGTTGTAAGTATTGCTTTAAATGCAAAACCTGCTGTAAAAGAAACTGCAACGAGCAGCAATGAGAATAATAGTCTGTTCATAACATAACGGTATTAGTCATCTACGATAGTACTCTAAAAAAGTAAAGGCTGCCAGTTTTTGCCCGGGATTTTTTTTGAAGAAATATTGATTGGTTTTAGGGTAATGCGTTGGTAAACTGCTGCTGCTGCGCAATTGTGACCGGAGGCTGCAGCCGATTTATTTGTTGCAGTACAAGAGTGCGACGCAACGAAAGCCGGGATATAGTTTTAGCTGGCAACATAATAAAATTCTCTATCTGTAAATGTAAGTCTAGCAATGGGAAAAATCTACGTTATATGAATAGATTTTTATATAAAACAAAGAAATGTATGTGCGTGTATAATATTGACAATCAATACGTTGAAGTATATTTTAATTGTTAAATAATCCGGCCACGATTTCCTGCACTTCTTTTGAAAGTAGGTGGCACATCTCAAAACCAATACTTATGAAAGTGAATTTTACTTCAATGTGTGTGAGCGTATTTCTGCTGGCTGTTTTTTTATTTGCAACTGCGCCGGTACAGGCACAGTGTATAACGACAACTGAACCAAGGGAAAATATTACTACCAACGCAACGCTGATTGCCGGTACCAAAACCGAAACAATAAGTAGCAACAACATAAATATTGCGTACAAAAACCAGGGCAACGGTTCGAAGCTTACCATCAAATTTGCAGGCAACAACAATATTTACCGCAATGATACCATTCGTTTTGTTGGTGACATGACCATCGAGAACCTGACAAGGGGCAATAATGCATTTAATAATCTTGTGCTGGTGGTAACAGCCAACTCAACAATTGTATTTAAAAGTTTAGATATTAATAACAGCAGTAACATCACTTTTATCAACTATGGTATCATGCAGTTTGATAACAGTATAACAATGGCTGCCAATACCATTTTTATTAACAAGAACGCTGCGGCCGTATTAACCTTTAAACAGTTTACCAACTTTGCCAACAACTCCAACACCACAGTGCTTTACTCCAATGGAGGCATTGTAAATTTCAATGGCTTTCAGTTACAGGGAAATAATAGAATGTGCTTAACCGGTAATACACAGGTTAATACTACCAGTGTGGGAAATGACGTAACCAATGGTATTTATGTGCCTGCATCATTTTCGGCGTGCTTGAAATACACCACCAATGCAACCCTCAATAACAAAATATTTAGTGGTCCCGGTACATTGAATGTTGCCCAGAACCCCGGCGCTGCCAATGCTTCTAACGGGTCCAACTGGGGTACCTCTATGGTAAGGGCAAATTCAGGCGCGTGTAATCTTATTCTGCCTGTAACGCTGAAAGCATTTGATGTGGTATATAACCAACAAAGCGTTACTGCCAACTGGAGCACAGCAACAGAACTGAATTTCTCCGGGTTTGAAATAGAAAGAAGCCTTGACGGTATAAACTTTAGGACAATTGGTGCGCTTAAAGCAAAAGGAAACAGTAATAACATTGTACATTATTCATTTAAAGATGGCGTTATGGTGCAGGCACTAACATACTTCTACCGTTTAAAAATGATAGATGCTGATGGTACTTACACTTATTCTGCCGTACGTTCTGTTGATATAACAGGCAATGCAGGTAAAGCAACTGCATTTGCATCCGGTAATGAAATATTTGTAAAGCATGCTGCGGCAAACAGCAAAACAACGATTGCTTTGTATGATGTTGTAGGTAAGTTGCTGTTCTGGCAACGTTTGGCTGAGGGGCAGACAAATACAACTATTCATGCACAGCAACTGGCGCATGGTAATTACATTATTGTATTGGCCGGCAGTGGTAAAAAAGAAACAATACAGGTTGTGCGTTGATGAACTTTCGGCCAGCCAATTTTTACCCCCCTGGAAAGCCTCATGTAACTACAGCAGTAAACATTCTTTATTTTTATCAGGAGGGGCACATGTGCTCACTTAAATTATTTAAAATGCCAGGAAAACTTACATACAACAATAACGGGCGTGGCGGCACAGTCGTTTACAGCGATGCGATATCTGAGATCAGTTTTGATTTTGAGTTTGGTGGCGGTAATTGTGTTGCCATCATTTTTATACCGGCGGAGCAACATTGGTGCGCCAGTACACAGCGAACACTGGATGAGCGTGCTGCAATAATAGACTTCGTAGCAAAGCAATCATTGGCAGACCAGGTATCGGGCGGGTATTATGAAGTATGGGATAACTATATTGAACTGTACAAAAAGTAGTGCCTGTTAAGCCGCAAAGGTAGTGCTGCGGTTAGCATTTATTTTTTACAACAGCCGGTTGATATTTTAATTTTTTGTATAAAATCTTATATGCGGTTCTTAAACATATAAAAACTTTCAATTTTGACTAAATAATTCATTTCTTTTGCTGATTATTGCTGAACATTTTTCTATGCACAAAGTTATCGACGATACTGCCCTCATAAGGGGTAGTAGTGAGATGGGTAAGTTAATCAGGGAAAAGGATTGGAGTAAAACTGACATTGGCGAAATCAGCAGCTGGTCTGGCACCCTTCTTACAACCGTAAATATTCTGCTCAATTCTAAATTCCCCATGTTTTTATGGTGGGGTAACAATCTTATACAATTTTATAACGATGCATACCGCCCAAGCCTGGGTGTTTCAGGAAAACATCCTGATGCCCTGGGGCAATATGCCATAGACTGCTGGCCCGAAATATGGCATATTGTAGAACCGCTGATCAAAACCGTTACTACAACCGGCGAAGCTGTCTTCAGCGAAGACCAGCTGGTGCCCATTTACAGGAATGGAAAAATTGAAGATGTTTACTGGACCTACAGCTACAGCCCGGTATATAACAACGATGGTATTATAGAAGGTGTGTTTGTAACATGTATGGAGACTACAGGCAAGGTGCTGAGCAATAAAACCATACTCGAAACGCAGAAAGCATTGGAGCTCTCAAAGCTGGAAACAGAAAACCAGCGCGATCGGCTTACCAGGTTTTTTATGGAAGCCCCTGCTGGTATCTGCATACTGGGCGGGCCAGACCTTGTTTTTGAACTGATCAACCCCAATTACCAGATGTTGTTGCCTGGCAGAGATCTGCTTGGTAAACCTATTTTTACCGCTTTGCCGGAATTAGCTGACCAGCCCATAGCAACTATTATAAAAGATGTTTATGAAAAAGACCAAACCTTCGAAGGAAGGGAGTTGAAGGTACCCCTGGCAGGGCCAACAGGTGAACTGGAAAACCGTTACTTTAATTTTATTTACCAGCCAAGACACAATGAAAAAAAGCAGGTAGATGGTATCATGGTTTTTGTGCATGAGGTTACCGGCTTTGTGGAAGTAAAGCATTCACTCCAGGAAAGCGAGCATAAATTCAGGAGCATTGTAGAGCAGTCATCTATCCCCATCATGGTTACCAGGGGCGAGGAGGCGGTGATAGAAGAAGTAAATCAACCCATGCTCGATCTTATACGGCACAATGCTTCTATCAAGGGCAGGTCTGTATACAGCGTTATGCCGGAATTAAAAGGGCAAAGCATTATTGATCATTTATACAGTTGTTATACAACGGGCGAAAAATGGACCGGTGATGAACAGCCCATTCTGATGGTAAAAGATGGCAAAGAAGAACTCGGGTATTACAATGTTACATACCAGCCTTTTATTGAGCATGGTAAAATTGCAGGTGTATTGCATACGGCCATCAACGTTACGGAGCAGGTAATTGCCCGCAAAACACTGGAAAAAACAGAAGACACATTAAAGCTTTCAATATTAGCCGCCAATCTTGGTACATTCGACCTCGATCTTGAGAACGGCATCATGAAATGGGATAAAAGATGCAGAACGTTGTTTGGTATCAGCCACGACAACGATGTCTCTTACGACAGAGACTTTGTAGGCGGATTGCATGAAGACGACCGGGAGCGCATTACGTACATCATCAATAACGAAGTGTTCAACAGGGAGATTTCCAATGGTAATTACGATGTGGAGTACCGCACCGTTGGTGCAGATGACGGCAAAGTGCGTTGGGTACGCGCCATGGGCAAAGCATATTTCAACGCGCAGGATGTTCCGGTGCGCTTTATAGGCAGTGTACTCGATATTACAGAACAAAAAGAAGATGACCTGCGTAAAAATGACTTTATAGGCATGGTAAGTCATGAACTTAAAACACCTCTGACATCGTTAAAAGCATACCTGCAAATCCTGCAATCTGCCAACTATACCAATCTTGCGCCGGCCATATTACCAAAAGTAGAAGTGCAGGTAAACAAGATGAATGACCTCATCCATGGTTTCCTTAATCTTTCCAGGTTTGAGGCCGGTAAACTCACGATCGATAAGCAGCCTTTTGATCTTGATGTACTGGTTGATGAAGTAATAGAAAGCAAAAGACTGATAGCACCCAACCACGTAATAACTTTCGACAGGTGCCGCAACATTACCATCATAGCAGATAAAGAAAAGATAGAGTCTGTTGTTCGTAACCTGCTGAGCAATGCTATTAAGTATTCGCCGTTCAATACCAATATACACGTTGTTTGCCACCTCAAAGAAAAAGTGGTAGAGGTTACAGTTACAGACCAGGGTATTGGTATAAAAACAGAAGACCAGCAAAATATTTTCCAGCGCTACTACAGGGTGATGAACGACGCCACCCGAACCATCAGCGGCTTTGGTATAGGTCTTTACCTCAGTGCAGAGATCATTAAAAGACACGGCGGTACCATCGGCGTGCAAAGTACACCAGGTAAGGGTTCTACGTTCTATTTCACACTCCCTGTAGAATAAATGTGTGGTCATCAATTCCACATATTTTTTAATATGTGTGCAAAACATTACCGCGTTCGTACCGCATCATGTAGTTTTTGTAAGGGAAACATGGTGAGTCTCTTTTGGCACAATCTTTTACCATAGAAATGTATTGTTTAACCTAATACATTTATTATGGACAAGATGGAAGTAAAAGGTAAATGGAACGAGTGGAAAGGAAAACTCAAACAGGAATATGGTGATCTTACTGACGATGATCTAACGTATGAAGAAGGTAAAGATGATGAGCTTTGGGGACGCATTCAGCAAAAGACAGGCAAAGCAAAAGATGACCTTGTAAACTGGCTAAAGGGATTAGGATAACCAGTACAATGACAAAGGCTTCCGTTTCGGAAGCTTTTGTTTTTTACACATACGTGGCAACATCATAATTTTAAAGAATAGAATTTTGGTGTGCCCGGCTGTTGTATTCCAATGAAGCATCGTTGCGTCGCACTCTTGTACTGCAGCGCCTTTGGCAGCAACGATACTGCATAATGAGCACCAAACATGATCCAGCATATCTTTCTGTAAAACCGTTTTGGAAATAACACTGTAAAAGGAGCTTATGAAAAAGATTATGCCTCTTTGTTTTTCGTTAGCTGTTACCTGTAGCGCATTTGCACAAACTTACCCCGCAAACGAAAATGCTGCAGATACGGTAAAGCTGTTTGCAGCAGACATCATATCAAACGGGTTGAGCAACCGTGATTTCGCAATTTCTCCAAACGGTGAAGAGATCTTTTTTACCATACAGCAACCAAAATTCCTGAGCAGCACCATCGTGTACATGCATAAAATAAAAGGCCGGTGGAGTGCACCTGAAAGGGCACCTTTTTCCGGCACCTACCGCGATCTTGAAGCAGCATTTGCAGCCGATGGCAACACCATTTACTTTTCTTCAGACAGGCCGGTTGATGCAAACGATTCGATCAGTGATTTTGATTTATGGAAGGTGCAGAAAAGAAATGGCGCATGGGAGCAACCGGAACATCTTGGTTTTACAGTAAACACGGCGAAAGATGAGTTTTACCCATCTGTTACAAAAAACGGAGACCTGTATTTTACCGTTGAAGCAGTAAATGGAAAAGGCAGGGAAGATATTGTGGTGTGCGCTTTCAGCAACAATACTTATGCGGCACCCGTAAGCCTGCCTGGAACCATCAATTCCGAAGGCTACGAGTTCAATGCATTTGTTGACCCAGACGCAAGATTCATGTTGTTTACTGCTTATGGAAGGCCTGATGACCTGGGCAAAGGAGACCTGTATATTGCTTATAAAGATGAACAGGGAAACTGGCTGCAGGCAAAGCATTTGCCCAAAGGTATCAACACTACGGATCTTGATTATTGCCCTTTTGTTAACCGGGATAAAAACATCCTTTTTTTCACCTCTAACAGAACAAGCACGCAGTTTAACAATGGCCGGCAAAAAGATTATGCCGCAACCACGCAACTACTGTCTTCTGCAGGTAATGGCCTGGATGATCTGTACTGGATAAAATTCGATCCTGCGGCATATAAGTAAAATTGTTACGCCGGGATGTTTGGCCTGAGAAAAAATGTGTTTACAAGATACATGGAACAATATGTTTACGATGCAATAAGGCAAGGCCGGTTATAATGATGCATGAGCAAACCACGGACTGCAGCCGCCATGAAAATATGCTGTAAAAGTGATTGCGACGCAACGATGCTGCCATACAATACCGAAGCTGGTAACATCATTAAATCAGGCAAGTACAACCTAGACCGGAATGCTGCAGTTGATCCATTCGGGATCAAAATTTGCCTGGTATTTTTTATAGAAATTGATGGCGGGTTCGTTCCACTCCAGTACCTGCCATACAATACCGCTGAAACGTTTTGCCTTTGCTTCTTCAATCAGTGCATCGAACAATAACCTGCCAATTCCCTTGCCTCTTGCGTTTTCTGTTACTACAATATCTTCCAGGTACATGCGCTGGCCCTTCCAGGTTGAGTAACGTATGTAGTATAATGCAAACCCCAGGATCACCGTGTTATCGCCGGTGGTTTCTTCGGCTACAAACGCCCACCACACTGGCTTTTCACCAAAACCGCTTTCTTCAAAATGTTCCAGCGTTACAGTAACTTCATCCGGTGCCTTTTCATAGATGGCCAGTTCTGTTACCAGTTCCAGCAGCCTTTTGCAGTCTTCTTTTGTTGCTCTTCGAACATTGATCATTGTAATCAGTTTATTTCATCAACAAGTTGTGCCACTTCTTTTGCACAGCCGAATGCCAGCGTAAAACCGCTGCCGCCATGCCCGTAATTGTGAATGATGTTTGTACCTGCTTCTCTTTCTACGCGTACTTCCTGCCGGTATGGGCGCACGCCTGCCCAGCTACCCAGCACACGCTTCGATCTTAAAGCAGGAAATACCTCGTAGGCATTACCAAGCAGTCGTTCTATGGTTGCCGGTTCGGTAATTGCCGCATCTACATGTTCTTCGTAAGTACCACCAACAATAATTGCATCTTTGCGCGGTACAATGTATAAGGGCTTTTCGTTATCGAGGTAGATATCCATTTCTTCTGCAGGCTCCAGTAAACCCACCTGCCCTCTTACTGGTATGAGCGCAGCATCGTTACACAATTTTTTTGCACCCAGTGCCGCGCAGTTGATCACGCAATCGTAATCGTGCTGCAGCTCGCTGAAATGGCCGATGGTGCGTTCAATAAACACGGCGCCCTTTGTTTCAAGTATTGTTTTCAAATACGGAAGAAACAACTGGGTCTCTATCAGCGGCACCTTTACTTCATATGCTTTTGCAATACCATCAGGCAGTTCAGTGGCGGGCAGTATGCGCATAGCGCCCTCAGGCATAAAATCTATCCATACAGGCTCAGCTTCTGCAACACCATGTCGCAATACTTTCACCAGTTTTTGTATGCTTATTCCAGATGAAGGCTCATGGATAAGTGAGCTATAAAAATGATAGCTTTCCCTGCACCAGCCAATGCCGCGTTTATCGTTGCGTATATGATAAGGGAACCAGAATGCAGCCGCTTTGTTGGATGTTATGCCTGGCGAAAATGCACTGGCGAAAATTGTAATATTATGTGATTTGCCCGTTAACAGCAATGCGGTACTCATACCACTGATGCCTGCCCCGATAATAGCGATCTTTTTACCCATGAGTTCATTCAATTATTCATTTATACCCGGCGCCACACTCCGGCTGTAGCCGATGAGCGGAGGTAAACCAATTTTACTGTTGAATACATTGGCGGTAACAATACCCACGATGCTGCCAATAAAAGCGCCACCCAATACATCCAGCGGGTAATGCACGCCCACATACACCTGCCCGTAAGCGATGGTGGCGGCCCAGAAAAAAAACAGGTATCCCCATTTATTAAAATATTGTTTCATGGTAAGCCAGGCAAACCAGGCCATACCAAAATGCGTGGTAGCATGCGACGAAGGAAAACTGAATGTACCCGAACAGCCGCCCAGCAATGCATTTACATGAAACAGGAAGTCCTGGTCATTACATGGCCTTGGTCTTTGTACCAGGCCTTTAATAAGACCGCTGCTTAACTGGTCTGTGAGAGATGCAGTAAGTACAAAAAAAACGATCCACGGCCATACGCGCCAGCCGAAGTTGATAACGACAAACAAGGTGAGAAAAAGATACAGCGGAATCCATGTATTAGAGTCTCTCCACCACGGTACCACGCTGTTGAGAAAATCATTGGTCCAGGTGCTGTTGATCCTGATGAAAAGCCACCTGTCCCAGCTTTGAATGGTTTCCCAAACACCGGGGCCTGCTGTTGTGTCCAGTAAAAACATGCTACAGTTTTATTAAGGGCACAAGATACAAGCAAATAAAAAAAATACAGCGCTGTTTATGTAATGCAAAAAAATCGTGCATCATGTACGCAGCCATACTTTTTACGGCAAAAAATTATTAGTTTCAATCATCAACAGCACCGCCATGAAAAAGATCACACTCCTGTTGCTGCTTTTACCAGCCTGCATAACGCTCAGCGCACAACAAGACAAAGCCTTTGTAATACCGCGTAATAACCAGCAGGATTCTGTTTTTAAAAAGACATACCCACAAAAACAGTTTATAGATTCTTTGCCCTCTGCATATTTCCGTAAACATCGTGCGCCTTTACCGGGTTCCATGCCCAACAAAATGACCTACCTTGGCAACAATGGTAAGGGTTTTGATATTTACCAGACACCGCAGGACAATATGTTTATACTACGCCCTGATTCTTCTTTTTACAGCAATATGCCCGTGAAAGATTTTATGCGCATCCAATCACCAGCTTCCGATATGCCTAACCCGTTGAAAGAACGAAAAAACTAAATCACAGAAAACAAGTATGTAGCCGGCAGCAGTATTTCATGGCATCGGTTGTTGCGTCGCACTCTTCAACTGGCGGAACATCACGGAGCAAACGCGAAGATTGACGCGTATATGACTGAAATCATTTTACATCATCTGTAAAATGCTATTTTGCGGGCCTAAAAAAATCGAATGAGCGAATTATCACCTTGTCCTCTCTGTAAATCGGTTTATACCTATGCCATGGATGACCAGCTTGTTTGCCCCGAGTGCGGCCATGAGTGGAACCCGCAGGAAAATGACGTAAACGACGACGCGCTGGTAGTAAAAGATTGTAACGGGAATGTGCTCAAAGATGGCGATTCGGTGGTTACCATTAAGAACCTGCCGGTCAAAGGCTCATCACAAACAATAAAGGCAGGTACAAAAGTGAGAAACATCCGTTTGGCAAGTGGCGATCATAATATTGATTGCAGGATTGATGGCTTTGGGGCCATGGCGCTTAAGTCAGAATTTGTAAAGAAAGCCTGACCACGAGCTGCAGTTTACGTTACATATTACGCCGGCTCACCGGCAAAAACTTTGCTGTCGCAAGTATTTCTTTTTAAAGCAAAACATCACCTGTTATCGGATGAAAGTTAAACTCATACAACTTTCGTAATACTGCTTTTTGCAAGCCCGCTGCAACAGATCGCTGGAGTTGCCATAAGAACAGAACGTACAAGTGAGTGACACAACCGGCGATGCCATTTGTTGTGTTGCCCGCTACACTATGGCTGTAATTCTTTTATTTTTTGGTATTGCATTTGATTGACTGTACAGGTAAAATGGAAGGCATGAAAAAAACTGATAAAAAATACCTGTTGATTGGCGGCGGCCTCTTACTTGCCGGTGCATTGATAGCGTGGAGCCGAAGGCGTACCATACCCAAAGGTGTGCAGGCTGTACATAATTTTGATAAGCAACGATACCTGGGCAAATGGTATGAAATTGCGCGTTTCGACTACATATTTGAGCGTGGCCTGAATAAGACTACAGCAGAATATGCAGCAAATGAAGATGGCAGCATAAAGGTTGTAAACAAAGGTTACAACACGCGGAAAGCGAAATATCAATCTGCAGTAGGAAAAGCAAAGTTTACCGGTGATGAACAGGTAGCCAGATTAAAAGTATCTTTCTTTGGCCCTTTCTATGCCGGGTATAATGTAATAGCGCTCGACAACGATTACCGCTACGCGTTGGTTGCAGGAAAAAACAGGGATTATTTGTGGCTGTTATCCCGCGAAAAATCAATGCCGGAAGAAGTCATTGAACGGTACCTGAATATTGCGCGCAGCCACGGTTTTAAAGTAGAAGACCTGACATGGGTAAAACACGACTAAGACTGTCTTGTACTACGTTTACAAAAACGGCTGCAGCAGACCTGCAGCCGTTTTTGTATGCAGGAGTGTAAACTTATTTTACATAACCATGCGCCAGGTTTGGCAGGCTTATGGTTGTTTTGTTGCATGGTAAACGCTGCTACCCACCGTCTTTATTGCCTGTAAAAAATATAGTGTAGAAAAAGATTTTTGGCTTACTGCAACAGATACATTAGCTGTTGCTAACGTAAAATCTTTCGCCATGCATACATATGTATCCGCTTTAAGCGACCTGGGAAAAACTTCTTCCGACACCTTTGGTGGTAAAGCAGCCAACCTTGGTGAACTGTGTACAATACAAGGAATACATGTACCGCGTGGATGCTGTATATCCACCGCAGCCTTTAAAGAGATCATATCATCAAACGCACGTGTTGCAGCACTCATACAGGAATTATCGCAACTGCAGGCCACTGAAAAAAAATCGATTGCCGGGATAAGCGCTGTGCTTCGGCAAACGATAGCATCTGTTGAAATACCCGGGCAGCTTGTAAACGAAATAATGCTGCACCTTGAAATACCCGGCAGTCATCCAACATTTGCTATCCGTTCGAGTGCCACAGCAGAAGATTTGGCGGATGCATCTTTTGCGGGCCAGCAGGACAGTTATCTGAACATTACCGGTAAAGCATCCATTCTTACGCACATCAGCAGATGCTGGGCTTCGCTGTTTACAGAAAGAGCTGTTTTATACCGTATACAAAATGGTTTTAGCCAGGCAGGTGTTTACCTGTCTGTTATCATACAGGAAATGGTGCCGGCAGAGGCCTCAGGCATTATGTTTACGGCTGATCCCGTTACAGGCAACCGGAAGGTTGTTTCGATCGATGCAGGCTTTGGGCTTGGTGAAGCAATAGTATCTGGCATTGTTAATACAGATGTTTATAAGGTAATGGGGAATGCCATCATCAGTCGGAAGATATCGTCAAAAAAACAGGGAATGTATGCATCGCAACAGGGTGGTACAAAGCTGGCAGAGATTGATTACAGCAAGCGTGACCAGCAGGTATTGACCGACGCACAAATAATACGTCTCGCTGAAACTGGCAGTAAAATAGCCCGTCATTTTACCACCGCGCAGGATGTTGAATGGTGTTTGGCAGGCGGCATATTTTACATTGTGCAATCCCGGCCGGTTACTACGCTATTTCCCATTCCTGAAGGCGGTGCAAACAACAAACATATATATGTTTCGGTCGGCCACCAGCAGATGATGACGGATGCAATTAAACCGCTGGGGTTATCAATCTGGCAGCTAACGGCGCCCCGACCAATGTTTACTGCCGGCGGCAGGTTATTTGTTGATATTATGCAGGATCTGTCAACAGCTACGGGCCGGAATATGGTAATGAATGTGCTGGGTAAATCTGACCCGCTTATAAAAACAGCTTTGCTCAAAATCCTGCAACGGCAGGATCTTTTTGATACATCAAATGATGCGCCTGTGCAGCAATCGGATAATTCTCACCCGCCCCACACCAACCTGCAGGAATACACCGCAGAAGATGTTGCAGCGCTCATCAGCAAAAGTGAGCAATCAATAATGCAGCTAAAACAAGCCATCCGTAACAAAAGCGGCGTAGCACTGATAGAGTTTATAGAGCAGGACATACAACAATACAGGCAGTCAGTTGCATGTAACAATAGCATTGGTATTATTATGAGTGGCATAAGTGCAGCGCAGTGGCTGAATGAAAAAATGCAGGAATGGCTGGGCGAAAAAAATGTGGCCAATAAACTTTCGCAGTCCCTCGCCAATAACATCACTGCGCAAATGGGTCTTGCATTGCTTGATGTTGCAGATGTTATTCGTCCATATAAAAACATCATCGCCTACCTGCGCCATACAAGCGATAATCATTTTTTAAACGTACTGCCTTCGTTGGAAAATGGTGAAAAAGTAAAAAAAGCAATCGGTAATTTTCTTGAAAAATACGGTATGCGGTGCGAAGGTGAAATTGACATCACCAGGCCACGATGGAGCGAAGAACCTGTAACGCTTATACCCTTGCTGCTTGCAAACATCGATGGTTTAAAAGCGGGTGAAAGCAAACGCAGGTTTGAAAAAGGTTTACAGGAAGCCAGGCAGCAGGAAACCGCATTGCTGGAACGATTGCAACAACTGCCGGGTGCAGCATTGAAAATGCAGGAAACGAAACAGCAGGTTCACAAACTGCGCACCCTGGCAGGCTACCGGGAATACCCGAAATACCACATGGTAAGCCGGTATTTTGCTTACAAACAGGCACTGCTGCAGGAAGCCGGAGAACTGGTGCAGCAAAATAAAATACACCACACAACAGACATTTTCTACCTGGGCCTGGAAGAAATAAAATACCTGTTACAATATCAGCACTCCTGCAACCAGTTGATCGATGAACGAAAGCAGGCCTACAGGCACTATAACAAATTAATGCCACCGCGCATCTTTACCGGTGATGGTGAGATTATCACGGGCAGTTATGAACATGCACAGCTTCCTGCCGGGGCCATTGGCGGTCTGGCTGTATCATCGGGTGTTGCAGAAGGAAGGGCACGCATTATTTACAACCTGGCCAATGCAGACCTGCAGCCCGGCGATATTCTCGTTACACGTTTTACAGACCCCGGGTGGACGCCGCTTTTTGTTTCCATCAAAGCATTGGTAACAGAAGTAGGCGGTCTTATGACGCACGGTTCTGTCATTGCCCGTGAGTATGGCCTGCCAGCCGTTGTAGGCGTCGAAAATGCAACGCAGTTGATCATGGATGGCAGGCAAATAAGGGTAAACGGAACAGATGGCAATATAGAACTGCTATAAAGTCAATGCGGCATACGTTAGTACAAAAAAGATTTTGGTAGTCAGCAGCAGATCTTCGTGGCATCGCCTGTTGCCACGCTCGGTTCAGGGTTCCGTCGTTATGGCGACTGTAGCGTGCGTGCTCATCAAACCTCCGTGAAAGATCAGGCGGTTTAATTATTATTTACACACGCAGAAACACGTTTTTCTTATACATAAAATACAGGAACAGCCATTTTACAAGAACAAATGTTGTGGCCAATATCACTGCGTTGAAAGGGTTTCCGGCCAGTGTTCCCAGCCAGCCAAACAAGCTATCGTTGGTAAATTCCCAGTCAATAAAGTGGCCGGACATATAGATAAGGATGGAGTTCATGCCAATCACCTTGAAAAAGAAGGCCCAGCTTTTATAGCTTTTTACATCTATGATAAAGTAAAACAGCGATAACAACAATAAACTCAAACCGCCTACCTGTAAAACAAAAGAGCTCGTCCACAGGTTTTTATTGATCGGGAATGTTATGTTCCATAATTGTGCAAGCACAATAAACACTATACCGGCAGCCGCCATACGAACACACTTCTGTGTACCATTGAGGGATGATGTCCTGATAAATGTACCCGTAAGAATGCCTGACAGCCCCGTAGCAATTGCAGGTATGGTAGAAAAAATACCTTCCGGGTCATGAATGCCCAGGTACAATTTGCCGGGTAGTAAAATGCGGTCAACGTAAGATGCTAGATTACCCTGTATGGTAAGATCACCAGGGGCAAAACCCGGCGCATGACCCACTTTCATTGCCAGCCAGTAACCCAATAATAAGCCAACAAATCAGATAACCTGGCTGCGTTTGCTGCCATAGATGTAAATAATATTGGCAAACATATAGGCAAGACCAATGCGCCCAAGCACACTTCCAATACGCAATTCTGCGACAGGTTTCAACACAAGACCGTTATTGGCAATTATACCAAGCAACACCAGTATTAATCCACGTTTTATAACCCTCAGTAAAAGTTTTTTTCGTGCAACACCTTTTTCCATTTCCCGGCCAACAGAGTACGGTGTGGCTACGCCGGCAAGGAAAAGAAACAGCGGGAATATCAGGTCATAAAAATGAAAACCATTCCATTCAGGGTGTGTCATCTGTAAAGCAATGGCACCCCAGAACGGTGATCCTGTAGCTTCATAGAGCTTATGAAAAATCTCCTCCGCTCCCATTATCCAAAACATGTCGAAGCCGCGCAAGGCATCCAGCGAGTAAAGCCTTTGTTGCGGCACTATACCTGTTTTAACAGCTATACGTTTGGGCAATGAATTGTCTTCACTGATAGTTGCAGCAGTTGATGAAGATTTGGTTGTTTGTATATGTTATAAAAATACAGATAAGCAAATAATTAACTGTGCCGGTTTGTTTTCAGCAATCGTTTTTTCACCTGCTGCAGGCGAATTGCCGGAAAGGGCATGCCACAGCTTTACAGCCCGCTTTACCTTAAGAGTCTATTGCGTTGAGTAAGCAGCCTTACATCAGTTTTACTTATCGCTTACCCATTATCTTTTTGCGATGGTTGGTGCCCCACGTATTAAGCGCCTGCAATACCACTTCCAGGCTTTTGGAATATTCCGTTACGGTGTATTCTACCAATGCCGGCGTAGCGTCGTAAACCGTACGTTTTATAAGCTGGTGTTCTTCCAGTTCTTTCAACTCTTTCGCAAGTACTTTGGAGGAAATACCGGGAATGCTTCTTTCAATTTCCCTGAAGCGGTTATTACCGTTGGAGACAGCAATATAAATCAACAGTTTCCATTTGCCGTGTATAGCATCCAGCGCGTCTCTTATAGGCAGTAACGCTCCCAGGCAATCTTTGTGGTCTACTTTATTCATAGATAACTTTTCAAACGTGGTTACCTGCAGGTGAGCGGGCAAACCGCTTACCAAAGGGTAACTGCTGTATTTTGGTAAGCGAAGTTAAGGAGCTTTACATCATTAACAAAAAGTGTGAACTATGGCAAAGATTTTAAACATTCAGTCAAGCATTAACGGGGCACAGTCAGTGAGTAATCAATTATCTGCAGAGATCATTGCACAGATAACAGCTTCGCACCCGGGAAGTGAGTTAATAATACGCGACCTTGGCAAAGAACCCGTACCACATCTTGATGCGGCCGATTTTACTGCTATGCGCATTCCCGAAGAACAGCGCAACCAGGTGCAGGCTACAGCAGTTGCATATGCAGACATGCTTATTGCCGAAGTGCTGGATGCAGACATTATCGTAATAGGTGTGCCATTTTACAATTTCCACATACCATCAGTTTTAAAATCGTGGCTCGACCACCTGGCAGTACCCGGCAAAACATTTAATTATAGTGCAGCGGGAGTACCGGAGGGTTTGATAAGCGGAAAAAAAGTTTACCTGGCTATTGCACAGGGCGGTGTATACAGAGAAGAACCAATGAAAACCATTGATAACATTGAACCTTTTCTCCGCGGCTTTCTTGGTTTTATTGGCATGCACGACGTAACGGTGTTCCGCGCAGACGGGGTGTCTATACCAGCTTTGCGTGACCAGCATTTAGCCAGCACCTTAGGTATGATAGCACAACATGCATATTGAGTATAGAAATAAATTTTAATATCGGTTATATACATATTTATGTAATGTTTTTTGGTAGCATCATTTAAGCATTTAGTAGCAGATAATCGGCAAATGGGCGCATTACCAATAGAGTAGCAACGCTGGCAGATAATTTTAATAGCTGCCATTATTCTGTGGCGCAACAACTAACAGCCTGACTAATCTATGCGTGCTATATTACTTACTGCCGGAATGATAATGCTGTTTATTGCCGAAGTGCTGAAATCTTATTTCACTATGCCCTTTGCAGGCAGCTTCGAAAACGATGCACTGGCTATTGGATACTTTTTCAGCAATAATATTGTTTGGCTGCGTATACTGGCTGTGTTGCTGATTGCTTACCCGTTGTATAGTCTTGTAAAAAACAAAAAAATAAAGCCTTTGTTTCCCGTGCTGCTTTTGCTGGCAGGTTATGTTGCAGTGTATTACTACCTGAACGTGTATGTATTGCCTGAAGAAGTGTACCAGCCAATCAAAGTAAAAACCTTCGCATCGAAAAAAGCCAATAAAATAAGTAGTGACAAGATGGTGATTGGCGTTAATATTAACGGACAGGCAAAGGCTTACCCGTTACAGATCATTGGCTACCACCATCACATTACTGACACGGTAAATGGTGTACCGATCATTGTTACTTACTGCACGGTATGCCGGAGTGCAAGGGTCTTTGATGCTGAGGTAGACGGGCAAACAACTCACTTTCGCCTGGTGGGCATGAATAAGTACAATGCTTTGTTTAAAGATGACAGGACCGACAGCTGGTGGCAGCAGGCAACAGGCAAGGCTGTAGCCGGACCGCTGAAAAACAAAGTGCTCCGGGAAATACCGTCGCAGCAGGTTACACTGAGCAGCTGGTTAAAAAGACATCCTGATGCATTGGTGATGCAACCGGATACAAACTACCTGGCTGCTTACAGGCTTACACAGGATGACAAGGCTTTTTTCAGGGCCAAATATTCCCAGCATGATTCTGCTGCTTTTAAAGCCAAATCTATGGTGATAGGTATTGTACAAAACAATGTGGCGAAAGCATATGATTTCGACAGACTGAACCGTAACAAAATCATCGAAGATTCGGTTAACCGGTTACCGCTGCTGATAACGGTGGAAGCCGACAATGCGAGTGTGCATACATTAAACAGGAATGTAAACGGAGTAACGCATGTTTTTGAAAAAACTGACAAACCCAACCTGCTCAAGGATGTTGCCACGCAAAGTATATGGAACCTTGAAGGAACCTGCATAGAAGGAAGACTGGAAGGAACTCAGTTAGAAGAGGTTCAATCTTATGTAGAGACATGGCAATCGTGGAGTGAATTTCACCCTGGGACGGCGGAATACGAAGACGCCGGAGAAAAATAAAAACATATTGACTGGTGAAGGGCGATGTGCGCGGTGACAGGCATGATAAATATTCGTTTGTAAGTACCGGAAACCGCAGTTGCCATAAAAGTGGAACGCACAAGTGAGTGACACAACAGGTGATGCCATACTATACTACTGCCGGCAACAACCCTTCATTTCTTTCATTACACACCTTTATCCCTTTAAACTGCATGATTGCATCTAACCTGATAAAGAATATCTTTAAGCATTGAATAAACTACAGCTTAAATGATTGAACGTTTCTCCTTTTACCTGGCATTGATTGTGGCGATTGTATTGCTGATCATGCTTGCAAAAAAAATACGGGTTGCATATCCCATTTTGCTGGTTATTGCCGGGCTGCTGATCAGTTTTATACCGGCGGTTCCGGTAATACACATAGACCATGAGCTCATCTTTATCATTTTTTTACCACCGCTGTTATATGAAGCTGCCTGGGTAATATCGTGGAAGGAGCTGTGGCGCTGGCGGCGCATTATCGGCAGTTTTGCGTTTGTGGTGGTTTTTCTTACGGCTTTATCTGTTGCGGTGGTGGCCAACGCTTTCATTCCCGGTTTTTCGCTGGCACTTGGATTTTTGCTGGGTGGTATTGTTTCGCCGCCTGACGCTGTGAGTGCTGGTGCTATTCTGAAATTTGTTACTGTACCAAAAAGGATGTCTTCTATACTGGAAGGAGAAAGTTTATTGAACGATGCATCATCGCTGATCATCTTCAGGTTTGCCGCCATTGCAGTAACGACGGGCCAGTTTGTATGGTACAATGCAGCACTGAGTTTTGGATGGATGGTTATTGGTGGTGTACTGATCGGTTTGCTTATAGGTTACCTGTTTATGAAATTTCATAAGCGCTTGCCAACCGATGTATATATGGACGTTATACTTACGCTTGTAACACCATACGTAATGTACATTGTGGCGGAAGAAGCACACAGCTCAGGTGTACTTGCAGTGGTTAGCGGGGGACTGTATTTATCGCACAAACAACATTCATTTCTAAGAAGCTCCTCAAGGTTGCGGGGTGTAAATGTGTGGGAAAGCCTGGTGTTTGTTTTAAATGGCCTGGTCTTTATGCTGATCGGGCTTGACCTGCCTGAAATTACTGAAGGACTGAAAGCAGAAGGCATAAGTTTCAGGGATGCCATTGGATATGGTTTACTGGTAACAGGTGTATTGATTGCGGGTAGAATTCTTGCTGCTTACGGTGCTGTTATAACCACGCTGATTGCGCGCAATTTCATTAAAGTTGCGGATGGCAACCCGGGCTTTAAAGCACCGGTACTTTTAGGATGGACGGGTATGCGTGGCGTGGTATCGCTTGCTGCAGCATTGTCTATACCAACTGTAACAGACGAAGCGGGCACGCCATTTCCGCATCGCAACCTGATCCTCTTTATTACGTTCATTGTTATACTTACCACGCTGCTGCTGCAGGGGCTTACCCTGCCGTATCTCATTAAGAAAATAAAGCTACCTGATTATGATGACTACCTTCCCGAAGAACAGGCCAATGAATTGTTGAAAAAAGAATTATCCCGCCATGCTTTGCAATACCTCAACACGCATTATGCAGAGCATCTTAACAGTCATATACTACTAAAGCAAATGGCAGAAAAGTGGGAAAGCAAGTTGCTGGATGGTGCAGAAATAATTCTTTCTGAAGAAAGTAAAGCGATCTACCTGGACCTGTTGAACCAGCAACGTAAATGGTTGCTGAATAAAAATGATACCAATGATGACGTGGATGAAGATATCATACGCAGGCACCTATACCAGATAGATATTGAAGAAGAAAAACTGCGGTTTATGTAATCGTACACAGCAGCACTGTTTAAAGCACCGGGAGCATCATAACTTTTCATTTTAAATATCTGCAAAGAAGTAATTGCAAAAAACAACCGCATACCGGTTACGGTTTGCATCTTTACAGAGACCTATACCCGGAAGAACTTCTGCCAGCAATTTTTACATAACAGACATCCTGTATGTTATTACGACACCAGCACGTATAAACCGAAACTGCACAACCAAAACAAAGATCATGAGAAAGATTTTACAACTGCTATTGATGTTGGTTATCGTTACCTGTGCAACCGCACAAAATTACTCACTCGACTGGCTACGCACTGCAGACAGCTATCTCAAAAGCGGCACCATGCTGGCAAAAGACCAGGATAACAATGTTATTGTTACCGGCGCCGCTGTCACATCTGCGATTTACACCCGTAAGTTTGACAAGTTTGGCAACCTGCTATGGGAAAGATCATCTTTTTCAGGTATACAAAGTAATTACGAGACTGCCACATGGGTAAACACAGATGCGCAAAATAATGTGTTCGTCACCGGTTACCGCTACTCTTACAGTAGCCAGGCGCCATTTAATTTTCCAAACGCTCTTATTGTACTTAAATACGACGCCCAGGGCAACCTGCTATGGAAATATATACTTGAAGGCTCTTATGGGCTTACCATACCATTAAGCTATTCTGCACTAAGGTTCAGAAGTGAGACAGATACAGGCGGGAATCTTTATGTAGGTACATCGGGCACTATTGCCGGCAATACGGTGGGTGGCTTTATTTTACTCAAACTCAATCCACAGGGTGCACTTGTGTGGAGCAGGACAAGCACAGCCGGTTCTCCCGGAGGTTTTTTATCTATGCGGCTTGGCAACAACCAGGTTCTGCTTACGGGTTCATCTGCAGGCGCATTTGGCAATGTTGCAACCGTTTGCTTCGATACCACCGGTGTTGAAAAATGGCGCGCTGCAACGCCTGAACGCGGCGGGCAGGATGTTGAAACCGATAACCTAGGAAATGCCTATATACTTACAGCAAACTATAATGAAGTAAACGCCACCAGCGGCCTCGATATACTGATACTAAAATACAACAGCAACGGCGCGCAAACCGCCCGCTACAAATACAACTTTGCCAATAACGAAACAGGCTACAGGTTATGCAAAACCGGCGCCGGAGAACTGGGTATCTCAGGCCTTGGCTATTTTGGCGGCAGCTTCACGTCAGACTGGCTGGTAATGAAAATCAATATGACAACCGGTGCGTTGCTATGGAGTAGAACAGATGTTAACACTTCGCCTTACGATGTTGGTGCCACAAACCTTACCGGTAACAGCAATGGAGAGTTATTCGTAACAGGTTACAAGCCCAGTGGCAAACCCTTCCCAGGCACACTTGCCATGGCTACACGCAAATACACTGCGGATGGTACACCAGCATGGACAGCATTATCTGATTCCACAGCCAGCAGGGGCACCGCAATCGTTTTATCGGGCGATGGCAGTGTTTATGCGCTTGGCTCCGCGTATGCAACGGTACTGCATTATTTTAATCATTCCGGTACAGGTGTTTGTAACAGCCCGGATACAGCAACCATCACCAATATAACAAGATCGTCTGCTGTAATCAATTACCGCAAAACTCCCGGTGCAATCGTTTATCATATACAGTACAAGGCACTGTCTTCTCCGCGATGGATTACGGTTTCTACTGATAAACTGAAATATAAACTGTCGGGACTGGCACCAGGCACCACCTACCAGTACCGCATTGAAACCGTCTGCAACAGCCGCCCCTCAGGCTACCAGGCTATAAGACAGTTTACTACTGCCGGGACCCCTTACTGCACTACCGGTGCGCTGAATGCTTCAGACGATTACATAGCGTATGTACAACTCGGCAATTTTGTAGACGGCATCAATAACAGCACAGGCAGTAACAACGGTTATGCAGATTTTACATATCTCACTACCAAAGCCGCAGCTGGTGAAACGGTCAGCGGAAGCCTGAGTGCATCATATTTTGCGCCTGTTTTCAATGAGTATTTCCGCGTATGGGCTGACTTTAATATTGATGGCGATTTTAATGACCCGGGAGAATTGGTTGTAAGCACGACGGCCACCAGTATCGGCAGTTTCCCGGTATCATTTACTATACCTGCCAATGCCAAAGCAGGCACCACAAGAATAAGGGTAAGTATGAAAAACGGTAGCGCACCACCTGTTTGCGGCTCATACGCATCCGGCGAAACAGAAGATTATGGTTTGATTATAACCGGCAACACGCTACCCCAAGCCAGCTTCAGCGCTGGTATGGTTTCAGCCGTGCACGAAACCAGCACAGGAGTGTTCATTCATCCCAATCCCGCCAGAGATTATGTTACTATCAGGCATGATCTGCACAATAACAAACCCGTCTTTTTAAAGATATACAACAGCAGCGGGCAGCAGGTTATTTCACAAATCCTTACAGGCAATACAGTAAACGTTAGCAGGCTTTCCGGCGGATTCTATATTGCACAACTTATACAGGAAGATCAGGTCAGAAAGATCAGGCTCGTTATACAACGATAAAACACCCAGACAAACCGGCTTCTGTCAGCCGGTTTTGTTTTTTGATTAAATTGAAACCGGCAGTCGTATTCACCACCTTATATTGTCTTATTCCACCCTTAGGCATGCACAAATACGCCATACATTTGAAGAGCGCTGAAACACGGGCAAACAACATAGAACGGGTATGAAAATGAAAAAGGCTGAATTTATTGCGCTTTCTGCATGTACTATGATGCTTACTGCGCTTGGTATAGACATTATGTTGCCCGTTTTTGGGGAAGTAAGAAAATCATTTCACCTTCCTGAAAACTCAACCGCTACCGCGCAGATTATCCTTTTCTTTTTCCTGGGACAGATTGCACAGATCTTCTTTGGTATATTGTCTGACAGGTATGGCCGTCTTGCCATATTACGCATCGGTTTTCCATTGTATATAGCAGGCGGTGTAGCTGCAACATATGCACCAAATATGCCTGTAATGTTTGCTGCCCGGTTTGTGGCAGGTGTAGGAGCATCAGCCGTTTTCATGACAACGATTGCAAGCGTACGGGACAGGTTTGTTGGCGACCAGATGGCGCACACTATGTCTCTTATCCTGACCATTTTTCTTTCCACGCCAGTATTTGCACCTTTCCTCGGTCTTGCTATTGCAGCGGTAGCTTCGTGGAGAATGGTCTTTATTACGCCCCCAATGTTTGCCGTTGTGGTTTTTCTATGGTCGCTGAGGCTGGAAGAATCATTACCAACAGAAAAACGCACCGCGTTGAACCGCAGCAGCATTGTTGCGTCGGTAAAAAAGGTGCTTACCAACAAAACATTTTTACGCTATACTTTTATTACTACATTCCTTTTTGCTGCGCTTAGTTCGTGGGTAGCCAGCTCAGAACATATTGTAAGCGGCCTGTACAAAAGACCAGATCTGTTTGCCTGGGTTTTTGCAGGTATTGGTTTACTAATGTCTTTTTGTGCGCTTACCAATTCGCGGCTTTCGAAAAAATTTGGTGCACGGCCCACTCTCAAATGGTTGTTGGTATGCTACACATTTATTGCGTTGCTATTGCTGGCTTATACGCTTACCTACAGCAATCCACCCGCTATGCCGGTATGTTTTACCGCTATTGCATTACTACTGGGTATCAACATTGCCATTGAACCAAACAGCAGTGCACTTGCCATGGAGCCCATGGGCGATATGGCCGGCATAGCCTCTGCAGTATATGGCACACTTTTTTTCTTTACCGGTGCATCGCTCGGTGCACTTATCAGTAACCTTATGCAGACAACTGTTCTTCCACTCGTCATCAGCTTTTGTATAATCGGTATACTTGCCACTTTGCTTGCTTTTAGCGACAACCGCACAAAGCATTTGTAAAATATTTTAAGCACAACTTCGTAAGCGTTATAAATATTTGGTTACCGGCTGTAGTAATGTTACGCATCGCCTGTTGTGTCACTCACTTGTACGTTCCGTTTTTATAGCGGCTACAGCGATCATTTTTCCTCAAATGCGTAATTACACAGTCTTTGTTTTCGAAGAAGTGTTTTTTATATCTTGTGCAGACAATACCGAAGAGATGATAAAGGCTGCCATACTGGATTATACGATCTACAATCACTGGGCTAACCAAACATTAACGGGCTGGCTCAGATCGCTGGATAGCACATTGCTATACAAAGAAAGCAAGTCAAGCTTTGCAAGTATTGCACACACATTACAGCATATGATAAATGCGCAAAACTTCTGGTATGCCGTCATCAGCAATGCAGGCATTGATGACCATGACGAACAATTACAGCCAGGTACCGTAGATGAAATTATGGGGGCGTTATTAAAAGGTTCGCAGCAAATTGTTGATGTTGTTAACATGCTTACTGAAGACGGCCTGGCAGCAAAGGTCTCATCTCCGGCCATAACAAAAAGCAGGTACGAATTTATACTGCATACAATCAACCATAACTCTTACCACCGCGGACAAATTATTACCATATGCAGGGTGTTGGGTATTAATCATAACATACCCAATACAGATTATGATACATACCTGTGGGCAGGCAATAGCAAATAGAATTTTGCTTTGACGTCATTCAACGCTTCTTGCTACACCCTGGCTTGACAGGCGTATGTGTGTCTTTTTTATAGGCTGAGCTGCAATACTACTATTGTGCTTCGTTGTGTCACTCACTTATACAATTGGTGCGCTATGCAGCAAGAATGCGGCTTTGTATAGGTTGCACAACTTTGCTTTTTGCGCTGCATTGTAGCTATTGCGTTGTAGAAAAACAAATCGCTGCAGCTCCATACATGATCCGAACGATGAACGTAATGCGACGCAACGATGCTTAACCAGGGAACAAATGCCAGTAACATTATTTTGTTAACCTACGTATTGCTGCAGTCGTTCATCATGGCATATTTTCCGTTTATCACAGCCGGTTGATGAGCGGTTTCCTTTAAAATTATTAAACTCCCGTTTGTCCCATTTTTACATTTCTCCTCAGTTTGTTATAACCATTTTCGCTCTACGAAACTGGACGTACAATAACCATACACTGTTATGAAAAAGATATACCTGCTTACTGTTTTTTTGTGTGCTTTGTTTGTTGCAAAGGCACAATCTCCCGTAAAAATTACGGGCAACATACAAACAGCCGAAAAGAAAGCGCTGGAAGCTGTGACGGTTTCTTTGTTGCGGGCAAAAGATTCGGTATTGGTAAAAATGGAAATAACCGATAAGAACGGCGCATTTGAGTTTGCAAATATAATTGCCGGTAAATACCTGCTGGTGGCCGATGCTATTGGTTTTGAGAAATTGTATAAACCTGTTGCTGCAGAAAACAGCCATGTACACGAGGAGATGTTGCTTACTGCATCCGCACAGGTGCTCAGTGGCGTAAGCGTTACAGCCCGCAGGCCGTTAGTAGAGAACAGGATTGATAAGACAGTTGTGAATGTGGATGCATCGCCAACGAACACCGGCTTATCTGCTATGGAAGTGCTGGAAAAATCGCCGGGTGTAACTGTAAACAATGATGGTGCGATAAGCCTGAAAGGCAAGCAGGGCGTGAGAATTTTTATTGATGGCAAACCGGCTTACTTATCAGGGCAGGACCTTACCAACTTCCTGAAAAATATGTCATCGAGCCAGCTCGACCAGATAGAGATCATGTCTCAGCCATCTGCCAAATATGATGCATCAGGCAACACAGGCATCATCAACATCAAAACAAAAAAGAATGCCAGCAATGGTTTTAACGGAAACTTTTCTACCAGTGCCATCTTTGCCAAATATTTTAAGAATACCAATAACATTAATGTAAACTGGCGCAAAGGCAAAACAAATTATTATGCCAACTATGGTTTTTCTTACTGGGAGGGTTTCAACGACATCAGCATCAACAGAAGTTTAAGAGCAGACAGGAATACGCCTTTTAACCGCTACAGTGAGCAAAGCACGTTTGGCAGGTTTTCCGGCTACCCGCACAACTTTAAAATAGGTGCAGATTATTATGCCAGCAAAAAAACGACACTTGGTGTTGCGGTAAATGGTTTGTTTGACAGCCGTAAATTTAAATCAACAGGCCGCGCCAATATATATGACAGCCTAAAACAGTTTGTACAATACAATGATGCCGTTTCAGAAACAAATGATCCATGGAATAACATTGGCATAAACCTGAACCTGCAGCAGAAAATAGGAGAGAAGGGGCAGGAAGTTTCTGTAGATGCAGATTATATTTTGTACAGGACAAAAGGTAAACAATACTCTTACAATTACCTCTATAATCCTGATAACACTTTGTCAGAAGATCCGTTTTTACTAAATGGTTACCTGCCTGCAAACATTGATATCTATAGTTTAAAATCAGACTATAAATTGCCGCTGAAAAAAAATGCCACATTCGAGGCCGGCATTAAACTGAGTTATGTAAAAACAGACAACGATGCGCAATACACCGTTTATGATGGCAACAACGATAAATGGGTAAATGATGAAACAAGGAGCAACCACTTTATCTATAAAGAAAACATCAATGCTGCATATATAAACCTGCAAAAACAAATAAAGAAATTTGGTGTGCAACTGGGCCTGCGTGCCGAGCAAACCATTGCAGAAGGCAACCAGCTTTCCAAGAATATCGCCTTCAAAAGAAATTATACCAAACTCTTTCCTACAGCGTATTTCAGCTACCAGTTAAATGATAACAACACACTCGGTCTTTCTTACGGCAGGCGTATAGAGCGCCCCGGCTACCAGGATCTGAACCCCTTTCAGTACCAGCTTGACCGCTATACCTACCGTGAAGGAAACCCGAACCTGCAGCCGCAATTTAGTCACAACATAGAGGCAAGCTACAATTACAAAGGCGCATTGAATGTGTCTGTAAATTACACTACCGTGTCAGACATCATCAACGATGTACTCATTACCACGCAACAACCCGGCGATTCAAATTATACCACGTTTCAAACCAAGCAAAATATTGCATCCAATAAAAACATAGGTTTGGCCGTTAGTTATAGTGCAAAACTGGCAAAGTGGTGGTCCATCAGTGTTTCGGCCAATGTATTCAACAATCATTACAAAGGCACTATTGATGGCGAAGCGATCGATCTTGGCCTTACTTCTTACCAGGCCAACTTAAGCAACCAGTTTACTTTCAACAAAGGATGGACCGCAGAAGTGAGTGGTTTTTACCTGGCAAAAAACCTGGAGAGCAGCGCCATTCTTTCGCTGCCAATGGGTATGTTTTCTGTAGGTGGTGGCAAAAAGATTTTAAAAGACAAAGGATCCATCCGTGTAAATATCAGAGACCCGTTTTACCTCATGAGTTTTCGTGGCAGTACAGATCTGAACAGGGGTTACACGCAAATACACAGTTACTGGGATAACCGCAGGGCCATTATAACCTTTACGTATCGTTTTGGCAAAAATACCGGTACCGCGCCACGCCGCCGTACTACCGGTGCCGATGCTGAACAAAACCGTGTAAATACCGGTGGCCAGCAGTAAAGATTTTTTCTCATGTGCATTATAATTCCGGCCCCGGTTTCAACCGGGGCTTTTTTATTGGTGTGGCCGGCAGTATTGCTACTATATTGCTGTTGTTGTGTCACTCACTTGTACGCCTGCAACATTATTCAGCAAGGCTGCGGCGTGCACAGCTTTCGAAGCACAGGCTGTATTATATACATAATCGTAAAATGATGTATGCTTTATGCACCGCACGTTTCAAGGCCTTGCGCCGTAAATTCAATACGCATGCTTGCTCAGTAAAAAAGCATTTCCAACGTGCGGGAACCATGTTAGCGGTTAACCGGCATACCATTAGCGTGGCAGGAGAAACAGCGGACTGCAGTTGCCATAAAAACGGAACGTACAAGAGAGTGACACAACAGTTGATGCCATGAAAAACCAATGTCGGTATACCAATAAAAAATGCCCGCTACAGCAGCAGGCATTATACATTAAGGGAGTGATTTATTTTTTCTTTGCAGACTTTTTAGTAGCTGCTTTTTTGGTAGCTGCTTTCTTTGGGGCGGCAGATTTTTTGGCTGCTTTTTTTACAAAGGCATCAGGTACCTGCTGCTCTATCATTTTCTTTATTTCATCAATGTTAATGGCAGAAAGATCGTCTGCTGTGTACTTTTCATTATCTGCCTTGCGGCCGATCTTCAGCATTTTTTTGCCGAAGCGTATAAACGGACCCCACCGGCCATTCTCAATAGAAATTTTTTCATCGGGCCACTGTTGTATGTAGCGGTTGCTTTCTTTTTCAAGCTTCTTTTCAATCAGGTCTTCACAATCTTTTTGTGTAAGCTTATCAAAGTTGTACGCACGTGGAATATTAATGAAAAGATTGTCCCACTTGATGAAAGGGCCAAAACGGCCTTTGCCTTTTGTAACCGGTTTACCGTCGTACGTGGCAATTGGCGCATCGGCTGTTTGCTTTTCGGTGATGAGTGCAATGGCCCTGTTAAGCTCTACATCCAGCGGGTCTTCGCCACGCGGCAGTGAAATAAAATCTTCGCCCCATTTTACATAGGGGCCAAACCTGCCCGCATTTACAGACACTTCTTTGCCTTCATATTCCCCCAATGTAAGCGGCAGTTTAAAGAGCTCCATTGCTTCGTCGTACGTAATGGTCTCAATACTTTGTGTAGGTCGCAGTTTGGCAAAGCGCGGTTTTTCTTCATCGTTTGCATCACCAATCTGTATCATGGGGCCAAACCGGCCAATCCTGGCCACTACTTTTTTACCACTTGCAGGGTCTGTACCAATCTCACGCTCGCCCTTTACACGCTCTGCATTTTCAAGTGTGTTATCTATATCTTTTTTAAACGGCTTGTAAAAGCCGTCTACCATTTTAGTCCATTGTTTTTTTCCCCCGGCTATTTCGTCAAATTCTTCTTCTATGCGGGCAGTAAAGCCATAGTCCATTACATCGTTAAAATACTGGCTTAAAAAATCTGTAACTACAAGGCCGAGGTCGGTAGGGAAAAGTTTTGATTTTTCTGCACCGGTATTCTCCTGTTGTATAGATTTAGACAGCTGATCATTTACCAGTACCAGCACCTGGAAATCTCTTTTAACGCCTTCTTTGTCGCGCTTTTCCACATAACCTCTTTTGAGAATAGTAGAGATCGTTGGTGCATAGGTAGATGGCCTGCCTATGCCAAGTTCTTCGAGTTTTTTTACCAGCGATGCTTCTGTATATCTTGGTGCCGGCCTTGTAAAACGTTCTACTGCTTTCATCTCCTTTAGTTCAGGTTGCTGGCCAACGGTGAGCGGAGGTAAAACGCCTTCTGCTTCTTCATCGTTTACATCATCGTCATCGCGGTCTTCCATATACACTTTCAGAAAGCCGTCGAATTTTAATACTTCTCCCTGTGCGGTAAGCTCTGCTTTGTTAGAAGATACATCAATTTTAGCAATGGTCTTTTCGAGTTCAGCATCAGCCATCTGGCTGGCCATTGTGCGTTTCCAGATAAGATCATACAAACGTCTCAGTTCGTCCTCGGGCACAGAAGTATTTTCCATGTAGGTAGGGCGTATGGCTTCGTGTGCCTCCTGTGCGTTTTCATTTTTGTTTTTGTAGCGGCGGGTTTGTGCATACTTATCACCATACATAGCGGTGATCTGCGCTTTGGCGGCCTGTATAGCAGTATCGCTAAGGTTTACACTATCTGTACGCATGTATGTTATGTAACCGCTTTCATACAACTTTTGTGCAAGCAACATTGTTTTGCTTACGCCATAACCCAGTTTGCGGCTGGCTTCCTGCTGTAATGTGGATGTGGTAAAAGGTGCTGCAGGTGATTTTCTCGCAGGCTTTACCTGTATGTCTTTTACTGTGTACTTTGCGCCGATACAGCTCTTTAAAAACTTTTCTGCGTTGGCTGCATCAGGTTGTCTTGTTCCTTCTGCCTTAAAGGTTACGTTTCTGCCGGCAATATCATTTGCTGCAAATGCAGCTTCAATTTTAAAGTTGCTGGTAGAGGTAAAAGCATTGATCTCTCTTTCTCTTTCTGCAATAAGTCTTACGGCAACGCTTTGCACCCGGCCGGCACTTAACGATGAACCCATGCTCATCTTTCTCCATAGTACAGGGCTAAGTTCAAAACCCACAATACGGTCTACCACGCGTCTTGCCTGCTGGGCGTTTACGAGGTTCATATCTACCGTGCGCGGATTGTTTACTGCTGCCCTTATTGCAGGCTTTGTAATCTCGTGGAAAACGATTCGTTTTGTTTCTGCGGGATTAAGACCAAGCACTTCGCAGAGATGCCAGCTTATAGCTTCTCCTTCGCGGTCCTCATCCGTTGCCAGCCAAACCTCGTCGTGCTTTTTGGATAATTGTTTCAGTTCACTAACTACGCGTTGTTTATCATCAGGAACCTTGTAGCGCGGCAGGTAATTATTGTTAACATCAATGCCCATTTCATCTTTTTCAAGATCCCGGATATGACCATAGCTGCTTTTAACGGTAAAATCTTTACCGAGTATTTTTTCAATGGTTTTTGCTTTTGCCGGAGACTCAACAATCAATAAGTTTTTTGCCATGCTTAGCTTTAATTTTTGTGAGACGGGGCTGCATAATACTGCTCAAAGCCTTTTACAGCCTTACCGCCAGCCGGCGGTCCGCATATTTCGGCGTTTAAAACATTGTGCAATATCTGCGTGTAGTTTCCCTAAAAAACACCAGGATAGTAAGCCTGGTTTGTCCGTTTTTAGCGTGGGTAAAAATAGCTTTACACCCATTTCACTTTTGTGCAATATTAGTTCAATCATTTAAAACACAAAAAAAACCACTGGTTGCGGCTGGCTTACCAGCTTTTTTAAAACCGCAGGTTTGCATAAAGTGAGAAAGCGTATTTGAAGGTTACTGTTGTTGCTTTAAGAAGTCTACGATCATTTTTTGAATGCCTGCATCGCGGTAAATTTTATTGTGTCCTAAACCCGAGGTGGTAACAAATTTAATGTAAGGCAAACCCTCTTCCTGTATTTTCAATGTATCGGAGTAAGGGCATATAAGATCGTCTGTATCATGTATCCAAAGAATGTTTGCTTTAAAGTGATGTACGGCACGGGAGGTTGAATACCATGCTGGTGGAAGCCCACGTGTACGCTCTATTTCTTCATTCACCATAAGCCTGTAACTAAGGGGCAGGTTTAGCAGGCGGAAAAAAATATCAAGTTGAGAGGTAGTTTCTGTTGCAGGTGCAATCAGCACCACATTTTTTTTAGCATCGTTGATCTTTTCCATCGCAAAGGAGGTGGCCATGCCGCCAACCGAATGTGCGATAATGCCATCCAACGGCCCGAAACGGTTTTCTATCTCAACAATGATATCGCCATAAACAGCCGCATTTAAAAATTTTCCCTCACTTTGCCCGTGACCCTGCGCATCAAAAGCAAGTACGGTAAAATGCTGTTGTGTTAAGAGTTGTATGTATTTTTCAAAACGGTAAGCACAACTATTCATACCATGGCAAATCAACACAGTTGGGGCACCCTGCACATTGCTTTTCCACCTGAAGCCTCTTATGTTGAAACCGTTAAAGTCAAACGACAGTTTTTCGGCCTTATGAAAAATTGCAGGCCGTTCTGCCTTACGGTGTGTGAGGTATGGTGTAAAGAATAACTTGAGAAAAGATGCAGCCGCCTTTTGCGGTGAAAACTTTTGTATTATTTTGAACTTTGTACTGTAAAGCTTTATAATAATACGCTGTGTTAAACTGAATTGCATAAACGTCAAAGATATGAAGGTAGTAATAATCGGCTCGGGAAATGTAGCAACTGTATTAGGTAAGATGATACATCATGCCGGGCATGCAATTGTACAGGTATATGGCAGAAATGCCGGCAGCGTGGCAAATGTGGCCGGTATATTATCAGCTGAAGCGGTTGTTGATGCAACTGCAATTGATGCAACCGCAGATATCTACCTTATTGCTGTTAGTGATAATGCCATACAGGCTGTTGCCAAACAACTATCACCTAACAATAAAATTGTGGTACATACTTCGGGTGCGGCATCAAAAAGAATACTGGAAGGCTGCACAGCAAATTATGGCGTGTTGTACCCACTGCAAAGTATCCGTAAAGAAAAATTACATACGCCTGCTGTTCCCTTCCTGGTCGATGGCGCGAATGATTACACGCTGGAGTTGCTGAAGACTTTTGCTGCGGGTTTTTCGCCGTATGTATCCGTGGCTGATGATGAACAAAGGCTGCGGCTGCACATTGCGGCGGTGTTTGTATCAAACTTTACCAATCACCTGTATGCGGTTACACATGACTACTGCGATAAAGAGGCGGTACCCTTTAATATGCTTGTGCCATTGATACAGGAAACCGCACTGCGGTTGTCAGACTTCCCGGCCAGGGCAGTGCAAACCGGCCCTGCCATCAGGAATGACAACGATACTATAAACCGGCACCTGCACGAACTGGAAAACTACCCGGAAATGAAAATTTTGTATAAGCTGTTTACAGAAAGTATCAAGGGTACCTATCTAAAATAAAAGTCCCCACCGGAAAACCAGGCAGGGAATTGTTATGAGCAAGCAACCGATCGTAAATGAGGGATCAAAATAAGGGATAATATTTCGAACAAACAAGTGTTAGTTATTTATTTTTTGAAAATATTTTTTCTTCTTTGATCAGTGGTTGACTTTCAGGCTGTTAACATTTGTGATGCCTGACCGCCCGACGCGCTGCAGCCGCCATAACAACCGAACCCCGAACCGAGCGTGGCAACAGGCGATGCCATTATTGGTGCTGCCGGCTTCATAAATATTCAACGGGTAATTACCACAATCCATTTGATATACTGCTGCAAGGTGCTTTACATTTGCAACCTTATTATGAACGTACTCGAACTTTTTCAATCGGTTACCACTTTTGTTTTTGATGTTGACGGCGTTTTAACTGACGGCACTCTGCTTGTGATGCCCAACGGTCTTATGGCCCGCCGCATGAATATTAAAGATGGCTACGCCATGCAACTGGCTATAAAAAAGGGTTACAACGTGGTAATTATTTCAGGCGGCAATTCCCCTGAAGTAGAGGAGCGGTTAAATAAACTGGGTGTAAAAGATGTATACATGCGGGTGGAAGACAAACGCACCGTGTTGCACAATTATATGCAGCTGCACGACGTTTCGGTAAACCAACTATTGTTTATGGGCGATGATGTGCCCGACCTGGAGGTAATGCATGTTGTTGGAATGCCTTGCTGCCCCTGCGATGCCGTGATTGAAGTAAAAGGTATCTCAAAATATATTTCACCTTTTAAAGGTGGCGAAGGTTGTGTAAGAGATGTAATTGAGAAAGTGATGAAACTGCGCAACCACTGGAGCATAGACACGCATATCAGGGCACAATAATTTTATCTGGTGGTTCCATTTCTTCCAGCTTATTTTGCACACTAAACTTTTTGTTTGAAACTGATCACAGCATTTGCACGTCTGGTACGCTGGCCAAACCTTGTTTTCATAGGTTTAACGCAGGCATTGTTTGTGTACTGCATTGTAAAACCCATCTTTAGTGAAAGCCCGCTGCAGCCCAATGTGCATGGACTCAATTTTGTGCTTATCTCATTATCGTCTATCCTGATTGCTGCCGCCGGTTACATTATCAACGATTATTTTGACCTGAATATTGACCTGGTAAACAAGCCGGATAAACTGGTGGTAGACAGGGTTATTAAAAGGCGCTGGGCCATTCTCTGGCATATTCTGCTAAGTGCGGCAGGTATTGCCATCGGTTTTTACATAGATTTTACCAGTAAAATATGGCTGCTCGGTTTTTCCAATGCCATCTGCGTGGCAGTACTGTTTGTTTATTCCACCACATTTAAAAGAAAGTTGCTGATAGGCAACCTGCTTATTTCGTTGCTGACCGCATGGGTCATTCTTGTAGTGGCGTGGTGTGAGTACAATCATCTCATCCATTTAAAGAACGGGCTGCATGCAGAAAAGATTCTGCGCGAAACCTTTTTATATGCTGGCTTTGCATTTGTTATTTCACTTATACGGGAAGTGGTAAAAGATATGGAAGATGTGGAAGGAGACAGGCGTTACGGGTGCACCACTATGCCCATTGCATGGGGCATCAATGCTACCAAGGTTTTTGTGGGTGTATGGCTAGTGGTGCTCATTGCCGTGCTGGTCATCGTGCAGGTGTATGCCATGCAGCTGGGCTGGTACTGGAGCGTGGCATATTGCATTGCTGCGATCATTATACCGCTGTTGTGGATTTTCAGGAAATTATTCAGCGCAAACAAACCGGATGATTATCATCGCCTGAGCACTGTTATAAAACTCGTAATGTTTGCCGGCATTCTCTCCATGATCTTCTTCAGAATTTACCGCACGTAATTTTTTATGTACCCGGCAGTTGTCTTTTATGGCATCGCCTCTTGCGTCGCACTCTTGTACTACATATCTTTTTTCAGCAGTTCCGGTTGCACCTACGCATGTTTTTTGTACCGGCTGATCTTTGTGTGAAGACCGGCTGCCGCTTAAAACCTGTGCCTGTTAAAACCATTTATGCACTAACATTGCAGCTAGTTTTTTATCAATGAATAAAATAATACTAGCCTCACAATCGCCCCGCAGAAAGCAATTGCTCGAATGGGCCGAAGTACATTTTGATATTGTTATACAGCCAACAGATGAAAGCTTTCCCGCCTCCATGCCTGTTGAAGAAGTACCTGTACACATTGCTTTACACAAGGCAAAAGCTGTGCAGTCATTACTTACGCCTGCACAGCAGGAGCAAACCATACTGGCTGCAGATACGGTGGTGGTATTGGATAACCGCATCATCGGCAAGCCGCAACACCGGGCTGATGCAATCGCCATTCTTGCTGCCTTATCAGGTAATACACACAGGGTAATTACCGGTGTTGTACTGGTGAAAGCAACGAACGTTATTTCGTTTGCAGATATTACCACGGTCCACTTCCATCAGCTAACGCAGGAACAGATTACTTTTTATATTGACAAATACCAGCCATATGACAAAGCCGGCGCTTATGCTATACAGGAATGGATCGGTGTCGTTGGCATCAAAAGCGTGGAAGGAGATTTTTATAATGTAATGGGTTTGCCGGTAAGCAGGGTGGTGCAGGAACTGGCAAAACTTTAATCCGGGTAAATGTTTGTTGTTTGAGCGTTTAATTTTAGTTTGGCAGCTCAGACAAACAAATCCCTGGACCTTTATGAATGAAAGATTGCTGCAATTCATCTGGCAGTTCCAGTATTTTAATAAAGATAACCTGCGCTGCACTGACGGGCGCCTGCTGCACATTCAGCATCCCGGTATTCCAAACACGAACCAGGGCCCTGATTTTTCAGCAGGCAGCATAATGATTGACAATATTAAATGGGTTGGTAATATTGAACTGCACATCAAAGCTTCTGACTGGTACAGTCATCAGCACCAGCACGATAAAAATTACAGCAACATTATTTTACATGTGGTATGGCAAAATGATGTACCTCTAACCGGAGACAGTAAAAGGCCTGTAGCAACTCTGGAGCTGGAGCCACTTGTTCCTGTAATGATGCTCCACTATTACGAAAGACTAATGCATGCGCAGGGTTTTGTGCCCTGCCGGAAAGAGCTGCCGTTGCTTTCAGCAATTGGCTGGCTTGGCTGGAAAGAGCGGCTGGTGGCTGAAAGGCTGCAGCGTAAAGCTGCTGTAGTATTGGATTTGTTCAAAGAGTCGGGCAACCATTGGGAAGAGGTTTTCTGGTGGCTGCTGGCGGGAAATTTCGGCGTAAAAGTGAATGCGCAGTTGTTTGAACAGGTTGCTAAAAGTATTCCGCTAAACATACTCGCGAAACATAAAAACCAGTTGATACAGATTGAATGTTTGTTATTTGGTCAATCAGGATTACTCAACGGTTCTTTTTTGGAAGACTATCCAAACTTATTACAAAGGGAGTATACATTTCTTGCAGCCAAGTATGCATTAACGCCTGTAAACAAAGCGCCTGATTTTTTACGTATGCGGCCGGCAAACTTTCCTACGGTGCGGTTGGCCCAACTGGCTGCGCTGGTCTACACAAGCTCACACCTTTTTTCAAAAATACTCGAAGTTACTTCTGTCACAGAACTGTACAGCCTTTTCAATACAACGGCAAACGACTACTGGCATTATCATTACACGTTTGATGAACCAACAACGTATAAACCAAAAAATCTTGGTAAGGCGATGATGAGTAACCTTATCATAAATACCATTGTACCGGTAATGTTTGCCTATGGCTTATACCATAAAAAGCAGGAGGTAAAAGAAACTGCTATCGGTTTTTTGCAGGCGTTGCCGGCAGAAACAAACAGTATACTCCATGAATGGAAAACGTTGGGTGTAAGTAACACAACCGCATTTGACTCCCAGGCATTGCTGGAACTAAAGCATGAATACTGCGACGGGCGTCATTGCTTACGCTGTGCAGTTGGTAACAGGCTTCTGAAGCAGGCGTAATTAAACAAAGCAAAAACGATCGCCGTCGAAAAGACCCTGATCGCTTAGTTTGAGGTGTGGGATAACCAACAACGCCATAAAGCTGAGCGTCATAAAAGGTGCCGATAAAGGTGAGCCCAGACCCTTTGCCATCTGGTCAATTTTTGTGTAGGCTGCAGCCACGGCGTACCCGTCTTTGTGGCTCATTAACCCGGCGACCGGTAAACCAATAACCATCTCATCTGCACCGTTTACACAGCTTACGCCACCTTGTTCGGCAATAACAAGGTTTACAGCTTTCGCAATACTTTCGTCATCAACACCTACGGCAATAATGTTATGGCTGTCATGTGCCACCGTAGATGCAACAGCTCCTTTTTTAAAACCAAAGTTTTTAATAAAAGCCTTTGCAGGAGTTGCGTTGCTGTACCGGTTGATCACAACCATTTTCAAAATGTCGTTGTCAATATCACTTACAATAAATTCATCTGCAACCATTGGTTTTACATTTAGCCTGTTGGTGATCAACTGGCCGTCCAGCGCTTCTATTACTTCGATTTGGTCTTTATTATTCCAGCGCACTGCGAGGCTTTCTTTTACTACATTACTGCAATTAAAATTGTTGATCACTTTTTCATCAACACCCGTAATAAGACTGACGCCGTTGTCAGCTACCAGCTGTCCGTTGATATACGTTTGCAGCACATCAAAACATTCGAGGTCTTTTATAACGATAAAATCTGCAGGGTCTCCGGCACGCAACAAACCAACCTTTGATTTATAGTGTACAACCGGGTTGATGCAAGCTGCTTTGAGAACATTGTACACATCAATGCCTTTTGCCACGGCCCTGGCACAAAGCTGATTGATGTGACCTTCCGCAAGGCTGTCAGGATGTTTATCATCGCTGCAAAACATCACGTGGTCAGGATAATCGTTTAGCAGGCCAGCCAGCGCGTCAAAGTTTTTTGCAGCACTGCCTTCACGGATCAATATCTTCATACCATATTGCAATTTTTCCAAGGCTTCTTCTGCTGTAAAACATTCGTGGTCTGTAGATATGCCGGCATTGATGTACTGTCTTGCCTGTTCGCCACGAAGCCCGGGTGCATGCCCGTCTACCGGTTTGTTGAGTGCATGCGCTGCTGCAATCTTTTTCATTACTTCAGCATCTTTGTGTAACACCCCGGGAAAGTTCATCATTTCGCTCAGGTAAAGTATTTCTTCTTTTTCCAGCAGTGCTTTTACATCATTGCTGTCGAGTGCAGCACCCGCTGTTTCGAAAGATGTGGCCGGTACACAACTGGGTGCACCAAAATTGAACTTGAATGGTACTTTGCGGCCATTGTTAATCATGTACTCAACGCCCTGCATACCGCACACATTGGCTATCTCGTGGGGATCGCTGATGGTGGATACGGTGCCATGCACAACGGCCAGCCTGGCAAATTCGCTGGGTATGATCATGCTGCTTTCGATATGTACATGACTGTCTGTAAAACCAGGCAGGATGTAATTGGTTACCTGATCTTCCAACGGTTCTACACTTTTGATGATTCCATTTTCAACATTGACAGA